>JADJCK010000007.1:0-300000 GCA_016703265.1 bacterium
GGGGGTGCTCGCACCCGCCGATCTCGACTACGCACTGAGGGTGCACACCAAGCTGGCGAATCCGCGGCCCCTCGTCTCGGTACTGCAGGACCTCGGCCTGGTGACTCCGGAGATCCTGCGTGAGACCCTGACGCGCAACCGCGTCAAGCTGCGCCTGGGAACCCTCCTGCTCGAACTCGGGGTGATCAGCGAACCCGACCTGCAGGCCGCCATCGCGCTGCAGAAGGACTCGCGCGGGCGCAAGCTCGGCGAGGTGCTCGTCGAGAACCACTTCCTGACCGAAGACGAGCTGTTGAAGGTGCTGTCGGCACAGGTCGGCTTCCCGTACCTCGACATGGACCGGATTCCCGTCGACCGGGCGCTGCTGGCACCGTTCAAGTCGGGCTGGTTCACGCGCAACCAGGCCTTGCCGTTCCGCGGTCCCGACGGGGCGCTGATGCTGGCCGTGGCCGACCCGCTGGTGAGCGAGCCGCCCAACGAAGCCACCCGCATCCTCGGCCAGTCGGTGGTGCCCTGCCTGGTCCGCCGCCACGTGCTGGAGCAGGCCGTGCGCGCCATGGCGCCGGTGCCGGATTCCGTGGCCAGGCTCGAGAACGAAGGCGTGCAGGTCCAGGCTGTCCAGCGGATCATTGCCGAGGCCATCGAGCAGAAGGCCAGCGACATCCACATCGAACCGATGAGCGACCGCCTCCGCATCCGCTTCCGGCAGGACGGCGTGCTCGTGCAACATGCGGACCTGCCGCTGGAATCGGCGCGGGCGCTCACCAGCCGCATCAAGGTGCTGGCCGGTGCGGACATTGCCGAGCGCCGCAGGCACCAGGACGGTCGCATGCTGTTCGAGCACGAGGGCGCGAACCTCGACCTGCGCGTCTCGTTCTATTCGACCATCCACGGCGAGAAGATCGTGCTGCGACTCCTCAACAACCGCAGCAAGCTTCTGGACATCAATGACATCGGCATGGCGCCGCGAAGAGACCCTGCGCCATATCGTGCGTCAGGATCCCGACGTCATCGTCATCGGCGAGATCCGCGACCGGTTCTCGGCCGACACGGCGATCCAGGCGGCGCTCACCGGACACAAGGTGCTGACGACGTTCCACACCGAGGATTCCATCGGCGGCCTCCTGCGCCTGTTGCACATGGACATCGAGGCGTTCCTGATCTCGTCCACGGTGGTCAGCGTCCTGGCCCAGAGGCTGTTGCGGCGCGTGTGCCCCAGCTGCCGGCAGGACCACGTGCTGACGCCGGACGAGGTGCGGCGGCTCGGCTACCAGCCCAAGGATGTCACCCGCATGACCTTCGCGCGCGGCACCGGCTGCGCCGACTGCCGCTACCTGGGCTACCGCGGGCGCATCGCCGTCTTCGAACTGCTGATCCTCAACGAGCCGGTCAAGGATGCGCTCATCCAGCGGCGCACCAGCTACGAGATCCGTCGCATCAGCGTCGAGAGCACCGGCCTCGTGTCGCTCCTGGAAGACGGCATCTACAAGGCGAGCGAGGGACAGACCTCGTTCGAGGAGATCATCCGCACGCTGCCCCGGCTGGCGAAGCCGCGGCCGCTGCAGGAACTGCACCGGTTGCAGGGGGTGCTGCGATGAGCGGGGGACGTTCGCTGCTTGCCATGATCGAGGAACGCATCGCCGCCGGCGACTACCGCCTGCCCGCGCGGAGCAGCGTTGCCGCGGAGCTCCACACGCTGACCGCAGACCCGGACTTCGAGATGACCAGGGTCATCGGACTGGTAACGGGTGATGCCGCCCTCACCGGCGAGATCCTGAGGGTGGCCAACAGCGCCCTTTACACGGGCCTGTCGAAGGTTGCCACGGTGAGAGAGGCCGTCGTGCGCCTGGGGTCGGCCCAGGTCTTCCGGCTCGCGATGCAGACGTGCGAGAAGGAACAGTACCATGCCTGCGCGCCGGTGCTGAACCGCTTCATGGAGCCGCTCTGGCAGCACGCGGTGGGAGTGGCGCACGGTTCGGCCTGGCTGGCGCGGAAGCTCGGCTACCGGGACCTGGAGCAGACGGCATTCGTCGCCGGACTCCTGCACGATGTGGGCAAGCTGCTGCTCGTCATGGTCATCGACGATGTCTTCTCGGCAGAACAGATCGACGGCGGCCTGACCGACCAGCTGATACGCGAGATCCTCGAGTCGGCCCACGTCACGTGCGGATTCGAATTGGCCAGGAGCTGGGGACTTCCCGAGGAATACGGCCGCATCATCCGCGACCACCATCGGGACGACCTGAGCCAGGGCGGCACGCTCATCAACCTGGTCGCGCTTTCCGACAAGGCCTGCCGACGCCTCGGCCTGGGTATCGACAGTGAGCCGTCGCTGGTGCTCGCGGTGACCGACGAGGCGGCAACGCTCGGCGCCGGCGATATCGTCCTGGCGCAGCTGCTCGTGGCCCTGGAGGACGTACAGGCGGAATGCGCGGATCCCGAGGGGGCTGCCCGCTGACCGGGCAGGCCTTCGCGATGCCTGATTCATGACTGCCGGAACGGGAGAGGGACCGCGTAGCCGCGGTCCCTCTTCATCTCCGGCTTCCCGGTCCTACTTGACGAGCGAAGCCTTCAGCGACTGCTCGACGCCGTCGGCCGAGAGCCTCACCAGGTAGACGCCGCTGGCGGCGGGCTGTCCCGCATCGTCCAGGCCGTTCCAGACCACCGACTGCGCCCCGGCCGGACGGGCTTCGTCCGCCAGGGTGCGCACCAGGCGGCCCGACAGGTCGTAGACACGGACCAGGGCCCGGCCGGCGCGCGCCAGCTCGAAGCGGACCGTGGCGGCCGGGTTGAACGGGTTCGGCTGCACGCCCGTGAGCTGCGTCATCGCCGGCAGGTTGCCGGTGCCGCTGTAGGGGTCGGTGCCCACGCCCTGGATCAGGAACGAGTCGAAGTGGAAGCCGTCGTAGTTGAGCGACGTGTCCGAGCGCAGCACGAACTGGAAGCGCACATCGCTCTGGCCCAACCAGGGCGCCAGGCTCACGGTCTCGGTCACCCAGGCGGCCTGCGCGCCTTCGTACCAGGTGCCGGTCAGCTGCACGCCCTGCCCGCTGGCCGTCTGGGTGCGCGTGGCGGCCACCGGTGTCCAGGCGCCGCCGCCCACCGACACCTGCAGCTGCACGCCGTCCCAGTTCGCCTCGAGGTTCCACTTGGCGCGGTAGGTCAGGTTGCCCGACAACAGGTCCGAGAGGTCGGCGCCGGCAGCCATCGTGCAGTACTTCGTCGAATTGCTGACATAGCTGCCGACCGGGCTGTCGGTCATCTCGTAGGCCGTGGCGTCGGCGCCCGGCGCGAGCACGCCCCAGGTACCGGTCCAGCCGGTGGCCTGCCCGTCGTCGAAGTTCGCGGAGAACGGCGTGATGGTGATCGAGTGGGCCATGTAGACGGTCGGCGCGTTCACCGTGGCCGCGTTGACGGTCACGATCTGGTCTTCCGCAGCGTAGCCGCTGAAGGTGTAGGCCAGCCGGTAGTCGCCGTACTCGAGGTTGTTCACGGTGAAGACGCCGGCCGCATTGGCCGTCACGCTCGCCGCGAGCGAGTTCAGCGGGTGGGTGAAGACCTGCACCTGCGCGGCCAGCGGCGCGCCGCCCACGGCCAGCACCTGGCCGCTCAGGTCGCCGTTGGCGGTCGGCTGCATCTGGACGTTGAGCACCGTCGGCGTGCCCCAGGTCACGGCCACATTGCTGACCGTCTGCGTGATGTACCCCGGCGAACTGAACGTCAACTGGTAGGTGCCCGTGGCGAGCAGCTTGTAGTAGTCGCCGTGTGTCGGGTCGGTGCGCACGGTCTTGGTGTTGCCGGTCACGGTGACGGTTGCGTTCACCGGGTCGCCCGTCTCGGCCGAGGTGACCACGCCGTTGACGCCGTACCGGGCGGACTTGACGTAGTGCATCATGCTTTCGCGGTTCTCGTTCCAGAACGTCGCCAGGGTGCTGGCGGCAGGCCACTTCGTGTTGGAGACCTCGATGGTCGTATCGATGCACCCCGTCTGGTCGTAGCTCCAGTCCTGCAGGGTGCCGAGCGCCACGTACCAAGCGGCGCCGTTCGTGATCCCCTGGGGGAAATCGCCGTTGTACATGGGCAGGTTGTAGGTCGAGTACTCGAGGCTCAACTTGCGCAGGGCGGCATCGTCGGAAGTCAGCGTGTAGGTCCAGTCCACAGGTAGTTCATCAGCAGCGCGCCGCCGTGGTAGTTGGCGCTGATCACGAAATGATGCGAGTTGGCGTAGGCCATGAAGGAGAGGTTCTCGCTCTCGGTCACGGGGTCCTCGCCGGCCGGCAGCGGAAATTGCGGTTGAGGTCGGCGCCGTTCGCATTTAGCGCTGCGTGAGATAGGTGCCGTCGGGGTTGTGGTCGGGCATGAGGTGGATCTCGTAATTGTCCACGAGATTCGTCACGTCCTCGCGGCCGGCGACGCCGTAGTTGGTCAGCAGGTAGTTGGCGAAATCGAGCGTCAGGATCATGCCCGTCACCTCGTCGCCATGCATGGTCGAGCTCAGCCGGATCTCGGGCTCGGCCTCCGAGTTGTTCACGTCGTCGCTGATGACCAGGCCCCACAGGGCGCGGCCCTGGATGCTGGTGCCCCACTGGAACGTGCGGGCGCGGGTGGGGTGGGCGGCGGCGAGGTCGGCTAGGATCTGGCCGATTTCGGCGTGCGTCGGGTAGACCGTCAGCGGGAACGTAAACACCTTCTCGGACGCGGGCTGCAATTCGCGGCTCGCCCACATCTTCTCGGCCGCCTCGCGGCCTTCGCGGTCGAGGTCGCGCACGGCGACCGGCGCCCAGCCGGCTGCCAGCAGGTCGGCGTGCTCGCGGTCGGTGACGCGCACTTCGAGCGCCACCTTCTCGACCTTGCGGTCGGCTCCTTCGTAGGACAGTTCGACATCCTCGCGCGAGAAGCGGCTCAGCGGCACGGCGCGCAGCAGCGCGTCCAGTTCGTCGCGGTCGCGCAACTCGATGCGCACGGGATGGTCGGTCCAGACAGCCGGCTGCCACTGCGGCAGGGCGCGGGCGGTGGCCAGGGCTTCAGGGGTGATGGGCCCGCTCGCAGCAGCCAGGGCCGACGACGCGGCCACGGCGGCAAGCAGCAGGGCACAGGTCCAAACCAATGACAGAACGGGGCGACGGTTGCGATTCATCGCGCAAACTGCCAGGTGGCGGTGGCCCGTGCGGCAGGGCCGTGTCGGGCGCGCCGGACAAAAAGACGCAAATGACCTAGCTCATGATAATGCACCCCGCTCACGGATCTGTCACAAAATGAGTTATCTGCTTCAAATTTATATGGTCACAGGGCAGATCGGGAGGTTCCGAACTGGCGAACCGGACGCCGGCGGGCGACCATGGCAGATGAATTCGATCCTCATTGTCGGCCCGGGCGGCCGCAACCGAAAGGCCCCGCATGTTCATCGCCATGAACCGCTTCCGCATCGCCCCCGGATTCGAGGATACCTTCGTGCAGATGTGGCGCGAGCGCGATTCCCGCCTGCAGGACGTCCCCGGCTTCCGCCAGTTCAACCTGCTGCGCGGCGAATCGCGCCCCGAGGCGACGATCTTCATCTCGCATTCGACCTGGGAGTCGCGCCAGGCGTTCCTCGACTGGACCGAGTCCGACGCCTTCAAGCAGGCGCACGCGAAGGCCCGCGCCCCGGAAGGCACCTACCTGGGTCCGCCGCAGTTCGAGGGCTACGAAGTGGCGCTCTAGCGAACGGTCACGGCGCGCCGACCATTGCGCCGCCGCGTCGCCTCTGCGATCATCGCTGCGGCATCCCGGCTGTCCCGCACGGCGAACCGCATACCTCAGTTCCGGCACGAGGCACCAGCCTCCGGCAGGAGAATCATGTCCAGCACCTTCGGCCGCCTGTTCCGCGTCACGACCTTCGGCGAATCGCACGGTCCCGGCGTCGGCGCGGTCATCGACGGCTGCCCGCCCGGGCTGGCCCTCGTCAGCGACGTGATCCAGCGCGAGCTCGACCGCCGGCGCCCCGGCCAGGGTGCCCTGACCACCGCCCGGCAGGAAGCCGACCGGGTCGAGATCCTTTCCGGCGTGGAGGGCGGGCTCACGCTCGGCACGCCGATCGCCCTGCTGGTGCGCAACCTGGACCAGCGGCCCGGCGACTACGCGGACCTGGCGGCCGCCCCCCGTCCTTCACATGCGGACCTCACCGTCGAGCGCAAGTACGGCCTGCGCCCGGTCTCGGGCGGCGGCCGCGCCAGCGCGCGCGAGACCGTCGGTCGCGTTGCCGCCGGCGCCGTGGCGCCCATTGGCTGCAGGCAACCCATGGGGTGGAAGTGGTGGCGTGGGTGGAACAGGTGGCCGGCCAGGGCCCGGCACAGGTCGACGCGGCGGCGCTGACGCGGGCCCAGGTGGATGCCCATCCCACCCGCTGCCCCGATCCCGCACTGGCCGCCTCGCTGGAACAGGCGATCATCGCCGCCCGGGCCGACGGGGACTCGGTCGGCGGCGTCATCGCCGGTGTCTGCCGCGGGCTGCCGGCGGGCTGGGGCGAGCCGGTCTTCGACAAGCTCGAAGCGATGCTGGCGCACGCCTTCCTGTCGCTCCCGGCCACCAAGGGCTTCGAGATCGGCTCCGGTTTTGCCGGCGCGAACCTGCGCGGCTCGCAGCACAACGACGCCTTCGTCGCCCGTGAGGGCGGACTCGGCACCGCCACCAACCGCAGCGGCGGCGTGCAGGGCGGCATCAGCAACGGCGAGCCCGTCACGTTCCGCGTCGCCTTCAAGCCGCCGGCGACGATCGCGCGTGCCCAGCGCACCGCAGGCTACGACGGCGAGCCGCTCGACCTGGTCGGCCATGGACGCCACGATCCCTGCGTGCTGCCGCGGGCCGTGCCCATCGTCGAGGCGATGGCGGCACTCGTCCTGGCGGATCTCGCGCTCATCCAGCGTTCACGGGGATAGTGGCGGGCCGGAGCGGGCCCGGCTGCGGGCTCAGTTGCGGGAATCGGGGGCAGTGCGGTTCACGCGGGCCGACTCGGCCGCGGCCTCGGCCTCGGCGGCGCGGTCGCTCGCCCGGCGATTGCGAACGCGCGGGCCGGTCTGGCGGCGGTAGACGCGCTCCAGTTCGTGCATGAGATCGTCCATCGACAACCCGCGGCGGATATGCCCGCCGAAGACGAGGCTGATCGCGCGCGTCTCCTCGGAAACCACCAGCAAGATCGCATCGGACTGCTCACTGATGCCGATGGCCGCACGGTGCCGCGTGCCCAGCACGTAGCCCAGTTCCTCGCGCTCGGTGATGGGCAGGATCACTGCCGCCGCCGCGATCTTGCTGCCGCTGATGATGACGGCGCCGTCGTGCAACGGGCCCGGTACCGTGAAGATCGCCTCGATCGTGGCGGCCGTGATCTCGGCGTCCAGGGGCACGCCCTTCTGGATCCAGTCGCTCAGGCGCACCTCACGCTCGATCACGATGATGGCGCCCAGGCCGCGCTTGGAAAGTCGCGTGACCGCCTTCAGCAACTCCTGCTCGGCCGGGATCTCACGTACCCTCCCGAACAGGCCGCGTCCGAGCCCCAGCGTGGTCAGCGCCGCCCGCAATTCCGGCTGGAAGATGATGATGAACGCCACCACCCACACCGTCTGCAACGTGCCGATGATGCGACCGACCACCATCATGCCCAGCAATTGCGCCAGGAACGACAGCACCAGCAGCAGTCCCAGTCCCACGAACATCTGGATCACCCGCGTGTCCTTGATGAACACGATCAGGCGGTAGAGCAGGTAGGCCACGATGAGGATATCGAGGACGTCGATGAAGATGCTGCCGGAGACTTTTTCCCACATGTCGACAACCTAGCACCGGTCCGCGGCGCACTCAACGGTGAATCTGGCCGGCGCGCGCGAACATCGCGCTGCCGAACGCCTAGTCGCGGCCGATCGCAGCCAGCACGTCCAGGAACTGCCGCGATGCGGCCACATCGTGCACCCGCACCACGGCGGCGCCCGCGTGCCACGCCGCCGCCAGCGCCGCCAGGCTGCCGGGCAACCGGTCGGCCGTCGGGGCTCCGCTCACGGCGCCGATGAAGCTCTTGCGCGAGGCACCCACCAG
Organism: bacterium; assembly: GCA_016703265.1. NCBI lineage: Bacteria > bacterium. The sequence continues at coordinate 8,065 of JADJCK010000007.1, forward strand.
CAGGACGCGTCCCCGGGCCGTGTCGGCCGCGTGCCGCAACAGGGCCAGGTTGTGCCCGGGGGTCTTGCCGAAGCCGATGCCGGGGTCCACTGCGATCGATCCCGGCGCCACGCCGGCCGCTTCGGCGGCCGTCACGCGCGTCGCGAGCCAGTCCGCCACCTCCGGCACCACATCGCGATACGACGGATCGTCCTGCATCGTTGCGGGCGTGCCGCGCATGTGCATGAGCACCAGTCCGCACCCGGCATTGGCGACGAGCGGCAGCATGCCCGCGTCGAAGCAGCCGGCGCTGATGTCGTTGATGGCGTCGGCGCCCTCGGCCAGCGCCGCGGCGGCCGTGCCCGCGCGCACCGTGTCGACGGTCAACGGCAGGTCGGTCTGCCGCCTCAGCAGACGGAGCACGGGCAGCAGGCGTGCCCTCTCGGCCTCTTCACCGATCGGCTCGGCGCCGGGCCGCGACGACTCGGCGCCCAGGTCGAGCAGGTCGCCGCCCTCGGCGATCAGGCGCAGGGCCAGGTCCACCGCCGCCTCGGGCCCGTCGCCGCGTGAACCGGCCCAGAAGCTGTCCGGCGTCAGGTTGACGATGCCCATCAGGAGCGGGCGCGTCGTGGCCTGCAGTCGTACGCGCCCCAGGTCCCAGGCCGGAGCGCGGAAGGGGACCTGCCGGTCCCCTTCCTTCCGATTGCCGCTGCCGTCCACGCTCAAGCCGGGTGGTCGGCGCCCGGCGTCTCGCCGCCGCCGTCGCCGTTCCCGCCGCCGCCGCTGTCGTTGTCGCCGGCCGCAGCCGTCGACGTCACCGCCGCCGCCACGGTCGTGCCGTCCACCGAGTGGTCGACGTTCAGCACGCGCTCGGGCAGGGTCTGGCCCTTCATCAGCAGCTTGAACTCCTCGGCGTCGATGGACTCGCGCTCGAGCAGGGCGTCCTTCAACGTCTCGACCTTCTCGCGGTTGGCGCCGAGGATCGTGCGCGCCCGCTCGAACTGTTCGTCGACGATACGCTTGATCTCGGCGTCGATCTCCTGCAGCGTCTTCTCGCTGAACACGTGCGTCCGCCCGAAGTCCCGGCCCAGGAACACCTGCTCGGAGCCCTCCTCGTAGGCGATGGGGCCCAGCTTGCGGCTCATGCCCAGGCGCGTGACCATCGTGCGCGCGTAGCTCGTGACGGCCTTGATGTCGCCGTAGGCGCCCGAGCCGATCTTGCCCAGGAACATGTCCTCGGCCACGCGGCCGCCCAGCGCCACGCAGATCTGGTCCAGGTACTTCTGCTCGGTGATCGTGTACTGGTCCTCCACCGGCAGCATGGCCGTCAGTCCCAGCGCCTGTCCGCGCGGGATGATGGTCACCTTGTGCACCGGATCGGAATCGGCGCAGGCCCAGGCCACCACCGCGTGCCCGGCCTCGTGGTAGGCGACCTCGCGCTTGACCGCGTCGGTGAAGACCCGGCTGCGGCGCTCGGGCCCCAGCATGACCTTCTCCTTCGCGTCCTCGAAGTCGTCCATGTTGACCTGTTCGTGGTTCTTGCGCGCGGCCAGCAGGGCCGCCTCGTTCACCAGGTTCTCCAGGTCGGCGCCCGCCATGCCCGGCGTGCCGGCGGCGATCCTCGCGGCCGAGACGTCCGGCGCGATCTTGACCTTGCGGATATGCACCTTGAGGATCGCCTCGCGCCCGACCAGGTCGGGCATGTCGACGACGATCTGCCGGTCGAAGCGACCCGGGCGCAGCAGCGCCGGATCCAGCACGTCGGGCCGGTTCGTGGCCGCGAGCAGGATCACGCCCTCGTTCGTCTCGAAGCCGTCCATCTCGACCAGCAGCTGGTTCAGCGTCTGTTCGCGCTCGTCGTGGCCGCCGCCCATCCCGGCGCCGCGATGCCGGCCCACGGCGTCGATCTCGTCGATGAAGATGATGCAGGGCGCGTTCTTCTTGCCCTGCTCGAACAGGTCGCGCACGCGGCTGGCGCCCACGCCGACGAACATCTCGACGAAGTCCGAACCGCTCATGCTGAAGAACGGCACGCCCGCCTCGCCGGCCACGGCGCGGCCGAGAAGCGTCTTGCCCGTGCCCGGCGAGCCGACCAGCAGCGCGCCCTTCGGGATGCGCCCGCCCAGGCGCTGGAACTTCTGCGGCGCGCGCAGGAAGTCGATGATCTCCTGCAGTTCGTACTTCGCCTCGTCGCAGCCCGCCACGTCCTCGAACGTGATCTCGGGCTTGTCCATGTTGAACATCTTGGCGCGACTCTTGCCGAAGCTGAACGCCTTGTTGCCGCCGCCCTGCATCTGCCGCAGGAAGAACAGCCACAGCCCGAGGATCAGCAGGAACGGCAGGTAGTAGGTCATGAAGTGGACCCACCAGTTGGTCTTCTGCGGCTCGCCGACCAGCACGGCCTCGGGGTTCTTTTCCTGGACCCACTCGGCGAAATCGTCGCGATCGGACAGCAGGCGCGTCGTGAACTTGTCGACTTCGCGCAGCGAGCCGTCCTTCACCGTCAGCGACGTCTTTTCCTTCAGCTGTCCATTGACGATCAGGTTGGTCTTCGAGGCGTTCCCGATGTTGCCCTTTTCAACCTGCTCGCGGAACGACGAATAGGTCAGTTCCTGGATCGTGGTGTGGTCCAGCGCGATCATCTGGTAGACCAGGAAGACCAGGAACAGCAACAGGACCCAGAAGCCGGCCGTCTTGCCGGGAATGTGGGGGGGCTTCACGCCGGGGCCCTTGTTCGGACCTTTGGGACCCTGGCCTTTGGGGCTGCGTCCGTCGTTCCCGTGGCCTGGACGGCCGGGTAGTTGACTCATGAAGGGCGCGTTCCTCGCGTCGTAGGGTAATTCCTGCGGATGATGGAGATAGTAACCATCCCCGTGGAGTCCGGCAACAGCCGCGTACGCTCGTCACGGGCCAGACCGACCACCCACAGGATGCCGTCGTCGTCCACGACCACCAGCACGCCCGCGCGCCGCGACACCGGCACACGCGCTTCGCGCAGGAGGTCGCTCACCTTCTTGCCGCCGCCCAGCCCGAGGGGGCGCAGGCGGTCGCCGCGTCGCCATCCGCGCACCCGGAGGTTGCCGCGCAACGCTGATGCCGGACAGACCAGATGCCAGGTGTCCGGATTCTCCGGATCGCCCACTTGGGGCCGTCCAGGGTCGGTTCCGTCCGGCAGTCGGCGCACTTCGGGCCGCCAGTCCTCGGGGCCGCCGTCGTCGTTTCCGGGCCCAGTCACCGTACCCGGCAGGAGGCGGTCGAATTCACGGGTCAGGCGCCGGCCGCCCGGCAGGTCCAGACCGCTGCCCGAGATGCCGTCGCGCAGCCAGCCGAGGATGGTGGCCACATGGACGGCTTCCACCAGGTCCGGCGTCCCCAGCCAGGCGCGCAGGACGCGCCCCGCCAGCGCCGGCGGGAGTTCCAGCAGGGCGGCGATGCGCAGCGCGGGGCCGTCGGTGACCCCCGGCTGCGCCTGTCGCGCGAGCTCGTCCAGCAGCGCCAGGTCGTCCTCGAGCAGCCCCGCCAGGCGGGCCGGGCTGTCCAGGCAGCCTTCGCCGAACACGCTGCGGAGCACGGGCACCACTTCGCGCCGCAGGCGTGCCCGCAGGTTGTCACCGTCGAGATTGGTGGCATCCAGGCGCCACGGCTGCCCCTGCTCCTGCAGGAAGGCGACGATGGCGCCCCGGTCCCAGTCCAGGAGCGGATGGATGAAGGCGCCGGAAACCGGGCGGATGCCGCGCAGCCCTTCCGGCCCCGTGCCCCGCAGCAGGCGCATCAGCACGGTCTCGGCCTGGTCGTCTCGGTGATGTCCGGTGGCCACGCACGCGGGCCACGGGCGCGCGGCCGCCGCATCGAGAAGGAACCGGCGGCGCAGGTGGCGGGCGGCTTCCTCGAGGCCAAGGCCGCGCTCGCGGGCCGCGGCGCGGGGATCGGCGGCGCCCTCGAGCAGTTCCACGCCCAGGCGGGCGCACAGGTCACGGCAGAACAGGAGGTCCTGGTCGGCGTCGCCCGCGCGCAGGCCGTGGTGCAGGTGGGCGGCGGCCAGCGGCGCACCACTCACGGCGGACCAACGGCAGGCCACCAGCAGCAGCGCCACCGAATCGGGGCCGCCTGACAGCGCCACCACCACGCCCGGTCGCGCCGGGGCGGCCGCAGGCACGGCCAGCGCGACAAGCTCGCCCAGGCGGGCGGCGGCGGCGGCCAGGTCCATGGGGCGTGGAAGGGGGCGGGCAATCGAGCGGGACATGGGGCCCTCCGGCAACGGGAGGCGGCAAAAGAGATCCCGACGGGAAAAACAAAGACCCCGACGCGCGCGTCCGGGCCAGTTCCCCCTCACGGCCGGTGAAATGTTGGTAGCGGCTCAGGGATTCGAACCCCCGACACACGGATTATGATTCCGTTGCTCTAACCAACTGAGCTAAACCGCCACCCAACATCCTTGGCGCCCGCTTGCGCGGGCAATCACGCAATTTATCCGCTGTTCCCGGGGTTGTCAAGACAGCCCCGGCCGGGCTATCGTGGCGCCATGGAACATCGCTTCTTTGCACAATATCCGCCGCTGCCGGGCACCGTGCTCGAGGCGGCGGCTGTCACGACCGGGCCGCTGCTCGGTCGCGCCGTGGCCATAGTCGGCTACGGCACCATGGGTCGGGCGCAGGCCCGGAACCTGCGTCGCAGCGGATTCGAGGTCCTGATCGGCGTGCGCGCGGGGTCGTCGGCTGCCGAGCGCGCCCGCGCCGACGGGCTGGCGCCGTTGCCTGTAGCCGAGGCCGTGGCCGGCGCCGACGTGGTGATGCTCATGCTCCCGGACACGGCGATGGCCTCCGCCTGGGCCGTCGATGTGGCGCCCAACCTGCGGCCGGGCGCGGCCGTGGGCTTCGCGCACGGGTTCGCCATCGCCTTCGGCCAGGTCGAGCCGGGGCCGGGCAGGCCCTGTTTCCTCGTCGCGCCCAAGGCGCAGGGCGACCTGCTCCAGGAAATGCATGCCGCAGGCGGGGGCGTGCCGGGCCTGCTCGCAGCGACGGAAACGTCGCCACCCGAAACCTGGGACCTCGCGGCTGCGTATGCCCTGGCTGTGGGCTGCCTGTCCGGCGGCGCTTTCGTCACGACCTTCCGTGACGAGTGCATCAGCGACCAGTTCGGCGAACAGACGGTGCTCTGCGGCGGCGTCATCGAGCTGCTCAAGGCGGCCTACGACGTGATGGTCGAGTCCGGCTACGGGCCGGAGAACGCCTACTTCGAGTGCGTGCACGAATTGAAGCTGATCACGGACCTGCTCCACCGTCACGGCGTGGCCGGGCTCCGATCGCGGATCAGCGGTACGGCAGCTTACGGGGGATTGACCCGCGGGCCGCGCGTGATCGATGCGACGGTGAAGGAACGGATGCGCGAGGTGCTGGCGGAGATCGAGGATGGCCGCTTCGCCCGTGAATTGTTGGCCCGGCACGGGGGTACTGCAGCGCTCGCGGCCGCCGAGGCCGCCGGCCCCCTGGCCCGTGCCGCGGGCCCGATGCTCGCCCGACTGCACCCGGAAGACCACACGTAGCGGATTGCCCTGCAGGCGCCGCCGCACCGTGAACCGTGCACCGCCGGTGCGCGAACCGAAAGTGAGCCCGACATGACCGATGAGCCGACGCTGGACTCGCGCTTCCACCCGACCGGGCCACTCGCCGGGCAACCTGCCGGGCCGGCCACGCCGCCGTCCGGGGGCGACAACCTGGTGGGCCGCCTGCGGGACCTGGTCGCCAAGCCGGGCCGGTTGATGGACAATGTCGGTGCGCGGCCGCAGTGGTGGGTGCCCGGGCTCATCATCTTCGTGGTCATGGTTGTCTTCGCCTGGGTCACGGCGCCCATTTCGGGCCCGGAGCAGATGGAGATGATGCGCGATTCCAAGCTCATGAGCATGATGCCCGAGGAGCAGTGGCAGGCGCAGTACGATGCCGCCCTCAACGTGACGCCGGCCAAGCGCGCGATCCAGGCGGTGACCGCCGGCTTCATGGGCTGGTTGTCGGTCATCGTCTTCGGCTTCATCCTCGGCTTCTTCGTGCGCATGAGCGGGGGCAAGGGAACGTTCCGGCAGGCGCTGGGCGTCACCTCGTGGGCGGCGCTGCTGCCGTTCGCGCTCGGACCGATCATCAAGGCCCCGCTGATCCTGGCCACCGAATCGGTGTTCCGGGTCAACATCGGCCTGGCGGCCCTCATGCCCGGCGGCGAGCCCGGTTCACCCGTGTTCCAGGCCCTGCTCGCCTACGGTGATTTCCTGACCTGGTGGGGCCTGTTCGTGCTGGTCATCGGCTTTTCGCGCGTGTTCGGGTTGACCCGCAATGCCGCCATCACGTCGGTCGTGCTTCCGTGGGCGCTGCTCAGCCTCATCCCGCTGGGCCTGTCCATGCTCTTCATGTAGTCGCTTGAACCGGGGAGTAGCATCGTGAAACGGATCCTGATCATCGTGGCGATCGTGCTCGTGCTGGGGGCAGTGGTCGCGTCCATCCTCAAGGGGCGTGACAAGGCCGAGGCCCGCGTCGAGACCGGGAAGGTCGCCGCGAAGGACCTGACCGCCATCGTCGACTGCTCGGGCACCATCGAGCCCAAGCGCAAGGTCGACGTCAGCGCCAACGCCATGGGCACCATCGTCAAGCTGGCGGTCGTCGAGGGCCAGCAGGTGCAGGAAGGCGACCTGCTCATGGAGATCGACCCGTCGTCGTACCGCTCGGCGGTCGACGCGCTTCAGGCGAGCATCCGCTCGTCGCGGGCCGACCTCGAGCTTGCCGCCGCCTCGCTGGAGAAGGCCGAGCTCGACCGTGATCGCGCCGAGAAGCTGCATGCCGAAGGCCTGGCCAGCGACGAACAGCTGGCGAACGCCCGCACCAACGTGCGCATCGAGAAGGCCCGGCTCGACGCGTCGCGCAACCGCGTCCAGCAGCTCGAAGCGAACCTGGCGGCCGCACGGCACGACCTGAACAAGGTAACGATCACCGCCCCCATGACCGGCGTCATTACCCGCCTGAACGTGGAAGAGGGCGAGAACGCCATCATGGGAACGCTCAACAACCCCGGCACGGTGCTGCTGGTCATCGCCGACCTGGGCACCATGGAAGCCTGGGTCGAGGTCGACGAGACCGAGGTCGTGTCCGTGGCCCTGGGCCAGCCGGCGAAGATCACGATCGACGCGTTCCCGGACAGCACCTTCACCGGCCACGTGACGGAGATCGGCAACAGCCCCATCCGCACGCGCACGGGCGGCAACCAGGAAGCCATCGACTTCGAGGTGAAGATCACGCTCGACGGCAGCCTGCCCAACATCCGCCCGGGCCTCTCGGCCAAGGCCGAGATCACGGTCGCCGAACGCACGCAGTCGCTGGCCGTGCCCCTCGGCGCGGTGACGGTGCGCGACTGGCCGCTGAAGGAAGTCGATGTCCGCCGCTACTCGGGCCGTCGCGCCAAGGCGCAGGCGGCGGCGCTGAAGGACCTCGGCTTCGTCCCGCGCACGGCAAAGGCCGACACCGCCGCCGAGTCGAAGGTGAAGCGCAAGGAGACCGAGGGCGTGTTCGTGCTCAAGGACGGCTTCGTCAAGTTCGTGCCCGTCACCATCGGTATCGCCGGCGAGGACGACTTCGAGGTGCTCGGCGGCATCACCGCCGGCCAGACGGTCGTCACCGGGCCGTTCCGTATCCTGCGCGAGCTGAAGGAAGGCGCCCAGGTCGAGTTGATGAAGAAGGGCAAGGACCGCGGCAAGAGCGGCAAGGGCGCCCGATGAACCTGCTGGAAGGCGTCAGCATCGCGATCGAGAGCCTGCGCGGCCACAAGCTGCGCACGTTCCTGACGCTGCTGGGCAACATCGTCGGCACCATGTCGGTCATTGCCGTGGTCTCGCTGATCTACGGCACGGACCGCTATGTCTCGCAGGTCGTGCTGGACGAGGGCACTTCGGTGTTCACGCTCACGCGCGTGGACGATATCCAGTTCCTGACCGACTTCGACGCCTTCCTCGAATCGCTCAACAACCCCAACCTGACGCTGGCTGACCGCGACTGGCTGGCCGAGCGCTTGACCACCGCCGGGGCCATCGGCGCCTACGCATCGTCCAACGGCGACCTCCGGGCCGAGGGCAATGTCTTCCGCAACGCCCGCATCCGCGGCATGACCGAGGACTATTCCATCCTCGAGGACATGCCCCTGCTGCTGGGCCGGCACCTGACGCGCACCGACGTCGAGATGGCGCGGCAGGTGACCGTGGTCGGCTTCGATGCCGCCCGCGACCTGTTCCCGCGCCACGCCGACCCGCTCGGCCGCCAGGTCAAGATCGGCGGGCGGCACTTCACGGTGATCGGCGTGGTGGACGACCGCGGCACCGTGATGGGCAACAACCGCAACCAGTTCGCGGTGGTGCCGATCACGGCCTGGTTCAAGCTGTTCGGCGCCGCGCGGTCGATCGATCTCAAGGTGCAGGCCGCAACGCTCGACGGACTGCAGGAGACGAAGGACGAGGCCACCTTCCTGATGCGGCAGCGCCACCGCCTGCGCCCGCTCGAACGCAACGATTTCGCGCTGTCGTCCAGCGACCAGATGCTGGCCATCTGGGGCGGCATCTCCAAGGCCATCTACGGCGCCCTGGTGCCCCTGGTGGGCATCAGCCTGGTGATCGGCGGCATCGTGCTGATGAACATCATGCTGGTCTCGGTCACCGAACGCACGCGCGAGGTGGGTGTGCGCAAGGCTCTCGGCGCCCGCCGCCTGGCCGTCATGTGGCAGTTCCTGGTCGAGGCGGTCACGCTGTCGGTCATCGGCGGCATCGCCGGCATCATCATCGGCCTCGTGCTGGCCTGGGTCATCTCGCTGGCCTCGCCGCTGCCGTTCGCGGTGGCCGGCTGGTCCATCCTGCTGGGCCTGGGCACCACGTTCCTCATCGGCGCCGGCTTCGGCACCTACCCGGCCTGGAAGGCCGCGGGACTGGATCCCGTGGAGGCGCTGCGCCATGAATAGCGGCCACTTCATCGTCCGCGACGCCGTGGCGCAGGCCCTGCGGACCATCGTCGGGCACCGCATGCGCTCGGCGCTGCTGATCCTCGGCGTGGCCATCGGCGTCACCACGCTGCTGGCCATCTACACCATCGTCAACGGCCTGAGCGGGCGCATCCGCGACGACGTCGTGTCGTCGAGCCGGCCCTATCTCTACGTCTCGCGCGACAGCGGCACCGGCGGCGGCGAGGCCGAGGAGAAGCTCAAGCGGCCGCAGCTCATGTCGGAACTGATCGCGCCGCTCGAGACGACCGAGGGCGTGGGCCTGATCGACTACCAGGTTTCCAATGGCCGCGGCATGGTGCTGGATTACGGCAAGGAGCGCACGAACTTCGTGCAGGGGTTCGGCTGCTCGCAGAACTTCCCGTTCCTGTTCTCCATCGGCGTGGAGGAGGGCCGCTTCTTCACGGCCGAGGAAGTGAGTTCCAGCGCGCGCGTGGCGGTGCTGGGCTACGGCCCGCGCGAGGACCTGTTCCCCGGCCGCGACCCGGTCGGGCGCACCGTGCGCATCTACGGCAAGCCGTACGTGATCGTGGGGACGATGGCCGCGCGCCGCCACATCGTCGGCGCCATGGGCGACAACTTCGTCTGCACACCCTGGACGTCCTTCGAGAAGGATGCGCTCGGAACAGGCTTCGAGGACCGCAACCTGGCCCTGACCGTGGCCGACGGCTTCACCTCCGACGAGGTCATGTCCAACCTCACCGGCACCCTGCGCGCCGAACGGCGCCTGCGGCCGGACGAGCCCAACGACTTCGACGTGATTTCCTCCGAGACCTACGGCGAGTTGATCGACAAGGTCACCGGCGGCGTGGCGCTGGTCCTGGTCGTGTTGTCGTCGATCGGCCTGCTCGTGGGCGGCATCGGCGTGATGAACATCATGCTGATCTCGGTGGCCGAGCGCACGCGCGAGATCGGCGTGCGGATGGCGGTGGGCGCGCGGCGGCAGGACATCCTCCTGCAGGTGCTGATCGAGGCGGCCACGCTTACGGGCATCGGCGGCATCATCGGCATCGTGATCGGCTACTTCGTCTCGTGGGGCATGACGCACTTTCTGCGCTTCCCGTTCGCCGTCTCGCCGTGGGTGACCCTGGGGGCCGCGGCCTTCTCCGTCTCCATCGGCGTCTTCTTCGGCCTCTATCCGGCCAACAAGGCCGCCCGCATGGACCCCATCGTGGCGCTGGGCCGCGAGTAACCCCGCGGCCCAGCCCCGATCTTCCCGCTGAGTCCCTGGCTCAGGCCAGCTTGACCCGCGCCGTCTGCTCCTGCAGCCGCTTGCCCACCGCGGTGAGGTTGTCCACGCTGCCGTTGATGCGGCCCACGCCGGTTACCGTGTCGCGGATGGCGCCGTCGAGCCCGCGCACGTTGCGCGAGATGTCCTCGAGGTTGGCGGTCGAGTCGCCCACGCTCATGGCGATCTCCGACGAGCCGGCGCTCACCTGCTGCAGGCTGCTCGAGATCTCGTTGGCGGCCGCGGCCTGCTGCTCCACCGCCGCGGCGATGGTCTGCGAAACGTCGTTCAGCTGCTGGGTGAAGCCGGCCACCTCGTCGATCTCGCGGATGGACAGCAGCGTGGCCTGCTGGATCTCGCGGATGCTCGACTCGATGTCGGTCGTGGCCTTGGCGGTCTGCCGGGCCAGTTCCTTGACCTCGTGGGCCACGACGGCGAAGCCGCGCCCGGCGTCGCCGGCGGAAGCAGCCTCGATGGTGGCGTTCAGGGCCAGCAGGTTCGTCTGGTCGGCGATGTCGCGGATCAGCTGGCTGATGCGGTCGATGTGCTGCGCCGACTCGTGGAGGCGGCCCACGTTCTCGCGTGCCGCCAGCGTGCGCTCGTTGGACTGCGCGGCGATCTGCAGCTCGCGATTGCAGCTGCTCGAAACCTCGTTGATGCTGGCGCTCATCTCTTCCACGGCGGCGGCGGCCGTGCTGATGCGATCGGAGATCTCGTTGGCGCCGGCGGCGACGGCTCCCGAGGCGTGCGAGACGTTCTCGGCGTTGCCCGTCACGGTGCGCGAGCTGTCGGCCATGGCGCGTGAGTTGGTCTCGATCTGCGTGGCCGTCACCGAGAGTTCCTGCGAGGCCCGGTTCAGGGTCTCCACGTTGGTCACGATCTCGCCCACGAACGAACGCAGGAAGTCGGCCATGCCCGCGAACGAGCGGCTCAGCGAGCCGATCTCGTCCTTCTGGGCCAGCAGTCCGGCGTCGATGCTTGCGGTCAGGTCGCCCTGTGCAATGCGGGCTGCGGCCTGCTCGAGCTGGCCGACGGGCCGCGCAACGGCGCGCGTCACCGCGATGCCGATGACAGCGCTCAACAGCAATCCGGCCACCATCACCGTCACCAGCGCCGTGCGGGTCGAAGCCACGGTGCGGTCGGCGTCGCGGCTCATCTCGGCGACCTCTCCGCGAACCACTTCGATCGATTCTTCCAGCTGTGCCAGCTGGCGATTGAACATGTCGTCGAGTTCCTCGTCCACCTGCTGGATCTGGCGATCGCTGACGGCGCCCCCGGCCAGCTTCAGGCGCATCATGCGCTCCACCTCGATGAAGCGCGGGTGCACCTGGTTCTCGTCGATGTCATCCATCGCCCTGATCAGTTTCCGCTCCTCCTCGGTCGTGGCGGGGTTCTCGAGGAAGGTCGCGATCTGCTTATCCATGTCGAGCTTCGTGCGCTCATAGGTGGAGAACTGTGCCGCGAGGTCGGCCGGACCGGTGGCGGCCAGCATTTCCATCAGGGCCAGCGGCTTGCGCGTGGTCATCTCCTGCATCTCGATGAGGGACGCGAGTTCCTCGCCCTGGCCGAGCGACTGCGTCATGGCATGGCGGATGGTCCCGACCCGCAGCAGGGAGAACGATCCGCTGGCCAGAAGCAGCACGCAGACGACGCCGAACCCTGACAGGATCTTCATCTTCAATTTCATGCGAAGGCCCCCACGAAGGAAATATGCCCGGCACGGCAACCCGGTTGGCCGTCCCGATGAACGGCCACCTCCCGACGAGGATTTCGGCCGCGTGCGCGACTTCTTTAGGGGTGAGAGCGGCGTCCGGCGCCCAAATGGAGGTTGACCGGGCCGCTGGTGATGGCGACGATGGCGGTTGGCCGCGCTGCCTGCGGCCCCGACCCCAGCGGAGGTGCCCAAATCCTGTGCAACAGCCTGCCCCGGCAAAGCGTTCCGGATTCGGCCTCCTGGGCCTGATCGTCCTGCTGGCCGTCCTGGCGATCCTGGCCGGGACGGTCGGGCCGCTCCTGTTCCGCGAGGCCCTGGCCGCCCGCGAAGCGGCAACGCGCACGCATCTGGAAGCGCTGGACCAGGCGCTGGTCGCGTTCTACCGCGACGTCGGCCGCCTGCCCACAGAGGCCGAGGGCCTGGCGGCCCTCGTGACGGACCCCGGGCTGGGCGGCTGGCGCGGCCCCTACCTGGGCTCGGCGCGCGAGGCGGCGGCCGCCACCGTGAACCTCGACGCCTGGGGCCGCCCGCTGGCCTACGACCGCACGCCCCTGCTGAACACCGGCGCCGCGGCGGCGATCATCGCCAGCAGCGGTGCCGACCGCCGGCTGGGCTCAGGCACTGTCGGTGCCACCTGGACCGTGGGCGGCACCGCCGAGGGCACCGACGGCCATGATGACCTCCAGATCCTCGTCGACGTCGACGGAGCCCTGTCCGAGATGGAAGCCCTCACGCGCGTGCGCCTGGAGGCGATCAGCCGCGCTGCGCAGGAGTATTTCCAGGTCAACGGGAGCTTCCCGGCGATCCTGACCGAGCTGAACGGCGCCTGGCTGCCGCCCGCCGTGGGTGCCGAGGCCCTCGTCGACGGCTGGGGAATGCCGCTGGCGTTCACGGTCAACGCCGCCGCGCGCCCGCCCACGGCGCTGGTGACCAGTCGCGGCGCCGACGGCCTGGCGGGCAACGGCGACGACGTGCAGTTGTCCGTCAGCAGCGCCGCGGCCGGCCGCCGCGCCACGCTCTACGAGCTGGCCATCGCCCAGGCACGGGTCGATGCCCAGGGCTCGGTGGAACTGACCGGCGACTGGAATTCCGATCGGGCGAATCTGGTTCTGGACGATATATTGGCGGCCGACGGCTGGGGCGTGCCCTACGCGGTGCGTGTCTCCACCCGCACGGTGGTCTCGGGCGGCCCCGATGGCGATACCCTGACACCGGCGGACAATCTGCCCGCCGGCGTCGTTCCCGACGGCGGTTAAGCGCCGGAAAGGACCTGCAGGCGTGGCGGATTTCGAACTCTGCGTGATCGGCAGCGGCCCCGGCGGCCAGAAGGCCGCCATCCAGGCGGCCAAGCTCGGCCACCGTGTGTGCGTCATCGAGCGCATGGAGCAGGTGGGAGGTGTGGCCGTCCACACGGGCACCATCCCGTCCAAGGCGCTGCGCGAGGCGATCCTGCGCGCCACCTCCGGCAAGGACCACCTGAACGCCCGCGGCGAACTGCGCACCGGGAAGCTCACCATCGGCGAGCTGCTCAGCTCCTGCCAGCGCATCATCGCCACCGAGATGGAGATCGTGCAGACGCAGTTGCGCCGCAACGGCGTCGTGCTGGTCGCCGGCGAGGCTTCGTTCACCGGTCCCGGCAGCCTGGTGGTCCGCGGCGCCGGTAGCGAGCGCACCATCACCGCCGACCGCTTCCTCATCGCAACAGGTTCCGAGCCTGCGCGCCCGGACAGCGTGCCCTTCGACGACGAATGTGTCCTGACTTCCGACGACCTGTTGCGGCTGACCTGCCTGCCCGAGACGCTGATCGTGTGGCGGCGGCGTCATCGGCACCGAGTTCGCGTCGATGTTCGCGCGCCTGGGCGTCCGCGTGACCCTGGTCGAGCGCGGTGCCCGCGTGCTCGGCTTCCTCGACCTGCAGATCGGCGAGGCGCTGCAGTACCACCTGCGGTCGCGCGGACTGACGCTGCGGCTGGGCGAGGAAGTCACCGGCGTGCACCACGTGGCCGAATCGGAATCGGATACCGCAGGCGTGGAGGTCAGCCTCCGCAGCGGCAAGGTGCTGCGGGCGCAGGCCGTGCTCTGGTGCCTGGGCCGGCACGGCGCCACCGCGCGCCTGAACCTGCCGGCAGTCGGCCTCGACGTCGACGACCGCGGCCGGCTGACGGTCGACCCGCACTACCGCACCGCCAACCCTGCGATCTATGCGGTGGGCGACGTGATCGGCTTCCCGGCGCTGGCCTCGACCTCGATGAACCAGGGCCGCACGGCCGTCTGCCACATGTTCGGCGTCGAGATCCAGGACCGCTCCCGCGACTTCCCGATCGGCATCTATTCCATCCCGGAGATCAGCACGGTGGGGCGCAGCGAGGAGCAGCTGACCGAGGAGGGCGTGCCCTACGAGACGGGCAGCGCCCGCTACACCGAGACCGCGCGCGGCCAGTTGCTGGGCGACGACGTCGGCATGCTCAAGATCATCTTCCATCCCCAGACGCATTTCCTGCTGGGCGTGCACATCATCGGGACCGGAGCCACCGAACTCATCCATATCGGGCAGGCGGTCATGTCGCTGGGCGGCACCGTGGACTACTTCGTCGAGAGCGCCTTCAACTACCCGACGCTGGCCGAATGCTACCGGGTGGCGGCGCTCAACGGGCTGAACAAACTGCGCCTGCCCTACAGGATTACGACGAGAAGGGCTAGGCGCACAACGTAAGAGGGGCCCGGTGGGCCCCTCTTTCGTTGCTAACAGCGCAGTCCGGAGGTCAACGGCCGTCCCACGCCGGCAATCGACCCGGCGTGTACGGCGCCTTCACCTTCTCCAGTTCGGCCTCGAGCGCACGGATCTCCGCCGTCGCCGCCTCGAGCCCCGCCAGCACCGGCCCGAACTGCCGCTTCGCGACCGCCAGGCTCTCGCGCATCGTCGTCGTGGCGCCCGACAGGTTGCCGTCCAGGCCCGCGACCACCTGGCCCACGCGCGAACTGATGCCCGGGGTGGTCGGCTCCTGCCGCCGCGCCACGGTGTCGTCGCCGTCCATCTGCACGCCCAGGTCGGCCAGCCTGGCGGCCAGCGCGTCGATGCGGCCGAGCAGCGCACGATCGGCGGCCGGGGTCACCAGCACGGCCTGGCGCAGGTAGCCGACCTTCTCGACGGCGTCCGCGTGGACGTGGCCGGCGCCCTGCACGGCGCGGTACATCTCGGCCGCTTCCGCCGCGAAGGCAAGCGTGCCCTGCGGGTCGCGGTCGGGCGTCGAGTGCGTGCCCAGCAACTCGGTCGTGAACGTGACGGGACCGGCCAGTTCGGTTTCCACGCCGCGCACGCGCTGCGAAAGGCTCACCGAGTACGTGCCGGGTGCAGCCTGCGGCCCGCGGTCCTCGCCGTCCCAAGGCGATCGCGGCCCGCCGCCGCCCAGGCTGACCGGGCCGGTGTAGGGGTGGCGCAGGTCCCACGCCACGCGATGCAGGCCCTTGCCGCCGTCGCCCTTCAGGCGTCGCACCACGTTGCCCGCCTGGTCACGCACGGTGATGACCAGTTCCGGCTCCACCTCGCGCTCCTCGGCGCGAAGGTCGTCCCAGCTCGGGTAGTACACCGGCTGGCCGGCCTTCTCCTTGTCCTTCTCGGCGGCCTGGCGCTGGTCTTTCAGCGTCTCCAGGCCCTCCTTCAGGTGGTAGGTGAAAACGGCGCCGTAGGGCGGATTCTCCGCAGTGTAGAAGCCGGCGCCCTGGAAGCCGCGGCCGCGATAGCCGAGCTCCGAGGTGAAGCTGTGGATCCTCGCCGTCTTCACCGGGAAGACCACGGCGGCCTTCTCCAGCGTGGCCGGTGCCAGCCCGCGCAGCGGCGAGTAGTCGTCCAGCACGTAGAAGCCGCGGCCGAACGTGGCCACGACCAGATCGCCTTCGCGCCGCTGGATCTCCAGGTCGCGGCAGGCGATGGTCGGCAGGCCGCTCTTGAGCTGCGTCCAGTGCGACCCGTTGTCGCGCGTGAAGAACACGCCGAATTCCGTGCCCACGAAGACCAGTTCGGGGTCCACGTGGTCCAGCGCGATGGTGTGCACCGGGCCGTTGGCCGGCAGGTTGCCGCTGATCATCGTCCAGGTGCGGCCCTGGTCGCCGCTGCGCAGCACGTAGGGCTTGAAGTCGTCGCGCTTGTGGTTCTCGAAGCTGGCGTAGATGACGTTCTGGTCGAACGGCGAAGGCTCGAGGTCGCTCACGTAGCTGCCTTCGGGCACGCCCTTGATGCCGTCGATGCGCGTCCAGCTGGCGCCGCCGTCAACGGTCACCTGGATCAGCCCGTCATCGGTGCCGGCCAGCAACAGGCCTTCCTTCTGCGGCGATTCCGCCAGGGTGACGATGTTCCCGTAGAAGCTCGTCGAGTTGTTCTTGGCCACCGCGTCGACGCTCCACACACGGCCCATCACCTCGAGCCGGTTGCGGTCGGTCTGGCGGGAAAGGTCGCCGCTGACCGGCTTCCAGCCGCTGCCCTGGTCGTCCGAGCGGAAGACCCGCTGGGCGGCGAAGTACAGCCGCTTCGGGTCGTGCGGGCTGACGATCAGCGGGCTGTCCCAGTTCCAGCGCAGCGCTTCGCCCTCGGCCGGCTGCGGCTGGATGTCCAGCGCCTCGCCGCTGCGGCGATCGAAGCGGCACAGGCCGCCGTACTGCGACTGGCAGTAGATGATGTCGGGGTTCGTCGGGTCGGGCGCCGGCTCGAAGCCGTCGCCCCCGATCAGCATGAACCACTCGCGGTTGCTGATCCCGTGGACGTAGTGCGTCTGCGAGGGACCGCCCTGCGTGTTGTTGTCCTGCGTGCCGCCGTAGATGTTGTAGAACGGCTCGTCGTTGTCGACAGCCACGCGATAGTACTGGGTGACCGGCAGGTTGGCCATGAAGGCCCAGTTGTCGCCGCGGTCCCAGGTCTCGTACATGCCGCCGTCGTTGCCGGTCAGCATGTGCTTCGTGTTGTCGGGGTCGATCCACAGCGCGTGCTCGTCCACGTGCTTGGCTTCCCAGCCGACACGGCTCCAGTTACTGCCGCCGTCCTCGGTGACCATCATGAACGTGTCCATGCTGTACACGCGGTCGGTGTCCAGGGGGTCGGCGATGATCTCGTTGTAGTACTGGGGGCTGCTGGACATGTAGCCGTCGCGCTTCTCCCAGTTCAGGCCGGCGTCGACCGAGCGGAAGAAGCCGCCCTTGCCGTCGGCCGCCTCGACGATGGCGTAGACGACGTCGGGATCCGGGCCGGCCAGGGCCAGGCCGATGCGGCCCATGTCCACCGAGGGCAGGCCGCCCGCCAGCTTCGTCCAGGTCTTGCCGCCGTCGGTGGTCTTGTGGATGCCCGAGCCGGGTCCGCCGTTGATCAGCGTCCAGGTGTGCCGCCGGCGCTGGTAGCTGGCCGCGTAGAGAACGTCCGGATCGCGCGGGTCGATTTCGAGGTCGACCACGCCCGTGTTCTCGTCGATGGCGAGCACCTGCTGCCAGGTGGTTCCGCCGTCGGTGGTCTTGTACACGCCGCGGTCGCCGCCAGGTCCCCAGAGCGGGCCCATCGCCGCCACGTACACCACATCGGGATCGGTCGGGTGCACGATGATCTTCCCGATGTGCAGCGACCGCTTCAATCCCATGTTCTGCCAGTTGCGTCCGCCGTCCAGCGAACGGTAGACGCCGTCGCCGTACGACACGCTGCGCTGGCTGTTGTTCTCGCCGGTGCCCACCCACACGGTGCCCGGCCGGCTGGGGGCCAGGGTCACGCACCCGATCGAGTAGCTGCCCTCGCCGTCGAAGATGGGGTCGAAGGTGATGCCTGCGTTCCGCGTCTCCCACACGCCGCCCGAACAGACGGCGACGTAGTAGTGGGACTTGTCGCGCGGGTCGACCGCGAAGTCGCCGACGCGACCGGAAGCGAGCGCCGGCCCGAGGCCGCGCCACTTCAGCGCCGAGAAATCACCGCTGCTCCACGGGGCGTCATCCTTGCCGGACTTGTCCTTCGCCTTCGGGGCGGCCAGGGCGGATCCTGCGGCCAGGGCGCAGAGGCACGCCGCAGCCAGCGTCAGCATCAGGGCATTGCGGGACATGGAGGTCCTTCTTTGGGGATTTGCAGGTGACGGGGGCCGCGGGGCCGCGGCAAGGTCGGGGCGGACGCCGGAGTTATAACAGATGCCGGCCGCAGGGCCAAGTTCGGGCTCGCCGCCGCCACGACGCCCGGATGTCCCTTTCCGGAGACGCGCCGACCACGGCGGCAGTCAGTCACAGCCCGCCCTGTACGCGGGGGGACGGTGGACGGTGCAGCCGTGGCCGCGACTGGATTCGCCAGATGCAAGCTAACAGGCTGTCCGGTAATAATTTAGAAAATGCCTCGCCTGGGATGGCATCTTACCCGCGCCGCGGCACCGCCAATGCAATAGAACCCATGAAGCTGAACATCCCGACCGAGCCCCAGACCGAATCGAAAGGACCAGCCATGAAGACCCGCGTCATCGTTCACCGGTCCCTGCTGCGGGGCACCTTCTATATCCTGGCCGCCCTCAGTCTGATCGCCTATCTGCTGCCCGCCCGCGCCGAAGCCGGCGTCCGCGTCGTGGCGCAGGTCGGCCCGGTGGCCGTCGACTATCGCGACCGGGGTCCCGGCTATGACGCGAAAGCGGCCGTGTATCTCGAGCCGGTGGCGGCACGGGTGCTGGTCGGCCGGCCGGCCTGCGGTCCTGACCGCCCCGGGTGCCTGGTCCGCGTCGTGGACCGCTGCGACCGCCACGACCGCAACCGGGACGGGCGCTGCGACAAGTGCGAGCGTCGCGACCGCCGCGACGACCGCCGTGACGACCGCCACGCCTGCGACGACCGCGGTGGGCGCGATGGGTTCAGCAGCCGCGGCGACCGCTGCGAACACTCCGACCGCTGCCGTGACTGCGGCACCATCGAAGTCGGCGGCTGCCGCGATCACCGCGGGCTAACCTGGGTGGCCGGACACTATGAGCGCGAGATGGGCCGCCACGGCCGCGGCAACCGGGTCTGGGTCGCTGCGCACTGGGAACGCCTGGAAGTCGCCCACAGGTAGCTGAGGCCTTCGGGCCACAACGACGCCCCGCGCCCAATCCCCCCGGGCGCGGGGCGCCGCCTTTATTCCGGCCTTTTTGATCTCCAAGTGTCGCCATTCCTGCCGATTATCCTTATCCTCGGGCCGTGAAGCGCCTGGACCCGGCCGGACCTGCGGCCGTGCCCCGGCTGCCGTCCATTCCCTGGAAGGGTGACCGCTGCGATGAGCCGACTGACGCGACAGCTCCTGGGCCGACTGGCTGCCGACCGGATCCTGATCCTGGACGGCGCCATGGGCACCATGATCCAGTCCTACGGCCTGGATGAGGCGGCCTTCCGCGGCGCGCTGCTCAAGCACCACCCGCACGACCTCAAGGGCAACAACGACATCCTCAACCTGACGCAGCCGCAGGTCATCAGCGAGATCTACCGCGCCTACCTCGAGGCCGGCGCCGACATCATCACGACCAACACCTTCAACGGGACGTCGATCTCGCAGTCGGACTACCACACCGATCACCTGGTGCGCGACATCAACCTGGCCTCGGCGCGCCTGGCGCGCGAGGCGGCCGACGAGTACACGCGCAAGCAGCCCGACCGCCCGCGCTTCGTGGCCGGCTCGCTGGCGCCCACCAACCGCACCTGCTCCATCTCGCCCGACGTGAACGACCCGGGCCTGCGCAACATCACCTTCATGGAGCTGGTGACGTCGTATTCCGAAGAGGCCGAGGCGCTGCTCGACGGCGGCGCCGACCTGCTGCTGATCGAGACGATCTTCGACCCGCTGAACTCGAAGGCGGCCGTCTTCGCCGTGCGTGAGCTGCTCGAGCGCCGCGGCACGCCCGACCTGCCGGTGTGGATCTCGGGCACCATCGTCGACACCAGCGGCCGCACGCTCACCGGCCAGACGGCCGAGGCGTTCTGCATCTCGCTGCGGCATGCCGATGCCGCGGCATTCGGGCTGAATTGCGCACTGGGCGCGCGGGCCCTGCGGCCGTTCCTGGCCGAGGTGTCCCAGCTGGTCGACACGCTCGTCTCGGTGCATCCGAATGCCGGCCTGCCCAACGAGCTGGGCGGGTACGACGAGACGCCGGCGCAGATGGCGGCGATCCTCAGCGAATTCGCGGCCGACGGGCTGGTCAACATCGTCGGCGGGTGCTGCGGCACGACGCCGGCCTACATCAAGGCCATCGACGAAGCGATGAAGGGCCGGCCGCCCCGGCGCATTCCCGAGCCGCGGCGCGGCACGTTCCTGGCGGGGTCTCGAGGCGCTCCGGCTCGACGAGACCTCGCTGTTCGTGAACATCGGCGAGCGCACGAACGTGGCCGGCAGCAAGAAATTCGCGCGGCTGATCCGCGAGGGACGCAACGAGGAGGCGTTGGAGGTCGCCCGCCAGCAGGTGCAGGGCGGGGCGCAGATCATCGACGTGAACATGGACGACGCGATGCTGGAAGCGCCGGCGGCGATGACGTCGTTCCTGAACATGGTGGCCTCCGATCCCGAGATCTCGCGCGTGCCGGTGATGGTCGACAGCAGCGACTGGAACGTGCTCGAGGCGGGCCTGCGCTGCCTGCAGGGCAAGGGCGTCGTCAATTCCCTGAGCCTGAAGGACGGCGAGGACGAGTTCCGCCGCCGCGCCCGCCTGGTGCGCAGCTACGGCGCCGCCGCCGTGATCATGGCCTTCGACGAACAGGGCCAGGCCGACACCCTTGAGCGGCGCCTGTCGGTCTGCCGGCGGGCCTGGGACATCCTCACGCGGGAGGTCGGGTTCCCACCCGAGGACATCATTTTCGACCCGAACGTGTTCGCCGTGGCCACCGGGTTGCCCGAGCACGACCGCTATGCCGTCGACTACATCGAGGCCTGCCGCCAGATCAAGGCGACGATGCCCGGCGCCCGCGTGAGCGGCGGCATCAGCAACCTGAGCTTCGCCTTCCGCGGCAACGACCACGTGCGCGAGGCGATGCATTCGGTGTTCCTGTACCACGCCATCAAGGCCGGGCTGGACATGGGCATCGTCAACGCCGGCCAGCTGGCGGTGTACGAGGACATCGAGCCTTCGCTGCTGGAGGCCGTCGAGGACGTGATCCTGGCCCGCCGGCCCGACGCCGCCGAACGCCTGCTGGCCGTGGCGGCCGCGACCGAGGATTCGAAGGGACACCAGCACGAGGCCGCGGCCTGGCGTGCCCTGCCGGTGGCCGAACGCCTGGCCCATGCGCTGCTGAGCGGCGACGCGGAGTTCGTCGAGGACGACACGCTGGCCGCGCTGCAGGAACTGGGACAGCCGCTGGCGGTGATCGAGGGTCCGCTCATGGCCGGCATGAACCGGGTGGGCGAACTGTTCGGCGCGGGCAAGATGTTCCTGCCGCAGGTGATCCGCTCGGCCCGCGTCATGAAGCGCGCGGTAGCCGTGCTGGACCCGTACCTGCAGGCCGGCAAGGCCGAGGGCGTCACCAACAACGGCCGCGTGCTGCTGGCGACGGTCAAGGGCGACGTGCACGACATCGGCAAGAACATCGTGGGCGTGGTCCTAGGCTGCAACAACTACGAGATCATCGACCTGGGTGTAATGGTGCCGGCCGACCGCATCATCGCCACGGCGATCGAGCGGAAGGTCGACATCGTCGGCCTGAGCGGCCTGATCACGCCGTCGCTGGGCGAGATGGTCCAGGTGGCGAAGGAGATGACGCGGCAGGGCCTGACCGTGCCGCTGCTGATCGGCGGGGCCACGACCAGTCGCGTGCACACCGCGGTGAAGATCGACCCGCACTATGCGCCCGGCGTCGTGCACGTGCTGGACGCCTCGCGTGCCGTGGGTGTGGTGGGAAGCCTGATCAGCGAGCGCACGCGGGTGGAAGTCCTGGCCGGCGTCAGCGCCGAGTACGCGAAGGTGCGGCATGACCGCGGCATCGCCGACGAGTCGCGGGAGCAGCTGCCGTTGACGGCCGCCCGCGCCAACGGCCTGCGCCTGGACTGGGCCGCGCACCGCCCCGAGACGCCGCGAGTGACCGGTGTCCATGCGCTGGAGACGCCGGACCTGGCGGCCCTCCGCGCCCTGATCGACTGGACCCCGTTCTTCCAGACCTGGCGCCTGCCGGGCAAATACCCGCGTATCCTTGACGACGCGCGCCTGGGTGTCGAGGCCCGGCGCCTGTTCGACGACGCGCAGGTCATGCTCGACGAGGTGATCAGCGCCGGCTCGCTCCGCTGCCGCGGCGTCTGGGGCCTGCTGCCGGCGGCCGCCGACGGCGACGACCTGGTCTTCTACACCGACGAGTCGCGCACGAGCGAGCACCTTCGCGTGCCGTTCCTGCGGCAGCAGCGCAAGAGCGCCGCCGGCCGCCCCAACCTGTGCCTGACCGACTTCGTGGCGCCCGTGGGTTCGGGCGTGGCGGACTGGGCCGGCGCCTTCGTGGTGACGGCGGGGCTCGGCGTGAACGACCTGGTGAAGCGCTTCGAACTGGATGGCGACGACTACCGCGCCATCCTGGCCAAATCGGTGGCCGATCGCCTGGCCGAGGCCTTCGCCGAATACCTGCACCTGCGCCTGCGTCGCGAGTGGTGGGGCTATGCCGCCGACGAGAACCTCGACAGCGAGGGCCTGGTCGAGGAGAAGTACCGTGGCATCCGGCCGGCGCCAGGGTACCCGGCCTGCCCGGACCATGTCGCGAAGAAGGCCCTGTTCGCGCTGCTGGGGGCCGAGGCGGCCACCGGCGCGCGGTTGACCGAATCCTGCGCCATCGACCCGGCAGCCTCGGTCGCCGGCTGGTATTTCGGGCATCCGGAGGCGCGCTATTTCGGCGTGGGCCGGATCGGTGCCGACCAGGTGGCGGACTACGCGGCCCGGACGGGGCTTACGAACGAGGAAGCGACCGCCTGGCTGGCGGCGAACCTGGACTGAGAAAAGCGAGTAACCGATGCGCGTGACCGAACACCTGGCCAAGTCTTCGCAGACCCTGTTCAGCTTCGAGATCATCCCGCCGCCGCGCGGCCAGAACGTCGGCGACATCATCCAGATCATGGACCAGATCGCGCCGGTGTCGCCGCCGTTCATCGACGTCACGAGCCACTCGGCCGAGGCGATCTACGAGGAGCAGCCCGACGGCACCATCCGCCGCCGTGTGCGCAAGAAGCGGCCGGGCACCATCTCGATCTGCGGCATCATCCAGAACCGCTATCGCATCGACACCGTGCCGCACCTGCTGTGCACCGGGTTCACGCGGGAAGAGACCGAGGATGCGGTGATCGAGCTCAACTACCTGGGTATCGAGAACGTGCTGGCCATCCGCGGCGACGAGTCGAACTACAGCAAGGTCATCAGCCAGGGCCGCACGCGGAACGTGTACGCCACCGACCTGGTGAAGCAGCTGATCGACCTGCGCGGCGCCAAGTTCCTCGACGACCTGGCCAACACGCGGCCGATCGACTTCTGCATCGGCGTGGGCGGCTACCCCGAGAAGCATGTCGAGGCGCCCAACATGAAGACCGACATCGCCCACCTCAAGGCGAAGGTCGAGGCAGGCGCCGACTACGTGGTCACGCAGATGTTCTTCGACAACGCCTCGTTCCTGGAGTACCGCCGGCGCTGCCGCGAGGCGGGCATCACCGTGCCCATCATTCCCGGCATCAAGCTGATCGACAGCGTGCGGCACCTGAGTTCGCTGCCCAAGCACTTCCACGTGTCGATTCCCGACGAGCTGGTCGACGAGATCCACGCCGCGCCCAAGCATGTGCGGGAGATCGGTCGCAACTGGGCCCGGCGCCAGGTGCAGGGGCTGCTGTCCGAGGGCGTGGAGTGCATCCATTTCTACGTGATGAGCGACGCGGCGGCGGCCGTCAGCATCATCCGGGAGCAGGGCTGACCCCCGGAACCCGGGGCTTGCAGGATCCGGCGGCGCGTTGTAGCGTCCGCCCCAAACCGGCCGCAAGGACGCGGCCGCGTACGTGAAGGGATTCAGGACATCCGCATGCCCGACGAGGCCCCGCTCCGCCGACTCCTGCTGCTGCATCGCGACCCGGCGCTGGCCCGCCGGGTGCGGACGCTTCTGGAGCCGGTCACCGAGGCCCGCCACCGCATCGCCCACTTCACCCACCTTGCCGACGCCCTGACCTGCCTGCAGATCGACGACGTGGACCTGGTGCTGGTGGGCCCCGACCCGGCCGACGCCGACCAGGTGCAGGCCGTCCAGCAGCTGGGCGCGGCGCGCCCCGAAACGCCGCAACTGGCGCTGATGGTGTCGCCCGACCCGGGGCAGACCGCGGCCGTGCGGGGCGCCGGCGCCCGCGAAAGCCTGCCGCTGGACGAGGCCGACCTGCCCTCCTGGCTGCGGACCATCGATTTCTGCCTGCGCGAGGCGGCCATCAGCCGCGAACTGGCCGAGGTCACGGCGCGCCTGGACTGGCTGGTCCACATGGACGGCCTGACCGGGCTGCTCAACCGCAAGGGCATGGAGCGGGCCCTGCGCGACGAACTGGCCGCCTGCCGGCGCAGCGGGCGCGACCTGACGGTGCTGCTGGTCGACCTGGACGACTTCTCGCGGGTGAACGCGACGCTGGGCCACGGCGTGGGCGACCTGGTGCTGGTGGGCGCCTCGCGGCGCATCCGGGAATCGGTGCGCGAGCAGGACAAGGTGGGGCGCTGCGGTACGGACCGCTTCGTCGTGCTGCTGCCGGAGGCGGCGGCGGGCGAGGGCGAGATCATCGCCGAGAAGATCCGGCTGGCCGTGAGCCGCGACGTGATCAGCGCCGGCGGGCAGTCGCTGCAGACCACCGCCAGCCTGTCGCTGACCACGGTGGGCGACGCCGACCTCTCCTGGGACGAGGTGATGGCCCGTGCCCATTTCGTGCTGCAGCACGGCAAGCTGAACGGCAAGAACCGCGTCTCGCACGCGGCGGCGGTCGAGTTCGGCGGGCCGATCCTGCCCGTCCTGGCGGGGCCGCAGATGGTGCGCGCGCTGCTGGAGGACGACGTGCTGGAGGCCGCCAGCCAGCCCATCGTCAACCTCGACGACGGTCGCATCGTCTCGCGGGAAATGCTGGTGCGCGGCCCCGAGGGGCCGCTGCGCAGGCCGGACAACCTGTTCCGGTTCTGCCAGGAGAACGACATCCTTGCCGCGGTGGACCTGCGCTGCCTGCGGCTGTGCGCCTCGCATGCGCGGGAACTGGGCCCGCACCCGGACTACCACGTGAACATCATGCCGGCCACGCTGCTGCAGACCGAGTCCGCCGAGCTGCTGCGCGCGCTGACGGACGGGCGCACCGACGTGACGTGCTGCCTGGAGATCAGTGAGCAGCAGTTGCTCGGCGATCCCTGCGTGCTGGTGCCGCACGTGCGCGAACTGCAGAAGGCGGGCGTACGCATCGCCATCGACGACGTGGGATTCGGCAACAGTTGCCTCGAGGGGTTGATCATGCTGCATCCGCAGGTGATCAAGATCGACAAGCGGCTGGTGCGCGGGCTGGCCGTGGACCCCGAGATGCGGCGCGCGCTGTCGCGGCTGCTGCGCGTGGCCGACGTGCTGGAGGCCGAGGTCGTGGCCGAGGGCATCGAGACCACCGACGACTTCCAGGTGCTGGTCGACATGGGGGTCCGCTTCGGGCAGGGCTACCTGTTCGGGCGGCCGGCGCTGTGCAAAGCGGCGCCGGGTCTCCCCGACGCCGCCGAAGCGACTGCCTGAACGCCCTCGTCCCGCGACCGGCTAGGCCGGGTCGAACTCCGCGAGATCGCCCACGACCTGTTCCACCGCCGCCAGCGCCCGGTGGCTGCGCACCAGTTCACGCATGGCCGTGTGGTCGGGATGGAGCGGGCGGTCGACGTCGAGGAACGCCACGTGCTCGCGCACGCAGGCCCTCGCCGCGCCGGTGCCCTTGCCCGGCGTGAAGTCGCGCAGGTCCAGCGCCTGCGCGGCGGCCATCATCTCGATGCCCAGCACGCCGCAGGCGTTCTCGAGGATGTGCCCGTTCTTGATCGCGGTGTTCATGCCCATGGAGACGAAGTCCTCCTGGTCGGCCGCGGCCGGGATCGAGGCCACCGAGGCCGGCGTGCAGTACATGCGCTGCTCGACGATGAGGCTGTCGGCCGTGTACTGGCTGAGCATCATGCCGCTGTACATGCCGGCGCCCCGGGTCAGGAAGGCCGGCAGGCCGGCGCTCAGTGCCGGGTTGAGCAGGCGGTTCAGCCGGCGCTCGGATAGCACGCTGACCATGGTGATGGCCTGGCCGGCCATCTCCATCGGCAGCGAGACCGGCGAGCCCTGGAAGTTGGCCCCGGTCTGGGTGACGCCCGTCTCGGGGAAGAAGATGGGATTGTCGCCGACGCCGTTCAGCTCGATCTCGACCTGGCTGCGCGCGTAGGCCACGGCGTCGTGCGCGGCGCCGATCACCTGGGGCGTCGAGCGCATGGAGTAGGCGTCCTGCACGCGGGTCTTCACCTTGCCCGTGGCCAGGTCGCTGCCTTCCATGCAGCGGCGGATGGCCGAAGCGCTGCGGATGGCGCCGCGGAAGCCGCGCACCACGTGCAGCGGCGACTGGTACGGCTTCAGGTTCGCGAGCAGCGCCTCGAGCGACATGGCGGCGGCGATCTCGGCCTGCTTCAGCCAGCGCTCCATGTCGTGGATGTGCAGCGCGCTCATCGCCGTCAGCAGGTTCGAGCCGTTGATCGTCGCGAGGCCGTCGCGTGCGTGGAGCCCGGGCACCTCGATGCCGGCGCGCTTGAGCGCCTCGGCGCCGGGCAGCAGTTCGCCCTTGTACCAGGCCTGGCCCTCGCCCATCAGCAGCAGCGCGACCTGCGACATCGGCGCCAGGTCGCCGCAGGCGCCGACCGAGCCCTTCTGGCACACGTACGGCGTGACGCCGCGGTTGAGCATCTCGAGCAGGCAGAGCGTGATCTCGGGACGGCAGCCGGAGCGGCCGTGCGCATGCACGTTGATGCGGCCGGCCATGGCGCCGCGCACGTACTCGGCCGGCGCGGGCTCGCCGATGCCGGCGGCATGGTTGTAGATCAGGTAGCGCTGGAAGTCGCGGACCTGGTCGTCGTTGAGGATGATCTCGCTGAACTCGCCGATGCCGGTGTTGATGCCGTACATCACCTCGCGCGCCTCGATCTTGCGCTCGACGAGGGCGCGGCAGGCCTTGATGCGCTCCAGGGCCTCGGGCGCCAGCGCAACGGCCTCGCCGTCGCGCGCGATGCGGGCCAGGTTCTCGATGGTCAGGTGGCGGCCGTCCAGCACGATCGACATGTGAGTCCCTCCGGAAAAGAACGGTTCGGAAGCACCCCCCCAAAGTGCAGCCGTCCGGCGAACTTGTCCAGCCGCCAGCCCCGGTGTAGAATGGGGACGGCAGTCATCCCCGCTGGGTCCGCGTCCGGGAGAAAACATGGCTAAGAGAGCGCTGATCACCGGTATTACCGGCCAGGACGGGTCGTACCTGGCGGAACTCCTGCTGGAAAAGGGCTATGGCGTGTGGGGGATGGTCCGCCGTTCCAGCACCGAGACGTCCGAGCGCATCGACCACCTCAAGGACCGCATCACGTTTCTGCAGGCCGACCTGCTGGACCAGCCTCGCTGACCAAGGCGATGGAGGAGGCGGCCCCGGACGAGGTCTACAACCTGGCCGCCCAGTCGTTCGTGCCCACCAGCTGGGCCCAGCCGACGCTGACGGGCCAGTTCACCGGCCTGGGGGTGACCCGGCTGCTGGAGGCCCTGCGGCAGGTGGCCCCGAAGGCACGCTTCTACCAGGCCAGCAGCAGCGAGATGTTCGGCAAGGTGCGCGAGGTGCCGCAGACCGAACTGACGCCGTTCCATCCGCGCAGCCCCTACGCGGTGGCCAAGACCTACGGCCACCACATCACCGTGAACTACCGCGAGAGCTACGGGCTGTTCGCCGCCTCGGGCATCCTCTTCAACCACGAGAGCCCGCGTCGCGGGCTGGAGTTCGTCACCCGCAAGATCTCCCACGGCGTGGCCGCCATCAAGACCGGCCGCGCCACCGAGCTGTGCCTGGGCAACCTCGACGCCCATCGCGACTGGGGATACGCCGGTGACTATGTGCGCGCGATGTGGCTGATGATGCAGCACGACGTGCCCGACGATTTCGTCGTGGCTACCGGCGAGAACCATTCGGTGCAGGAATTCGTGGAGATCGCCTTCGGGCACGTGGACCTGGATTGGCGGCAGTACGTGAAGCTGGATCCGCGCTTCCTGAGGCCCGCCGAGGTGGACCACCTGCGCGGCGATGCCGGCAAGGCGCGCAGCGTCCTCGGCTGGGAGCCGACCGTCGGTTTCCCGGAACTGGTTCGCATGATGGTCGATGCCGACATGGGCCATCTGCGCGGCTGAAGCCGCCGCGCGCCGGCTACGGCTCGAACTCGTAACCAGCCGTCACTCCGAACGCCATCAGCACGCTGGCCAGCATGACCGGTTGCTCCAGCATGATGTAGTGCCCGGTGCGCCCGAAGCGCTTGAAGCTCAGTGAGCGTGCCTTGTCGAAGCCGATGGCCGCCAGGATATTCTGCGATTCCTCCGGGCGCGGGAACATCATCTCGCTGCCCACCACCAGCAGCGGGACCGTCAGCGTGCGCAGCCGGTCGGTCAGGTCGAAATCGAAGCTCGACATCAGCAGCGAGACAAACGTGGGCGCGTGCGTGCGCAGCGCCATGTCGAGGATCTGCTCGGTGACCTCGTCGTCCGGGCTCATCATCGCGTAGCGTTCGCCCACGAAGCGGTCGTAATCCTCGATCAGCTTCTGCCCGATCTGCTGCTTCTGTTCCTTGTCCGCCAGCTGCCGCGGTGCCGTGTCCAGCAGGATGAGCCGGTGGGTATCGCCCGGGTGGTCGAGGGCGTACTGCAGGGCCACCATGCCGCCGAGCCCGTGGCCGACCAGCGTCGGGTAGGACATGCCGCTGGTGCGGATGAACTCCTCCAGGCGCTTTGCCTCGCTGATGATGGTCGGGTCCATGACCGGTTGCGTGGCGCCGTGGCCCGCCATCTCGAAGACCGCGACCTTGAAGGTGCCCTTCAGGTACGGTGCCAGCGCGCCCCATTCGGAGGCCGCGCCGCCCAGGCCGTGGATGAGCACCATCTCGAACTGCGGCGTCACGCCGGGCCGGAACTCGGGCAACCGGCCCTTGGCGTGGGGCGCGGGCGCGGGTGGCGGCGCCGAGGCGGACTGGGCCGCCGCCGGCAGCGGGGTCGCGGTCGCCGCCAGGACGACGAGCAGGGCGCCGAGCAGCACGCCAGGCAGGCAGGCGCGCAGCGCCGCCGGCGTGGGCGACAAGGTGAGGCGGCGGGCGTTCATGCAGGTTCCTTTCGCGGCGGGGCCGAAACCAGGTATACATCGCCGTCGCGCGCCTGTTCCACCGGGCCGGCGAAAGAGCGGGCGACCAGGGGCGGCAGGTCGAGCGCCGCCGCATTCGGGTACTGGTGCGTCAGGACCACGCGGCGCGGCAGGGCTGCCGCGCAGACGGCGCCGACCTGGGTCGGGTTCAGGTGCCCGGGCACGTCCCAGGCGTCGGTGGTCGAGCACTCGATGAGCAGCAGGTCGCAGTCCCGGGCGGCCTCGCGCAGGGTCGGGCAGTCGCCGGTGTCGCCGGAGAAGACCAGGCGGCCGCCCGCCGCGTTGGTGAAGCTCCAGCCCAGCTGCAGTTCCGACAGGCGGTCCTGGGGGTGGTCCACGGCGAAGGGGCGGGCGATGGCGCCGCCATTGCCGATCGGGATCCCGTCGCCCGGGCGCACCTCCGTCACCTCCAGTGCGCGCTGGCGCGGCACCAGCCAGGAACCGTAGATCGCGCCCAACTGCTCGAGCAGCCTGCGCAGGCCCGGCGGGCCGAACAGGCGCAGGGGCGCCGTCGAGGCCGGCAGCGGCGAGTGCAGCGCGAAGAGCAGGGCCACGAGGTCGCCGGTGTGGTCGGGATGCAGGTGCGACAGCAGCACGGTGTGGATGTCGTCCACGCCCCCGGGCGCGTCGCCCGAGCGCACCAGGCGCACCAGGGCGCCGGGCCCGATGTCGAGCAGCAGGCTGAACCCGTCCACCGTCACCCAGTAGGCGGCGGGGGTGTGCGTGGGGGTGGGGACGGCGCCGCCGGCGCCCAGGATGCGGAGTCGGATCATGGGGGTAAAGCAACAGCAATCGCCCGGCCCGTCAAGCGCGGCGGGCCCGGACGGACGGCGGGAATCTCCGGCCGGCCCCGGTGTATAGGGTCCGGCTGCGCTGGACACCATCCGGCGCGGTCCTTATCATGGCCGGGCTCCCTGCAGATTTCCGGCTTACGACCGGCCGCCGCCGCGGCCCCGAGGAATTTATGACCCTGCGTCGGCCCACCGTGGATTACGTGACCCATCTGGCCCTGGCGGCGGGTCTGGTCGTTCTGGCGGGCCTGCCAGCCCGGCCGGCACTGGCCCAGGCGCCCGCCCGCGTCGACACGCTGGCAGACGGCACGCGCACCTTCCACTACGAGCAGTTGACCGAGCAGATGTCGCCCCAGGAGAAGATCGCGATCCTGAACGACAAGCTGCTGAAGAACCCGGCCGATGGGCGCAGCTGGAACGACTTGGGCGTGCTCCTGGCCAGCCAGGAAGACTACCCGGCGGCGCGCGACGCGTTCATCCACGCCATCCAGTGCGAAAGGTCGAACGGCGACTACCACCGCAACCTGGGACTCGTCTTCTCGCGCCTGGACATGCCGGAAATGGCCGTGGCCGAATTCGCCGAGTACCGCAAGAACGACCAGTTCGGCGGCCGCGACTACTGGCGCCTGATCGGCAGTGCGCAGCGCAAGGCCGGCCAGCTGGAAGAGGCACGGCAGACCTACCGCGACGGCCTGGCCAGCCTGCAGCCGCCCGTGGCCGAGACGTTCCGCCTGGTTCAGGCGCTGTACGAGATGGCGAACGAGGCGGCCGACGAGCAGGCCGTGCGCGACCTGCTGGCCGAGCAGACGCCGGCCGCTCGCGCCTTCCTGGCCGGGCTCGCGGGCAAGGAGAACGTGGAGGCCGAGGACGGCTGGCGTGAAGCCTCGGCCATCGTCAACCACCGCGTGGCATTGCTGGTGGAGGACGGCAAGCTGATGGAGCAGTCGGGCCTGGAGGCCGAGGCCATCGGCCTGTACCAGGACGCCTACCTGCTGGCGCCGGAACGGCCCGACGTGCTGCCGCGCCTGGTCGACGTCTACCTGAAGCTGGGGCGCAACGACGAAGCCGAGGCCGCCGCCGCGCGGGCGCGTGCCGATCATGCGGACTGGACCGGCACCTGGATCGCCACCGGCAAGGTGTACGAGAAGTCCGACCGGCTCGACGACGCGCTGGGCGCCTACAACAAGGCCTGGGAGATCGAGCATCTCGAGGACCTGCGCGTGGCCATCGGCAACCTGCACATCCGCCTCGGGCACGACAAGGAGGCTTCGGAATGGCTGCGGGCCGGCGTGACGGCGGACACCAAGCCCGAGGTCGTCTACAACTACGCGGTCAGCCTGATGCGCGGGGAGAAGTACCTGGCGGCCATCCCGCCGCTGCGCACGGTGACGCGCGAACTGCCCGATATGCCGCAGGGCTGGCAGGCGCTGGCGCAGTGCCTGCAGGCGACCGGCAAGTTCAGCGAGGCCATCGAGCCGTTCGAGCAGGCGCTGCTGCTGCAGCCGGACGCGAAGACCGCCTTCCTGCTCGGCAGCGTGGCGCAGAAGGCCGGTAACAACGACAAGGCCGTCGCGGCCTACCAGCAGGCGCTGGTCCTGGACCCGAAGTACGTGAAGGCGCAGTACAACCTGGCGCTGGTCTACATGGACACCAAGAAGTACAAGGAAGCGGTCGCCGCCTTCGACGAACTGCTCAAGCTGGAAGGCCCGACCTACCGCGCCTACAACAACCAGGGGCTGTCGTACTTCTACCTCGGCAAGTACGACCAGGCTCTCGAGGGCTTCGAGATGGCGCTCGACCTCGAGAAGTCGGCAGCCGTGATGAACAACATCGGCATGACGCTGGACAAGCTGGGCGACAAGAAGGAAGCCGTTGCCTGGTACCAGAAAGCGAAGGACTTCGAAGGTGGCAGGAAGAAGTAGGACAGCGCCGATGGCGACAATGATGACGGCAGCGACCGCATTCCTGGCGATCGCGATGTCGCTGCCCGCCGCGCCGGCCGCCGCGCAGACGCATGCGAGCCAATTGCCGCAACTGACCCTCGAGGGGCCGTACCCGCGCGCCTCCGAGCCGGTGATCGGCGTCACGGGCTTTCCCGACCACCTGCACGAATACCATTGGGGCGGCTGGACGCCGGAAACCGGGCCGGACGGCCTGCCGGTCGGGCCGGGCTCGTTGTGCCAGGCCCGGCAGCCGATACCGCGACCGGGACTTGTCATCGAACCCGACGTGAAGCGGTACGGGCCGTGGGTGCTGCACCACAACCCGGGCTACGCGGCCTGCGACATGCTGCCGTGCATCGAGCTGCTGAACTGGGCGCAGGCGCGCATGCAGGTGCTGCTCGGCTTCGCGCCCCGCGATACGCTGGTCATCGAGAACCCGAATACGTCGGCGCATTACCTGGAACTGTCCGGGCAGGGCGTGTGGCGGCTCTACAAGCTGGAGGGCAATCGCGCCATCCTCGAGCCGTTCGCGGTGCTGCAGGCACGGCAGCTCGACGGGCACGGTACGTTCATGCTGGCCATCGACTGGATCCTGCGCCAGAACGTGAGCCAGCCGTTGCCGCCGTGGCTGCACCAGGGGCTGGTCGAGTACCTGGGCGATGACGGCATCCACCTGGCCGACTACATGGCCGAGTTCCGGCAGCACGGGCCGGTGACGATGGCGCCGGCGGAGATCGACGCGATCCTCACCGCCGGCGTGGACCCGGACCAGGGGCGCGACCGTGAACGGTTCCGCAAGGCCTGCTACAACGCCTTCCTGATGACCTGGCAGCTGGTGGAGTACGAGGGCGGCGTAATCGCCCTGCGCGACTTCCTGGGCCAGGCCGCTGCGGGAATCCCGCTCGACCAGGCCGCGCGCAGCGTGTACGGTCTGGACCTGGCCGGGCTGGCCGCGATGCTCGACCCGCTGGCGACCGGTGAGCCGGCCGGCGGGAAGGTCTTCAATGCCGCTCCGCACCGTCAGCCCTAGGGCTTGCGGGCGGCGCCCGGAAGCGCCACTGATAAGGGTCGCAACCCGACGCACACCCGATCCCGAGGTCTGACGACGCCATGAATGCGCCCGCCGCGCCGCGTGTCCGTTTCGCACCCAGCCCCACGGGCTACCTGCACGTGGGCGGGGCCCGCACCGCCCTGTTCAACTGGCTCTATGCGCGCAGCCAGGGTGGCACGTTCATCCTGCGCATCGAGGATACGGACCAGGAACGCAGCACCGAGGCTTCCTACGCCGCCATCCTGCGCGGCCTGGAGTGGCTCGGCCTGGAGTGGGACGAGGGTCCGGGCAAGGGCGGCCCCTGCGCGCCGTACCTGCAGTCGGAGCGGCTCGACACCTACCGCGACCACCTGCAGCAGCTGGCCGACCGCGGCCTGACCTACCGCTGCTTCTGCACGGGCGATGACCTGGGCGCGCGCGAGAAGGCTGTCACCGACGCCGGTGGCCAGTGGGAAGGCTACGACGGCAAGTGCCGCGCGCTGTCGAAGGAAGAGTCGGCGGCACTGGCCGCCGCAGGCAAGCCGCACGCCTGGCGCCTGCACACGCCGGCCGAGGGCGTCACGTTCTGGTACGACCTGGTGGTGGGCAAGCGCGAGTTCCAGAATTCGGTGCTGGTCGACCGCGTGATTGTCAAGGCCGACGGCTTCCCGACCTACCAGTTCGCCTGCGTGGTGGACGACCACCTGATGGGCATCACGCATGTGCTGCGCGGCGATGACCACGTCAGCAACACGCCGTTCCAGCTGCTCATCTACGCGGCCTTCGAGTGGACGCCGCCGAAGTTCGGGCACATGCCGATGATCCTGGGCTCGGACCGCAAGCGCCTGAGCAAGCGCCACGGCGCAACATCCGTGGACGAGTTCGCGAAGATGGGCGTGCTGCCTGCGGCCATGGTCAACTACCTGGCGTTGCTGGGCTGGTCGATCGGCGCCGGCGGCGATGACGTGCTGGAGACGGCCGCACTGGTCAAGAAGTTCAGCCTGAAGAAGGTCAACAGCGCGCCGGCGGCCTTCGATTACGACAAGCTGGCGCACATCAACTCCGAGCACATCAAGCGCCTGTCGCCCGTGCAGCGGCTCGACCTGGCCCGGCCGATCGTGGCCGAGCATGGCTGGGCCTGGGATGCGGCCTGGCAGGTGCACGGCATCGACAGCGCCGACGCCTACCTGGCGCGCGTGCTGGCCACGCTCGGCAACCGGTTCAGCAGCCTGGTGACGCTGCCCGAGCGCGTCGGCTTCTTCTACGCCGAGGATTTCGCGATCGAGCAGGCCGACTGGGACGAGCACGTGGCCACGAATGTCGCGCGCGAGCGCCTGGCCGCACTCGCCGACGCGCTGCAGGCGGCGCTGCCCGAAGGGCAGGCGCACGCCGCCGCCGCGTTCGAGCAGGTGGTGCGCACCACGGCCGAGAAGCTGGGCGTGCAGGCCGGCGACCTGATCCATCCCTGCCGCGTGGCGCTGACGGGGCAGACGCGCAGCGCCGGCATCTTCGAGGTCCTGGAACTGGTGGGGGCGCCGCGCGCGCTGGCGCGGTTGCGGCGGGCGGCTGCGGGCTAGGAGCCCGTGACTGTGGGGTTCCCGAACGGGGAGGCGGGCCGCGAAGAAGGAAGCCGGCATCCTCGGGCGCTACCTGCTGGTCTGGGGCGTGACCACCCTGGCCCTGCTGCTGGCCACGTGGATCCTGCCGGGATTCAGCCTGGACCGCTCGCATCCGCGCTGGTGGGCGGGCGTGCTCCTGCTGCCGCTGCTGTTCAGCGCCATGATGATCGTCATGCGCCCGGTGCTGCTGCTGCTGACCTTCCCGCTGAACAGCCTCACGCTGGGCCTGCCCACCCTGTTCTTCAACGGCATCATCCTCTACTTCAGCGCCATGGCCTCGCGCACGCTGGTCATCACCAGCTTCGGCGAGGCGCTGCTGGGCGCGGTGATCATCACGGCGATCTCGGCCTCGATCACCGGCTGGCTGGGCGTGGACGAGGCGTATCCCTTCTACCAGTCGCTGATCTTCCGGCTGGGCAGGCGCTTCGGGCCGCGCCCGGAACGACGCCCGGCGCGCGGGCTGCTGATCCTGCAGATCGACGGCCTGTCGCGCGCGAGCCTTCGCCGCGCGCTGGCCCCGCGGACGCATGCCGGCGGTGTCGGCCATGCTGGCCCGCGGCACGCACAAGCTGGATTCCTGGCACTGCGGCATTCCCTCGAACACGCCGGCGGTGCAGGCCGGCTTCTTCTACGGCGATCGCGGCAACGTGCCGGGCTACCGCTGGTTCGACCGCCACGAACAACGCGTGCGCGTCGTGAGCCAGCCCGAGGACCTGCGCCTGCTCGAGCGCATGGTGGCGGTGGGCAACCGGCCGCTGCTGGAAGGCGGCTCGTGCATCAACACGTTCATGTCGGGCGGTGCGGCAAAGCGGTTGATGGCCGTCAGCACGCTGGGCGAGGACGCCGCCACGCGCCGCCTGGGCGAGCAGGCCGACTTCAACCTGTTCTTCCTCAGCCCCAGTGAACTGACGAAGGCCGTGCTTGCGTTCGTGTGGGACTACCTGGCGGGCCTGTCGTTCGCGGTGGCCGGGCGCTTCGACAAGAAGCGGCCGCGCCTGCGGTTCTCGCCGCGCCGCGCGGGCCAGCGCGCGCTGGCCAACGCCTTCCTGCGCGAACTCTCGTTCTTCTGGCTGAAGCAGGACATGGTGCGCAGCGTGCCGGTCATCTACTCGAATTTCGTGGGCTACGACGAGGTGGCCCACTACTCGGGTCCCGACACGGTGGAGGCGCAGCTGACGCTGGCCGCGTTCGACCGCAAGCTGCGCATCCTCGGGCGGCGCGCGCGCCGGCAGTCGCCGATCAACTACGACATCATGCTGATGTCGGACCACGGTCAGACGCCGAGCGTGCCCTTCCGCATCCTCTACGGCAGCACGCTGGAAGCGACGCTGGCCGACATGCTGGGCGAAGGCGATGGGCCGGGCGCGCCGCGCCGGGTGTTCAGCCCGGACTCCAGCTACACGCTCTCGCTGCTGGCCGGCATGGAGGACATCGACGACAGCCAGCTGGGCTGGCTGGCCCGCCGCAGCCGTCGCGCCCTGGTACGCCTGGCGCCGGGGCAGCCCGGCGGCGCCGACGAGGCCGCCGCGGGCGCCAAGGTCGTGGTCTGCGTGTCGGGCTCGCTGGCCCACATCTACTTCACCGGCAGCCGCGAGCCGCTGTTCCTGGAAGACGTGATCGCGCTCTACCCGGGGCTGGTGGAGAAGCTGGCGCGGCACCCCGGCATCGGCTTCGTGGCCGCCCGGCGGCGCTTCGGCGACGCGGTGGCGATCTGCGAGGACGGCATCCGCAACCTGGTGACCGGCCAGCGCGGCGAGCGCAACGACCCCCTGGCGCCCTACGCCCGCCGCGAACTGTGGGCCGGTGAACTGGCACGCCTGCTGGGCTACCCCGACAGCGGCGACCTGGTCATCAACGGCGCCTGGCTGGCCGATCAGGGGCGCATCGTGGTGATGGAAGAGCAGGCCAGCAGCCACGGCGGGCTGGGGGGGCGCCAGACGGAGCCGTTCGTGGTGCTGCCGGCGGCCTGGGGCGTGACCCGGAAGGACCTGGAGTCGCCCGAGGACCTGTACCGGCTGGTGAACCGGGAGCTGGAGCGGTACCGGCAGGGGGGGATGCCGGGCCAGGGACTGCCGGGTTCCGGCACGGCCGGGCGCGGGGGGCGGGGCTGAACGATCCGGGGCCTTTGCGGGGACCGCTCGGGCGGTTCTCCGCGGGTAACGGGAAGGCGTATCACCTTCTTGCATCGGGCCGGGAGGCATTCTATATTTGCGGCTCGGTTGCCTGGTCGTCCAATGGTAGGACAGCTGACTCTGGATCAGTCGATGGGGGTTCGAATCCTCCCCGGGCAACCAAACTTGCCAATGAATTCGGTCCGGGATATATTCCCGGCGTCGATTTTAGTGGCCCCTTCGTCTAGTGGCCTAGGACGCTGCCCTCTCACGGCGGTAACAGGGGTTCGAGTCCCCTAGGGGCTACTCGGGGCGGGTCCCCCGCGGGGGGGGGGAGGGTTTCTGTGTGTGAGGCAAGCGCCGGCCCACAGGGGGAGGGCGCCGGCCGGGTTTGCTCGGATTGGGCAGGGCTGGAGTTTTTGGGCGGTGTGGGCGGGGGGGGGGGGGGGGGGGCGCGCCGCCCGCCGGGCCGCCCCGGCGCCCTGGTGGCGCTCCGGGGCGGCCGGGCGGCGGGGGGGGGGGGGGCGCGGGGGGGGAGGGGGGGGGGGGGGGGGGGGGGCGGGGGGCGGGGGGGTTGGGGCGGGCCCCGGGGGGGCCGCCCGGGGGGGGCCCGCGGGGGGCGGCCCGGGCGGGCGGGGGCGGGCGGCCCCGGCGCCCCCCCCCGGCCCCCCCCCCGGCCCCCGGGCCGCCGGCCCCCGCGGGGCCCCCCGCGGGCCCCGGGGGGCGCGGGGCACAACCCCGCCCCCCCCGGGGGGCCCGGGCCCCCTTCCCCGAGGAAGGGGGGCGCCCGGGGGGGGATTTTACAACTGCAAGGAGGGCGACATCCCGGGAAAGTCGATTCCAAGCGTCTGGGTATGCTATGCTCGCCTCACGGTAAGCGCAATGGGTGCAACGCCGACGGGGTCATTGGGGGAGGAACAGGGAGCCGCCAGTGGCACCTACGTCGCGCGGCTGTTCCCGCCCGTTGCTGATCAGATTATTCCCAACTATTCCTGTCTGCTATACTGGTCAGGCTCGGATCGCCCCCGGGGCTCCGCGCCAAGTGGCCGTGCGCGCCGTCCCCGAATCCGAGGAAGACACATGAGAATGGCAGCCGAACTGCAGTCGAGGGCAGCCGCCGTCGCCCTCTTTGCCGCCCTGTCGCTCCTGCCGTTGCCGGCCCTCGCCGAAGGCGCCCGCACCATCGAACCGGGCGACCTCGGCCTCATCACGCCGCCGGTCCGGAACGGGTACTCGCAAGGGTCGATCTACCATGTGATGGTCGATCGCTTCGCGAACGGCGATCCGTCCAACGACCAGGGCGGCATCGCGGGCGGTCCGCTCAGCCACGGCTTCGAGCCGACCCGGGCCGCGTACCACCACGGCGGAGATCTCCTTGGCCTCACCTCGAAATTGGACTACATCGACGGGCTTGGCGTGACCGCGATCTGCGTCAGCCCGCCCCTGACCCATCAAGCCGTCCAGGGCAACGGAACGCTGGGCGGGTCGTCGGCCGGCTACCACGGCGGGTGGCCGGTCAACTTCGGTCAGATCGACCCCCACTTCGGATCCAACTCTGAGATGGTGGCCTTCATCGACGCCGCGCACGCCTCCGGCCTGAAGGTCTACTTCGACGTCGTCGTGAACCATACGGCCGACATCATCGACTACGCCGGGGGCGGCCTCGGCTACCGCGACAAGGCGTCCTTCCCGTACCGCAACGCCGCCGGCACAGTCTTCGACGACCGCGACTACATCGGCCTGGGCACATTCCCCGCGCTGGCTGTCGATGTGAGTTTTCCCTACCAGCCCACGTTCGGCCTGCCGGGTGATGCGACGGCCAAGTCCCCGGCCTGGCTGAACAACCGGACGCTCTACCACAACCGCGGCGCCTCGACGCTGGCCGGCGAGAGCGCGCGTTACGGCGATCTTGCCGGGTGCGATGACCTGTTCACCGAGCATCCCGACGTGGTGGCGGGGCTGATCACCGTCTGCCAGGGCCTGATCACGACGTTCGGGATCGACGGCGTGCGTCTCCTGGACGCCGACCGCGTGAACGACGAGTTCTGGACGGCCTTCGTCCCCGCGGTGCGCGCACACGCGGCTTCGCTGGGCAAGGCGGACTTCGCCGTCATCGGGGCGGTGTCTGCCGCCGACCCGGGCGCGGCCAGTCGCTTCGTGACCAGCGTCGCGATGCCGGCCCTGGTCGATCGCGGATTCGAGACCGCGGTGCGCCAGTTCGCGGGCGGCGCGGGCGGCGGGGATGTCCTGCGGGACCTCTTCCTCGCCGACGATCTCTACACCGACGCCAACGGCAACGCGCACGACCTGATCACCCTGATCAGCGACGATGACCTCGGCCGGGTGGGCTGGAGCATCGACCAGGCGCGGCCGGGGGCGCCCGATTCCGAGCGCTATGCGCGCGCGCGGCTGGCGCACGCGCTGCGGATCTTCAGCCGCGGCGTACCGCTGCTGACCTACGGCGACGAACAGGGCTTCGTTGGCGACGGCGGCGGCGCCGACGCGCACCAGGACATGTTCCCGAGCCAGGTCGCGTCGTACAACAACGACGTGCTCATCGCCTCGGGCAGCACGACCGCCGACGACAACTTCGACGCGACGCATCCGCTGTATTCAGACATCGGCGACATGAACCAGATCCGCAGCCTGTACCCCGGCCTGCGGTCGGGCGCCCACACCCACCGCGCAAGCGGCGCCGCCGCCGCGGGCCTGTACGCCTTCTCCCGCATCGACCGCGGCGAACGCGTCGAGTACGTGGTCGTGGCGAATAACGCGACCGGCCCGGCCGGCGCCACCGTGCCGACGGTGTCGCCGTCGACCACGTTTGCCAACGTGTATCCGGGAGCGAGCCCGACGATCGTGTCCGACGGCGCCGGCCAACTGAGTGTGACTCTCGCCGGCCTCGGTTTCGCTGTGTACCGGGCGCAGTCGGCGATCCCCGCGAGCCCGGCCGCGCCGGGCATCACGATCAGCGCCTCGACCGCCGGGGCGCCGGCCGACGGCCGCCTCGCGGTCCGGGCCGAGCTCAGCCGCACGATGTTCGCCGAGGTCACCTTCGCCGTTTCCGTGGGCGGCGGGCCCTTCACCGTGATCGGCACCGATGACGCCGCCCCCTACCGCGTTTACTACGATGCGAGCGTGCACCCGACCGGGACCTCCCTGCGCTTCAAGGCGATCGTCGACGACCGGAACGGCCACGCCGACGGTGCCAGCGTCACGGTCCTGACCGGGACGACCTCCGCCGTGGACCAGGCGCCCAGCCCTGCGCGCGTTGTCCTGCACCTTGCCGTGCCGAACCCCTTCAACCCGGAGACCACGCTGTCGTTCTCGCTGCCGGTCCCCGGCCACGCGCGCCTGCGCATCTTCGATGTCCGCGGGCATCTCGTGCGCAACCTGCTCGACGAACCGAGGGAGGCCGGCCGGCACAGCGTCGTCTGGGACGGGCGCGACGACCAGGCGCGGCCGTTGACCTCGGGAGTCTATTTCGGCCGGATCGAGGCCGGCGCCTTCGCGGCGACGGAGCGGATGGTGCTCCTGAAGTGACCGGTGGCGGTGTCCCTCCCAATGATCCAATGTGGCAAGGAATCGGACTGATCTGCGAAGGGCGCACCTTGGTCAGCTGCGGCGGGAAGATGAAGGCGGCCAGGGCGGCGGGATTGCAGGGGCTCGCTCGTCGGGAAGACGGGCCTACCGGACTACCGCCGCGAGGCCGTCGGGGCGGGATCGTGGCGCGCAAATCCCCGGATCGGGCACTGTCACGGCCCCGCGCCCCACAACGCGCACGCGCGACCCTGTGAGGCTTTCTCGGCCGCAGACGCACCGAGGGCGAGGGTCGAGCAGGAACACGGCCCGCGTCAGCAGGCCCTGGACGGCTCTCCGATGTTGGTTCGCACACTGGCACCCAGAGGCTACCAACGTTACAGAGATCCCCCTCTCGGCTGGGAGGGGGTTCTCGTGTCCGACAAGATGTCGGCATTAAGTGATCCCTCCTGGCACGGTTAAAGCCTCCGGTCGAACATCTTGACGAAGCACGACAAATGTGGTCCAATATTAGCCACATGCCATGACGTCGTGCTCTGCGAGTGTCAGGCTGGGCATTCGGCATCCGCGGAGGTGCGCGATGCGCATAAGGAAAATGTCCCCTGTACTTACCCGCCTCCTGATGTTCATGGCGCCAATCGCCGCCGCGAGTTGGAGCGTCCCTGGTTCCGCCACTGCAATCCCGATCACCGTGACGTCCATCGCCCCGGGCAGCGAAGACGGTGCGATCGCCGGCATGCTCGTCGAGAGCTTCGAGGACGTGAACCTGGTGCCGGGGTTGTCCATCACGTTCTCGGTCTGGCGCAACTCAGCAAACCAGGTCACCGCAAACCCGCCGGTAACCTACACGGGTACGCTGCCGGGTGTATGGACGGCGTCGGTGGCGGGTTTCCCTTCCAACCCCTGGGACGGAACGCGCGCGCTCGTTAACGGGAACGGCCACATGTGGGCCTACCCGTTTGCCGCATCCGTGGAACTCCAGTTTGATCCGCCCCGGACCACTGTCGGGTTCGGCTTGTCAAACGTCCAGACTGACGCCGGGTCCGCGTTCACATCCCACACCCTGTGGGTGAATGGCGTTTCCCAGGGCCGTCTTGAAGACCTGCCAGGCTGGGTATCGACGGTGTCCAACCGGAACCGCTATCTGCTGGTCACGTTCGACGCCATCGATTCCATCGTTTTCACCGCGGACACCCATTTCGACGGGATGGTGGTCGACAAGCTGGCGCTGGGGGAGGCCGCCGGCGTGGTACCTGTGGCGACGACGAGTTGGGGGCAGGTGAAGGCGCTGTTCAGGTGATCCGCACCAGATGGCAACATTGTACATTTGGGCGCTTGGGTGGTTCTTGGATTTGTTGCCGGATATGGTGCCGAGCGCGAACACGGCGCGCACCTGAGGGCCTCGCCTGACTCTCATGGATTGGTTTGTACACTTGCACCCAGGGGCTACCAATTGGAGAAATCCCCTTTCCGGGTTGGGATGGGGATTTTTCTGTCGGGCAGGAAGGGGCTTCTCATATTGTCGGGCGGGGATGGTTCCTGCCGTGTCGCTCAGTTTGGGTCGGTGGGCTCAGCGCGTCGCGCCGGGGCATCCCGCAACGAATTCCTGCCCAACTCCACGCTCCGCGACCGTAGTTGCTCAAGTATCTCGAGCTTGCGGGCAAAGGGCAGCGCGGCCAGGCGTTCGCGTTCCGCTCGTTTTCCTTCGATGATGCGGCGCATGCTATCGTTCACGGTGCATCCCCCAGGAACTTTCTCTCGAACGATGCCCAGCGTGCTGCGAGACCATGGCGGGCCAGGATCGCCTCCAGTTTGTCGACTTCGA
The DNA here is from genome assembly GCA_016703265.1 of bacterium. Taxonomy (NCBI): domain Bacteria; species bacterium. Next base: position 50,222 of record JADJCK010000007.1, read on the forward strand.
GCACGCCGGCGTCGAGGAACTGGAGGATGCGCGCCATGTCCTTGCCCCCGGCCGGTTTCCAGCGCAATGGCAACGAGGTGCTCGGCGGAAAAGACCCGGGTCGGTTCGCCGTCCACGTCCGCCGGTCGGGCCTCGGCCAGTGCTTCTTCGGCCAGCGGGCCGGTCGGGGGCAGGAACTGCACGGGCCAACTGGCGATCTCGATGTACTCGCCACGAACGGCGTGCCCGCGCCCGGTCAGGTAGTCGTAGATGGGCTGCGGGCTGATCAGAAGGCTGCCGGGTTGCGTTGCGAATCCGACGAAGATGTCGATGTCCAGCGTGGCCGCAGGCTCCAGGTAGAACGTGGCACCGACGGCTCCGCCGATGGCGTAGCTGGCAATCACACCATCGCTTTGCATTCGGTTGATTTCGGCCAGGACGTTCTCGATCTGCATCGGCCCGCCTCCCTGACTGCGAAGGATACATCAGGCCGCGGGCGATGGGAAGGGGCAGTGGACCGGTCTCCCCAAAAATGCGTTCCGCGAAGGAACTGCGCCGTTCAGCTGCCGGGGGCAAAGGCCTACCCGACCGTCAAGGCGGACTCGCGGAGTCGGGCCTGAAGCGCATGAATCATCGGTCCATCCCAAGCCGAATTCCGCGCTCCATAGTGCGCACGTGGGCGCCCGGTTGGCTTTCGGGGCCGCTGCTGTGCCCTGGGGCGAGTAGAAATACGGTGCGTGCTTGGATGCTCTGGAACGCTCTCCGGAAGTGGTTCGCACACTGGCACCCAGGGGCTACCAAATGTGACAGTGTACGAACCGCAGGAAACTGCGGGAGTCTGTACCAGACTTCGAACGTACTCTTGTCCCGAATGAGCACCTTCTCCACGAGCAATCGGAGAAGGTGCTTTTTTTGTGCGTTGGGGACGGCGTCCACCACGCCCGCCAAATTCGCCAGGATTTCGTGCAGGAAGTCGGTGCGCGGGTCCGGCTTCGCATCGCCGACGAGGGCGACCTGCAGGCCGTCATCAGCCAGATGCTGCGCCTCAACCGCAACGACACGGGAGCAGCTCCGGGTGACCGGCAAGCTGCTCGAAGCCTGCGTGCATGACTACCCGCGGTGCGCCCCGGCCACGGCGCCTCGATGGGTGTGTCGGTCGGCAGCCGGGACGAACTCGACGCCCTGCGGGTGAAGTACAATGTCCTGTGGTGCGTGAACGCCGCGAACGCCGCGCTGCATCGCGTTGACAAGTGGTCCCGCAGCGGCGGCCATGGCGGCGTTCTCCGGGGCGTCCACTCCAGTGACGGGCTCAGCCGCCCGACCTGGGATTTCGACCTGAACCTTGTCGCGGTGGGGTGCCTGTCCCCGACCCTACCAGGTTGTTGGGCTCCCCATATCGAACTAGAACCGCCCCCGAATTGCCACCCGGACCGCCGCCTCGTCAGGACGTGACGCGACCGAGACCACCGCTTCCCGCTTGACCCGCTCCCAGACGTCCTCATGGCCGAGCGTCCCCAACAGCGCGCCGATCACCGCTGCACCGCCGATCGTCCAAGCCGCGGTCGGCAGCGAGTCGACCCCGTCGTCGCCCCTGGCCTTCGCCGTACCAGACCAGCGGCGTAATGCAGAGTCCCAGGAGCGCACCGGTCCGCAGGCCGGTCACCGTCGCGCGGCGGTTGCCGACAGAGCGTTCTATCGAGACGACCCGCTCCGCCGCGACGATCGCGACGACGCCGTCGCCCGCATCGGTCCGGACGCTGAGCTTCCGCGCGTCGCCGCGAACTAGCTCGCCGACAACTTCGCCGTGGCGCGCGTGGGGGATCCGGAGGAAATGGAGGATGCTCTGGCGGTCCCGTTCCTCGTAACGGACACGCACCCGCTGGCCAGCTTGAAGGCACGAATCCGGTCCGGCGGACGCAACGGAGGACGCGGACACGGGATCCGCGCCGGCGGCAAAGCAGGACGCAGCGAGCAGAACAGCGAACAGACCGACTCGAAGCGGCATCATCTCGTCCCCCGCCGGCCCCCCAGAGGCGCTCGTCGGCGGCAGCAGGCCGGCGGGCGTGGGAGCCGCGATCCATCATGTAACGGAGCGGCGGGCCGGCGCGCAAATCGCGCCGCGAATTCGCCGATCACGGAGAATCCCCGATACGATCTGGCCAGGCTGCCACTTTCCGCCTGTGCATTCCGATAATCCAATCCGCCAACGAATCGCACTGTCAGGTGGGGCCGTCCGCCGTTTGGCGATGGTCACGGGGACTCAGTCACGTCTTTCGGGCTCATACCGCGAAGCCCCGGGAGTACTGGGGGCGCATCACCCTGTCGCGCTTGGCACATCGCGCGTTCCTACTTTGTTCCGGCCCGCGCGCACCCTCACTTGACGAGCGTGATCTTGCGAGTCGCCGACAGATCCCCCGCCTGCAGCCGGTACAGGTAAGTGCCCGACCCGACCGCGCGACCGGTCCGGTCGAGGCCGTCCCAGGCGATGTCGTGGCGTCCGGCCGGCAGCACGCCGTCGACCAGCGCGCGCACCAGGCGGCCCTGCACGTCGTAGATTCCCAGGCTCACCTGCAGGTTGCCCGGCAGGCTGAAGGCGATGGTCGTCGCCGGGTTGAACGGGTTGGGGTAGGCGCCCGCCAGTTCGACGCGCGACGGCAACTCGTCCGAGCCGTCGACCGCGCTGATGAACGCGCCCACTTCGACGACCAGCGTCGGCGAGGCCAGGACCGAAGTGCCGTTCAACACCGCGATCAGGTGGAAGAGGCCGCCGTCCGGATTCGACTTCACCATGGTCACCGTCACGTCGGCGCTGCCGCTGCCGTTCAGGACGATGCCCGTGATCTCCTGCCGTGCAATGGCGCAGTTGGCCTCGAACGGTTGGATGTCGACGCCGCCGCCCGGCTGTTCGAACAGGGCCGCTTCGACGAGCAGCAGGCGGGCCGTCGCGCCCGCGGGGCCCGTGATGCGCACGGTCTGGGCGGCGGACCCCACCGACACCGGAGGCGTCAGGCCCACGACCGCCAGGCCCGGCGCCGGGGCCACGGCCTGGTTCAGGGTCGCCGTGCCGCCGCCGAGGCTGCCGTCGGACCAGAGGCTGGCCGTGCGCGATGAGCCGTCGCTGAACTGGGCGGTGATCGTGGCGCCCACCAACTCCAGGCCGGACACGCTGCCGGAGTCGCCGGGGCCGGGCGCGCCGACGCCCTGGATGCTCGTCGGGTCGACGTCGATGGAGAAGCCGAAGGTCTCGCCGGGGTCGAAGGCGCCGCCGGCGAAGTCGATGGTCAGGACCTCGAAGCCGCCGCTGCCGCGCGGGACCGACAGGGCGTGCGAGATGGTGCCCACGCCCGGGTTTGTATCCACGGTGAAGGGCTTGGCCGTCAGGTCGCCTGCCGTTCCGGCCGGGTCGAAGGCCATGTCATTGATCAGGCCGCTGCCGAGGTCGATGATCGCGCGGGTGAGTTTCTGCCCCGAGGGCGAGGTGTTGCTCAGGAGGAACGAATTGCCGCTGTAGGTGCTGGCGTTGAGGCCGGCGCCCGCAGTGACCGTCAACGCGGCGGACGCGTTGCTGGCCGGCCCCGTGACCTCGATCAGGTCCCAGGTCGCGTTGAACGGCGTCGGCGAACCGAACGATGTGGCGATGATCCCCACCGCGAGCCCGCGGTCGTCGGCCGGCGCCAGCCAGGTCGCGGGGATGGCCAGCGGTGAGCCCAGGTCGATGACCGTGGTCCCGCCGTCGATGGACAGGCGCGGCTGCACCGTGGCCGCAGCCGGGTTGACGTCGGCGTACAGGTCGACCGTGCCGGCGGCGAGCACGTTCCCCGTGACGCCGACGCCGTAGGTGGCCTCCGTCGCCACGCCGGCCTGTTCCAGCAGCACCTGCACGCCGCCGGCGCCGCCGTTGGCCGTCAGCACGATCTTCAGGTAGTTGTCCTGGTGCCCGGTGCCCAGCTGCAGCCCGAACGACTGGTAGTTGGTCGGCGTCACGCCGCCGAAGAACGGCGGCTGCAGGCGCGTGTGGGCCGTGAACGGCGGGCTGCTCGTGTCCGCCGCGATCCCGAACTGGAACGCGTACTGCTGGCTGTTGCCGGCCTGGTACGCATCGCCGGTCGGCACGTCCTCGACCGTGAAGAAACCGGCAGCGCCGCCGGCGGCCAGCTTGCCCGTGTCGAACTGGTCCCGGTAGTCGGTGGCGCCGTTGCTCATCAGGCCGGTGAAGCCCAGCTCGAAGAACGTGCCGGGAACCTGGTCGCCGGCATTGATCGAGAACGTGTAGTTGACCGGCAGGCCGGTGGTCAGTCCGTTGTCCGGATCGATGGCGAACGGATCGTTGGTGTCGGGCAGGCCGTCGTTGTCGTCGTCGGGATCGACCAGGTCGGAGAGCTGGTCGCCGTCGGCGTCGGCCGGGAAGCTGCCGCTCGCGCAGGGATTGGTGCCGTTGGCGATCTCGTCGGCGTTGCTGAAGCCGTCGTTGTCCTCGTCCAGGTTGGAGACGTTGGCACCGGTGCAGGCGCCGCCGCCGCCGCCGAAGTCGACGGGTTCGTAGACCGAGATCGTGCTGGAACCGTGGTCGGCCGACCAGATCGTTCCCGGGAAGACGGCGAAGTCGCCCTGGGCGGTCACGTCCAGTGGCGTGGCCAGGTTTCCTACGCTGGCGCTCTCGAGCACCATGGTGCCGGCGCCGTTCAGCTTGAAGCGGATGACGTTGCCGTTGAACGACGCCGCGAGCAATTGACCGGTCATCTGCCCGCCGAAATTGCCGGCCGTGTATTCGCAGATACCGTTGGTCGAAGCGCCCACGGTGAACAGGCTGCTGTCGGCCCCGGGTACGAGGTAGGTGCCTTCGGCCGGGTTGGCGAGGGCGGCCGGCACCGGCGGTGCCGGGAAATCGGCCAGCCAGTCGTAGGTGCCGGTAAGGGTCCAGGTGCCGGAGATCTTCTGGTAGGTGAAGATGTCCGAGCCGGTCGGGTTGGCCCGCGTCGGGTTGGGATGGCCGCCGTAGAAGCCCTGCCCGCTGATGAACTGCAACTGGTCGCCGTAACCCGTGTCACCGGCCTCGTTGGCTTCATTGTTCACGTTCATGGTGCCTTCGTTCACCGGCAGGCCGCCCCAGCCGCCATTGGGCCCGTTGTCGAACGTGTACAGCCGCCCGTTCTGCGTCAACACGACGTCGTAGGCATTGCGGTAGCCGGGCGAATGGACCTGCACCGGCCCGGTCGGATCCCAGATCGCCTGGTTCAACCCGTTGTTGCCGCCGAAGGGGTCGTTCGCGTCGGGGCTGCCCGGACGCGTCGGATCGTCGATGGTGGCCAGGTCCAGGACGTACTGGTTGCCGAAGCCGTCGACCAGGACCGGCATGGCCGCGAGCCTGTCCAGGTCCACGGCCAGCAGCGCCGCCGAGAGCGCGTACTCGGGACACCGCGAGAAATTATTGCTCGGGGCGCCCTTGTTCGTGTTGCCGCCCTGCATGACGTACAGGACGTTGGCCGCTTCGTCGAGATCGAGGCCATTGGTGGAGTGGTTCTCTTCCGAACGCGGCAGGCCCCGCACCAGTTGCACGTGGTCCCAGGCCGAACCGGTCCAGGTCAGTCGCGAGATAATGCCCGAATTGGTGTCCAGTCCCGAGTCGTTGTTGACCGCGATCCGCGGATCGGAAGAGCCGACGTAGATGGCCGGGTTGGCGGCGTCGCCGGCGACGGCCAGACCGGTGACCTGGCGCGTGGTGATGCCGGGCGCGGCGCTGCCGTCGTCGTTGTGGTTCGGGATCGCCTGCACCACGCTGATGGTCTCGGTGGCGGTGACCGTGTACGAGATGGTTCCCGCGTTGTCGTTGCGCGCGATGGTGTAGACCTTGATCAGGCCGTCCTGCTGGCTGACGTACAGGCGCCCGTCGGGCCCGAATTCCAGCGAGGTCGGGTTATTCGAACCGGTGCCGCCGAGCGTGTGGCCGTTGAAGGCGATGGGCGCGGCGCCGGGGTCGAAGGAGAACCCGCCCAGCGGCACGCCGAGGGGGCTGTTGCTGCCGTCGTGCGCGATGGCCAACGATTCCTGCGTGGCGCCCGAGCCGATGGCGGGGTCGAAGGTGACCATGACGACCGTGCTGGCGCCCGGCGCCAGCACCATCCCGCCGAACGAGGCCTGGAAGTCGGTCGCGACGGTGAAGGGATCGATCGCGATCCCGGTCGTGCTGCCGAGATTCCGCAGCGTCAGCGGCAGGGCTGCCGGCGCGCCGACCTCGACCATGCCGAAATCGAGCGCGGACGGCGTGGCCAGCAGGTAGCCCTCCGTGGACACGGCGACGATCTCGATGCCGTTGATCAGCGGATTCTCGACCACGTGCTGGAAATCGATATCGAGGTTGGCGTCACTCGTCACCACGAACGACTTCATGACCGCCACCTGGTGGCCGACATCGGCGATGATGTCGTAGTTCGTCAGCACCGGTACGCCTTCGATCAGGACGTTGAACACGCGCGTGCCGACGGTCGAGTTCCCCGTGTAGCCATTCTTGAAATAGAGGCGCACCTCGTAGGTGCCGGCGCTGCCCACCGGGAAGTTCCACTGCATGGCGTCGCCGCCGGAAGGATCCCAGCGTTCGGTGTCGAAGATGCCCGCCGGCGTTCCGGCCGGCACGGACGGGTGGAACGTGCCGCCGGCAAAGGCGGCGACATTGCTGCCGGCCACATGGTAGGCAGAGGGCGCGGCGGCCGTGTCGACATCCCAGCCGATTCCGCCGTTGAGCGGCGCCAGGGCGTCGCCGCCGGCGTTGACCCGGAACAGTGCCGTCTGCGCACGGGCAATCGCCGGCGCCAGACAGGTGATCAGCAGCAGCCCGAGGACCAGCATTCGGGCCACGCCGGCCACGTTCGCGGGCAGCGGTTCGTGGATCTCATGGAAACGGGCAGGCATGATCTCTCCACCTTCTCGGAATAGGGGTCGGCGCAGCTCGTTGCTGCGCCAGCGTTCCGGGATTCCGGCAGCGCGGTCCTTGATACCATACTAATTCTATCCAGATATCATGTACTGTGTCAATTGGTCATTCGGCCGTCACGCCTGGAGGGAAGGCTGCGCAGAGCCCATGTCGGCCGGCACTTCTTCGGCCTGGCGCCCGAAAACACCTGAGCTTCAGTCGGTGAAACCCTGATATCATTGGAGGCGAATCGCGCAGCTACCGTGACGCAATCGATGCCGGCAAGGTGATACCGATGAGATTCCAGGCGCTGGCCTATCTGGCCGTACTGGTGATTCCCTCCCACCCTGGCCTCGCAGCAACGATCACCGCTTCGTAGCGACGGCGCAAGGAACTACGCGGCGATCCAGCCCGCCTGGATGCCGCAGCCGACGGCGACTCGATTCTGATCGGGCCGGGAGTATCTCGAACACGACACGGCGGCTTTCGCAGTGGAATTGCGACGTTGAATCCTACGCGAATGTGACCGCGGACAACCTGACGATCATCGGGTCGGGAGCGAGTGAGTCCATCATCGCCGGCCGAATATCTCGGCGAGTCTACGAAGTTGATCACCTACGGCGGGGGCGGCAACATCACGATTTCCGGTGTCTGCCTGCGAAACGGCGGGCAAGGAATGTACGTCGCGGGCCGGCTCTTCCTGGGCGGTTGTGCATTCGTCGGAAACATGCAGCCTCTCCAGTGGATGCCATCGGGCAGCGGCGGCCGCATTCGCGATTGCCGGTTCGAAAACGACGGGTCGCGGCAGCAATCCTACGTCGAGATCCGAAGCATCATGCTCAGCACCGATGTGGACATTCTTATCGAAGACTGCTCGGCCGTGCGCGTCCTGTTCTCCATCGCCGGGCTCAGGGGCGTCACGCTTCGTCGGTGTGAATTCACGAGCGCACCGACGACGATGCATGTCTATGGTGGAGCGCAGGTATTCGTCGACACCTGCAGGTTCAGCGATACGTCGGTGGCCGTCGAGATGCAGTACGGCCTGTTCAACGAGTGCACGATCACCAATTCCGAGCTGTCTGCAAGCTGGACGACGCTCCTGGTCGTCTCGCGGTATGGCCGGTTCGTGGTCACCAATTCGAGGATTGTCGGCGGTTACGGCGCCTTGCTGTTTGCGGATTCCGAAGCCGGGTCGAGTCAGATCAGCGGCTGTGATCTCGTGAAGGGCTCCGGCCCGATCATCGCGTGCGCGAACTGCGGCCTCGGATCCGCCGTTCACGACCTGCGCAACAACTACTGGGACACGACCGACGAGGCGACGATCCGATCGTGGATCATCGAAGCCGTCCGGCAAACGGTGCTGTACAGCCCCTTCGCCGGCCAGTCGGTGCCGACCGAATCCATGTCGTGGGGCGGGTTGAAGGCGCTCTGGAGATAGGAGGGGTCGCTCCTGTCGACATCCGATCGGCGTGGTAGCCGCCGGCGATTTATCGCAACAACGTCAACCGACCCGACCTGACAAGGCCCTCGGACCCGAGGCGCATCAGATAGGTGCCCGATGCCACGCTCCGTCCATCCGCGTCCCGACCGTCCCAACGGGTGACATGGCGGCCGCTCTCCAGTTCCCGATCCACAAGCGTGACGACCAGGCGTCCGTCGAGCGCGTAGATGCCGAGGCGAACCCGCGACGGCCGCTCCGTCTCGAACGAGATGAGGGTCGACGGATTGGCGGGGTTCGGCGCGGCCGACACCGAGCAGCGCGGCGCCGGGCCGGAGAGCCCATCGAGTGGCACCGTTTCGAGCAACAGGGGCGAGGCCTCCGGGGTCTCCAGCCACAGTTCGTAGGATGTCGCGACGCCGCGGGGAACTCCCGCATCTTCGATGCGGAAATCCCCGGTGGCCACGGGCCGGCGGGAGATGGCGTGGGCGCCGCCGCCGGAACGGCGACGGACCACGAACTCGTCTCCGGACGCGCCTTCAAGGCTGCAATGCCATTCAACCACGGCCACATCGGACTGCCAGGCGGCGCGGAGCGACGAGATCATGACCGGCAGCGGGTCGCTGCAGGCCAGCGGCATGGTCGTGGCCCGCGGCAGGATCTGGAAGCAGCCATTGTCGGCGATGATCTGTACCGCGCCGTAGGTGAGCACCATGCCGCCAAGCGGCGTCGGGCCGTTGTCCTGGTCGAACTCGTAGACGCCCAGTCCGTAGTGATCCAGCGCCAGGTACAGGAGACCTTCGTTCAGCCAGGCATCCCGGACGATCGCACTCCGTAAGCCAGCCATGGAGCCCAGCAGCGTGATCGTGCCGTCACTGTTGACGCGATGCCAGCGCAATCTTTCGCCACCGCAATCGAAGAGCAGGCCGGCTTCGGGTTGAAAGCGGATATTCCGCCCCCAGCCGTATGTCGTCCGGAGCAGTGCCGGCATGATGGGATTCGAAAGATCGAAGTGGGCCAGGTTCGATGTGCTGCCGGCAATGCGCTGCCCGAGCAGCACATCGCCGACCCGGATGAGGCGATTCAGTCCCGAGGCCGAGTACCCGCCGAGCGAGGCGACCCTTTGCAGCCGTTCGGAATCGTCGGCAAGACAGATGAGCAGGCTGTCCGGCGTGGAGACCACCGTGTACGGGCCCCACGGGATCGCGTCCAGGATCACGGGTTCGGCAGACACGACGGGGGTGGAGAAGTGCCCGCTGTCGTCGATCTCCACGGTGCGGCGCTGGTCATTGATCGAATAGTAGACGCGCCTGTTGACCACGGCGATTGAGGTGAGCAGGCCGTACAGCGCATCGTCAGTGATGGTGGCGACGACAGCAGCCGGAGAGACACGCCGGTCGAGCACGTAGAGTCCCCAGGAGTCGCCTCCCCAATCAGAGGTGTTCATCCAGGACACGAGGAAGTCCGCATCAAGCACGATGGTGCCCGAACTCGAGGAACCGACGTCATCTGGCTTGGCCGGGGCGGTCGGCGCGGATTCGAAGTGGTAGAAGTGGAAGCCGGAGGTCACCAGCGCGTTCCCGGGTAACCAGCCGACGGGCCCGGTGTAGAGCCGAGGCAGCGAAGCGGTCACGACGGGCGCCGGCAGGTCCCGGTCCAGGTCGACGATCAGGCTCGATTCGCCGAGATGACCGTTGCCGCTGCCCATCGTCCAGATCGCTTCGCGGCCGGCTATCGCGAAGCCGCCGTAGTAGGGACCGCTTCGCTGGGCGTAGCCACGCCAGGCGAAGTGTCCATCCTCGATGGCGATGCGGCCAAGAAATGCAGCGTTGTTGGAGGTCATTTCCGGGCGAATATCGGACCTGTTGGTGATCCACCAGAGAACGAACCCGCCGTCGAACGGTTGGATATCGCGGAAAATGGTCAGGTCATCAGGGCTGTCTCCGGGTGCGGCGGTCAGCCGATCGGTCAGTATCGGCATCAGCGGATCCGCGATGTCGATCAGCGAGAGGTCTGTGAAATAGCCGGAGATGTTGTTGCCGCCCCCGGCGCAACGGACCAGATTCGAGCCGACGATGGCCAGCTTGCCCGCCCCGATCAACGAGATGTAGTGTGGAATCGCCCAGTCGCTGAGCGCAGTGACAGTGCCGTCCGCTGGTCCACCGAAGAAGTAGAATCGGCCGTCGGCGGCGGCGACGATCAGGTCGTCCGTGCAGGCAAGCCTGGGCGTCCCCGCCCAGCCACCGACATGACTGCAGCGCAAGGTCAGCGCCGGCAGGTCGTACACCTGGAATCCGCCGGTGTGGCCCAGGACGATGAAATCGCTGCCGACGGCGAGCTCGCTGAACCCGCCTTGAATGCGGCCGAGTTCGATCGGCGCCTGCTGCTCGTCGGTGCCGACCATCAGGAGTGCGGATGGATGCAGCACCAGCAGCCGATCCTGCCAGCGCATGATAGCAGTGGGGGTGGTCGTCAGTTCGACGGGGCTCGGGAGCCAGTGTGTCTGGTGGCGATAGTCGGCGCAATCCGGGCCTTTCGCCTGCGCTCCGCCGGGAACGGACATGCCGATGCCGACGACCAGCAGCGCGGCGGCGACCAGGCTGTACTTGCGTGGATAGAGGTGCATCATGATGCTCCCGTTCAACCGCAACTTCCGGGATCAGATCCGGACTCGGATACGCACTCGGAATCGTCGTACGAGAAGTGGAGTGACAACCGGCCGGTCCCCGTGGCGCCTGGCGGCACCTCGTTGATTTAGCACGGATGGGGTGCTCCAGGTCGTTTCGACCACGTTGAGACAATCAAGGTTGCCCGCGCATTATCGGGATCGTTGGAGTCTGGTTTCCGCGGCGGCAGATGGTGCATTGAACCTGCCCTTGACCTGCTGATCGGTTGACCTGCTGATCGGTTGACCTGCGGAGGCAGGGTGTACGACAATCAGCAGGTGCCGGGCGGCATCCGCGGCCCCAGTCACCGGATCAACCGGAAGCAGTTCCATGTCATCGCGAAGCCGCAGCCGCCTGCAGGGCGTGACGATCGCCGTCGCAACGCTTACTGCAATCCTCCTCGCCTCCTGCACCGACAACCCTTCCGGTCCCGATCCCGGAGAACCGTCGATGACATGGGTCTGGCGCAATCCGCTTCCCCAGGGAAACGACCTCACGAGCTGTGCCGGGACAATCGACGGCGTCGGCCTGGCGGTCGGTCGCGACGGGACCATCCTGCGGACGACAGACGGTGGGGCAACCTGGACGACCCGTGCCAGCGGCTCGCCGAGCCATCTCATGGGTGTGGCGCTGCTGCCGGACCTGACGGCGGTCGCGGTGGGCTACGGTGGTGTTTCCTTGCGCTCGGATGACGCCGGTTTGACCTGGTCGAACAGCGGTCCGTCCGGGGTCGATGACCCGTACGACATGTGCTTCACGGGTGCTGCGACGGGGACGGCCGTCGGCAGCCGCGGCGCGATCGCCCGCACAACGGACGGCGGGCGCACCTGGGTCCAGCAGGACAGCGGCGGCGTGTGCGACCTGTCGACTGTGGCTTTCCGTGACAGTACACATGGCGTGGCCGCGGGCTCATACTGCATCCTGCACACGGCCGACGGCGGGGCGACGTGGCTTGCCGGCGAATTACCAGTCTATGAGTTCCCGTGGGACATTGCCTTCACGGGCGTCGATTCCCTGGTGGCGGTTGGTCGCAACGGACTGATCAGCCATTCATACGACGGCGGGGCCACGTGGACCGCCGCGATCTCGACCACTACCGAAGGGCTGAGGTCGATCACCGTCAGGGACGATGGCTCCTGGGTCGTGACCACGAACGCCAACGTCGTGCTGTCGACTTCCGATCGCGGCGTCACCTGGAGCAGTGCCCCGACCGGACCGGTGGAGTACATCACGCCGCCCGTATTCACAGCCGACGGTCGAGGATTCGCGGTTGGCGGCTCGGGTGTCATGTTCCATACCGTCGATGACGGCGTCACCTGGACCAGGACCTCGAGCGGCGTGGCGGCGCCGCTCTTAGGCCTGGATTTCAATGCTGAGGCCACGGGGCTAGCGGTGGGGACGAGTCTGGACATTCTGCGCAGCGTCGATGGTGGAACGACCTGGAGCGCCGTGAGCAGCGGAACTTCCGCGAGACTGCTGGACGTCGCCTTCGGGGATGAAGACGTGGCGCTGGCCGTGGGAAGCAGAGGAGCCATCGTTCGTACGACGGACGCCGGCCAGACCTGGGAGCCGCGCGATTCCGGCACCGACGCCGCGCTGAACGCCGTGGCGTTTGCCGATGGAGAACGTGCCGTCGCCGTGAGCGAGTACGGGTCGATCCTCGTGTCCATCGACGGGGGCTTGTCGTGGGCCCCGTCTACCTTCGCGGACGAGGTGGCGCTCACCGACGTGGCCTTCGCGAACGCCCGCACGGGCGTGGCCACGGGAAACGATGGCCGTATCCTGCGCACGCAGGACGGAGGCTGGAACTGGACCACGGTGTCTGCCGGGTCAATTGCCGTTTCACTCCGGGCCGTGGCGTTTGCCGACTCGCTGACGGCAGTGGCCGTCGGGTTCTCGAACTGGGTCGGCTACACCATGCGAACAACGGACGGTGGATTGACCTGGGCGAGCATTCCGCCTGCAGCAGACAGGTACCTGCATGACATCTCGTTCGTCGATGCCAGGCACGGGTTCGCTGTGGGCACCGGCGGGACGGTGGTCAGGACAGCTGACGGCGGGCAAACCTGGAGCCGGGCATCGGGGACCTATTCATCCACACTGAATGCGGTCGCAGCGGTCGGACCCTGGTCATGCATCGTCGCCAGCAGCGGGGGTGCGATCCTGCAGTGGGTTCCGGAAGGCCGTTGAGGCCTCGGGCGCGGCGGAGGTCCCCGTCCACCTGAAGCGAGAATCCTCGGGGGTGATGGGGCCGGTCCTGACGACGCCGGCGCGCGGATTCGATCCTGTTCGTCGCAAGGCGGGTATGCTATGATCGGCTCATGCAGGTGATATGGGCATCCGGAAAATGATGCGGGTGGAGTGTTGATGCACCTACGCCACGGGAGTCCACCATGAAGACGCGAACCATGCCGTTCCGGAGGATCGTTGCTGTATCGGTTGCCGCGATTGTCCTTGCCGTCCTTCCGGGTACTTCGGTTTCCCAATGCGAGAACTATGAGGCGTTCCTGCACTGGGAAGGTGAAGTTGCCTTGCCCGGCCAGGCTGATGCGGTCGCCATCTCCGGACACTATGCACTGGTTGCGGACGACTACCACGGACTCCAGATCGTCGATGTTGCCGATCCACGGAACCCGCGAATCGTCGGCGCTGTCGACACGCCCGGATACGCCCTCAACGTCGCGATAGCCGGAAACTATGCCTTCGTGGCGGACGCCACCAGTGGGATGCAGATCGTCAACTTCGCGAATCCCGCCAGCCCGCGGATCGTCAGCACGGTTCACACTCCGGGTACCGTCCGCTGCGTGGCTATCTCGGGCAACCACGCCTACGTCGCGGACGATTGGGCGGGGATCGAGATCGTCGACATCTCGAATCCGGCGCTTCCGGTCATCGTGGGCGCCATCGACACGCCAGGCGCCGCCTATGGAATCGATGTTTCCGGGAGCTACGTCTATGTGGCAGACGGGGCCCAGGGAGTCCAGGTGATCGACATCGCGAATCCTGCAGCCCCGGTCATCGTTGCCAGCGTTGCCGCACCTGCCCGCCAGGCCGGTGATGTCAAGGTATCCGGCCACTATGCGTACGTCGCCGATGATGGGCTTCTGGTGATCGATGTTGCCGATCCGCTTCATCCGCAGACGCTTGGCAACATCACCACTCCTGGCGGGGCAATGAAGGTGGTGATCTCCGGGGACTTCGCCTATGTGGCCGACCATGGCTACGGCCTGGTCACGGTCGATATTTCCAGTCCGCAGAACGGGCAGGTCGTCGGTCGCGTCACATTGCCCGATTACGTGTACGGCGTCGCGGTGTCCGGGGACTTCGCCTATGTCGCCGCCCGCTCCAAGGGGCTGCATGTGATTGACGTGCGCAACCCTTTCAGTGTGCCGTCGGCCGGCGGCGTTGAGGCGCCATTTGTTGCCAATTCGGCCGCGATCTCCGGCAACCATGCCTATGTGGCCGGTTGGGGAGGATTGCGCGTGCTCGATATCGCGAACCCGGTGCGGCCGCAGTTCACCGCCTCGATCGCGACTTCTGGTCCCACCTATGAAGTCGCCGTCTCGGGACGTTATGCGTATGTGGCCGCATCGTACGCGGGCCTTCTGGTGGTGGACATCGCGGATCCCGCCAGCCCATGGATCGCCGGCACCCTGGATACGCCGGGCCAGGCGCAGGCCGTGGCCGTGGCCGGGGACTTCGCGTACGTGGCGGACGGGGGATCGGGGCTTCAGGTCGTCGATATCTCGGATCCGACGCAACCATGGATTGTTGGCAGCGTCGATACCGCCTACCTGGCGCGCGACGTGGCCTTGTACGGCGACTACGCCTGCGTTGCGGATTTCTGGTATGGCCTCCGCGTGATCGATATCCGGAATCCGGCCAGCCCGCACATCGTGGCCAGTCTCGATACGCCAGGCGATGCGCGCGGCGTCACCGTTTCCGGGAGCTACGCATTCGTGGCGGACTGGGAGGCCGGTCTCCAGATCGTCGACCTTGCCGATCCGGTGAACCCGTGCATCATCGGCGCCGCGAACACCTCCGGCTTCGCCAGTGAAGCCGACGTCAGCGGGGCACGAGCGTATATCGCCGACGGTAACTCCGGCTTGCAGGTGATCGACATCGCCGATCCCACGCACCCGCAGGTCCTGGGTGCAGTCGTGACGCCCGGCGGGGTTGTTGGCGCCTTGGTCTGGGGAAACTACGCCTACCTGTCGGACGCGAGCACCGGCCTCCACGTTGCGCGACTCCAGTGTGAGCCGGGCGTGGCCGTCTACCTGACGGACCTGAGTGCGGCACGGATCGGCAGGGAAGCGATCATCCGCTGGACGATCTCCGGTCCCGCGTCCGGCGCTTCGTTCCAGGTGTGGCGCGAAGCGACTGGTGCGCAACGCGCGCTGCTTGGGAGTGCCGTACCGGATGTCGTGGGGTCGTATGTATTCACGGATGCCGCGCCATTGCCCGGCTCCGCCGACTATTGGCTGATGGAGTCGGCTGCCGACGGCTCCCGCTTCTGGCACGGTCCGGCGCACCTTGAGGAACACCGCTTCCTGTGGTCCCACGCCTGTACCAGAACGAGCCTAACCCGTTCAACCCCGTGACGACATTCCGCTATAGCCTGCCGCAGGCCGGGCCACGTGCGCCTGGACGTCTACGACCAGCGCGGCGCGCGCCTGGCGACACTGGTTGACGCCGTGCAGCAGGCCGGCGAAAGGACCGCCTCATGGGACGGTCGCGACATGCATGGTATTGCGGTGCCGTCAGGAGTGTATCTCGCGAAGCTGGAGACTCCCACAGGCATCCGGTCGTTGAAGGTCACGCTGGCCAAGTGAGCAGCTACCGCCTGCGCCGACCCCAGTAGTAGCCGCCGCCGCCGCCGAACAGCACGATGGCCAGCACGATCAGGATGATGATCGTGCAGGCCGCTCAGCCAGGTCGAACGACCGGTGATAACATAGCCGCGTGTGGCCCGTCTGCGGATCCAGCAGGTGGAACGAGTTGCCCTGGCACAGCGACCACTCCGAACAGTTTTCACATTCGCCCGTGCGAAGCCAGCTGCGATCCCGGAAAATCCGGTATCCGCTTTCCCACCTCGCAGAAATCGTCGGTGCCGATGTTGCCCTGCGCAAAGCTGCGGTCGATGTTCGGGCAGGCCAGGATCGCGCCGTCGGCCATCACCCCGGCCACGTTGATTCCTGCGCGGCAGAAGAACGGATGGCTGCGCACGGTCGTGTCGCAGGCGCCGAGATAGCCTGATTCACTGCAGGCGACGGCGGGGCCCGGCCGGTCGCGCGCCGCCTCGACCCAGGCCAGCAGCCGCCGGAACCCATCCTTGTCGAGCAGCAGGTCCGGATCGGAGGCCGCCCTCCCGATGGGCGAGACGGTGAACAGGCGCCAGTGTTCGACGCCCAGCGAAGCCAGCAGGCTGCGCGTCTCTTCGAGCTGGTCGAGGTTGCGGCGGTGCACACACGTGACGGCATCCAGCTTCTGGAGCCAGGGCGCCGACGCCAGCAGGCGCAGCGCCGCGCAGGCCCGCTCGCACGAGCCGGCGCGGCCGCGCAGCCAGTCGTGCACGGCTTCCGGTCCGTCCAGGCTGATCGTCATGGTGCGCAGGCCGGCCAGCCGGGCCGCCTCGACCCTGGCCGGGGTCCAGGCCCAGCCGTTGGAGACCATGCCCCACGGATAGCCCCGAGCGGTGATCGCCGTCCCCAGTTCGAAGAAGCCCGGATAGAGCAGCGGCTCGCCGCCGGTCAGGGCCACCGTGATGCGGGCCGGGTCGTGCCGCTGCCTGATCCCGTCGAGGACCGCGAGGATGCTGTCGGCGGGAAGATCCGGCTGGGACACGTCGGCGGCGCAGTCGCTGCCGCAATGACGACAGGCCAGGTTGCAGCGCTGGGTGATCTCGAAGAAGAGGTAGTTCAGGTCGTGCAGTTGCCGCTGGGCCGATTGGTGCATCGGCAACAACCGGCGATGGAGCCAACGTCCGGCAGGGCCCCGGTCCCTCAGCGCGCTCAACGTTCCCGGCCGGTCGGCGGCGGCCTGCGGGCCAGGGGCGGACCGTATTCGGCGGCATCCGTCATCGTGATGTCCACGCCGTGCTGTTCCCACGTGCCCAGGTCCAGGTAGCCGCTGCCCGGCGCGGTTTGCGCCAGGTCCAACGTCACCTCGACGGTGGGATAAGGGCCGCCGTTGGCCGCGCCATCGATGTCGGAAGCCGCGACGGTGCAGGCACTCGTGTTGCTGTCGATGCAGGGGATGTAGGCGCCGTCCTGCGCGATCGACCAGTGGCCGTTTGCATCGGTGGTGTCGGCGGGGGCTTCGGCGAGGGCGACTTCGATCCCTGCGATGGGCGTCCCGACGGAGTCGAGAACCCGGCCGTCCAGGCGGATCCTGGCCGTCGGCACGCCGTACTCGGGCATGGGGCCGTATTCGACCGGCTCTGTGGAGTTGCTGCTGCAGCCGGTGCCGAGGATAGCGCCGAGAACCGCGCAGAGGCAGCGATAGATCAGCTTCATCGGTCGGCTGTCCTTTCGCGGGCATCGAAGCGGGGCGCCCGCCTTCCGTCGCGATGTGCAGACCAGCCGAAGTGAAGCGGCGGTCGTGGCCGTGGCGGTGCGCACGCCATGATGTTAGGCCCGGCGATGGAAGCGCGTCAATACCCCCGGCGTTTTCCTCGCGGGGATGGCGGCCGGCCCCGGAACGTGATAGAATCTCCCAGCATCTTACTGGGATGCACGAACCACCTCAGGGCTATTCGCCGTTCCCCGCAGCGTCGCACGCGACCCGAAAGGCTGGTCCGGCCGGATGGCATTCTGTACCCGCTGCGCCCAGGCGCTGCCCGAGGGCGGGCGCTTCTGCCCCGCCTGCGCCGCCCCGGTGCCTGTGCCCCCGCCGCGGCGCCGGCTCCCGCCGACGAGACGCTCGCCGCCACGCACAAGGCGCCGGCGCCCCGTCTCGACGACGCAACAGTCGCCGGCAGTGCCCCGGCCTCCGCCGCCAGCTACCACGGCCGCTTCGAGACGGGCACGCGCCTGGGCACCCGTTACCGGATCGTCGCGTTGCTCGGTCGCGGGGGCATGGGCGAGGTCTACCGCGCCGACGACCTCGAACTGGGCCAGTCGGTGGCGCTCAAGTTCCTGCCCGAGTCCGTGTCGCGGAACGCGGCGGAACTGGCGCGATTCCGGAACGAGGTCCGCGTCGCGCGCCAGATCGCGCACCCGAACGTCTGCCGCGTGTACGACATCGGCGAGATCGACGGCCACGTGTTCCTGTCCATGGAGTACATCGACGGCGAGGACCTCGCCTCGGTGCTGCGCCGGATGGGCCGTCCCTCCTCCGACAAGGCGATCGAGATCGCCCGCCAGGTCTGCCTGGGCCTGGCCGCCGCGCATGAAGCGGGCATGCTCCACCGCGACCTGAAGCCCGCCAACGTGATGATCGACGGCCGCGGGCGCGCGCGCATCACCGACTTCGGCCTGGCCGGGCTGGCGGACGAACTGGCGCGGGATGGACGCATTGCCGGTACACCCGGCTACATGGCGCCCGAACAGTTGAAGGAAGGGCGGGTCTCAGCGCGCAGCGACATCTACGCACTGGGCCTGGTGCTGTACGAGATCTTCACCGGCAAGCGCGCCTTCACCGCCACCAGCCTGGCCGACATGCGGCTGCAACAGGAATCCGGTTCGTTCACCAGCCTGACCGACCTGGTGCGCGACCTCGATCCGGCCGTCGAGCGCGTCGTGCAGCGTTGCCTCGAAACCGACCCGGAGTCGCGCCCCGCCTCGGCGTACGCGGTGCTCGGGGCCCTGCCCGGCGGCGACCCGCTGGCCGCGGCGCTGGCCGCCGGCGAGACGCCGTCGCCGGAGCTGGTGGCCAATGCCGGCGACCGCGGCGGACTGGGTACGACCGTGGCGTTCGGCGCCGTGGCGCTGGGGCTGGTGGCTGTCGGGTTGTGGTGCGGGCTGGTCGGCCCCGCGTTGCGACCCTTCACGCAGCCGGCATCCGTCCTCACGGTGCGGGCCAGTGATCTTCTCGAGAAGTCCGGCTGCTTCGAGGAGATCCCCGGCCACACGGCCGAGGGTTTCGACCTGAACCAGTCGCACCTCCAGCACCTGCGGCGCGACACGGCCGAAGTGACGCGGGGCGGCAGCCCGGCGTTCTACTGGCGGCGCTGGAGCCCGGATCCGCTCGAGCACGCCAATTTCCACTCCGAGGTCGTCACGGTCGACAGCCCGTCGCCGCTCATGTCGGGTCGGGCCTGCGTCCTGCTCGACCCCGCGGGCAAGTTGGTCGGCTTCCAGGCCATCCCGCCGGACTCGGTGGAAGCACGTCCCGGCGGCAAGCCGGACTGGAGCGTGTTCTTCGCGGCGGCCGGCCTCGATTCCACGCTGTTCACGAGGATCACGCCGGCGCCGCCGCTGCCCATCGCCTGCGACGAGGTGGCCGCCTGGCAGGGCCGGCTGCCCGGCCGTGACGACGAGCCCGTCACGCTGCGCATGGGCGCTGTGCGGGGCGGCCGCCTGGCCTGGTTCTCGATCACCCACGACTGGGGCCGGTCCACGGCGCCGCTGGAACCGAAACCGGTGGACAACGGCGGTATCTACGGCTGGATCGGCCTGATGCTGGACGGGCTGCTCAGCCTGCTTGTGAGCGCCTACTTCGCCGTGCGCAACCTCAGGCTCGGCCGCGGCGACCGGCGCGGGGCGACGCGCCTGGCGCTGTTCGTCTTCGCGGTCAACATGCTCGAGGCGGTCTTCAACACCCCGCTGCGCGAGATCGGACTGCAGGCCACGCTGTGGGAAATGGTCGGCGGGAGGGCGATGGGCCATTCCCTGACCCACGCCGTGCAGATGTGGCTGGCCTACGTGGCTCTCGAGCCCTACGTGCGGCGGCTCTGGCCGCGGATGCTGGTGTCGTGGGCGCGCCTGGTCTCGGGCCGGGCTCGCGATCCGCTGGTCGGGCGCGACATCCTCGTCGGTTCGGTGGCCGGCGCGGTGATGGCGGCGGCTTCACTTGCGGTCGTCGCCGCGTTCACGGCAATGGGGCTGGCCAGCCTGCCGACGCGCCTTTCCGGCAGCATGCTCACGTCCCTGGCGGGTCATGGCGGGACCGGCTTCAACCTTTCGTACGCGGCGTCCGTCAGCATCCTGAATGTGCTGAACACGCTCGTGCAGCTCTTCCTGCTGCGCCTGGCGCTCAGGCGCAACTCCACGGCGGCGCTGGCCGCCGGCATCCTGATCGGGGTCGTCAGCATCACGAGCATGGCGCCCACGGAAGGCTGGCCGATTGCCCTGGCCGTCACTGCGCTTAATGTCCCCGTGCTGCTCTTCGTGCTGGTGCGTTTCGGCCTGCTGCCGGCGTTCACCGCCGCGTTCGTCGGCACGGTGATGTCGTCGACGGTGGCGACACTCGACTTCTCGGCCTGGTACGCGAACCGCGCGCTGTTGCCCGCAGCGATCTTCCTGGCGCTGCTCACCTGGGGCGCGACCACGGCCATGGCGGGCAAGACCGTGTTTGGGGATCTGCTGCGCGACGAGAAGGCGCGCTGACGGCCGGCGCTCTTGCCCCCCGCCGGGCGGGGGCCCAACCCCCGAGGGGGCGGGCGGCCGCGGGGGGGGGGGGTCGGCGGCAAAACCCCCCCCCCCCCGGCCCCGGGGCGCGGCCGTCCCCCCCCCCCCCCCCGGCCCCCCCCCCCTCCCCCGGGGGGGGGGGGGCCCACCCGGGGCCCTTCAAAAGCCCCCCGGGGCCCCGCCCCCCCCCCCCCCCCCCCCAGGCGGCCACCGCCCCGGCCCGCCCCCCCCCCCCCCCTCCCCCCCCCCCCCCCCCCCCCCCCCCCCCCCCGCCCCCCGGGCGCCCCCCCCCCCCCCCCGCCCCGCGGCCCCCCCCCCCCCCCCGGGGCGGCCCCCCCCCCGGCGGGGGGCGGGCCCGGGGCGGGGCCCCCTTGGGGGGGGGGCGCCCCCGGGGGGGCCCCCCCCCCCCCGGGGCCCCCCCCCCCCCCCCCCCCGCCCCCCCCCGGGCGCCCCCCCCGGGGGGGGGGCGGGGTGTGGCGCCGCGGGGCGCCCCCCGGGGGCGGGGGGGGGGGGGCCTGTGGCGGGGGGGGGGGGGGGGGGGGGGGGGGGGGGGGGGGGGGCGGGGGGTTTTGCGGGGGGGCCCCCCCCGGGGCGGGCCCCCCCCCCCCCCCCCCCCCCGGCCGCGCCCCCCCCCCGGGGGGGGGGGGGGGGGGCGGGGGGGGGGGGGGCGGGGGGCGGGGGGGGCGGGGGGCGGCCGGCCGCCCCCCCCCCCGGGGGGGGGGGGGGGCGGGGCCCGGGGGGGGGGCCGGGGGGCCGGGGGGCGGGGTGGGTCCCCGCGGGCCGGGCCGGGGGGGGGCGGGGGGGGGGCGGGGCCCCCCCCCCCCCCCCCCGCGCCGGGGGCGGGGGGGCGGCGGGCCCCCCCCCCCCCCGGCCCCGCCCCGGCGGGGGCCCCGCCCGCGCGCCGCGGGGGGGGGGCCTTTCCCGGGGGGGGGGGGGGGCGGGGGGGGGGGGGGCCGGGGCCCGGGGGGGGGGGCCGGCCGCCCCCGCGCCGCCCCCCCCCGGGCGGGGGGGGGCCCCCGCCGCGCCGCCCCCCCCGCGCCCCGGGGGGGCCCGCCGCCCCCCCTTTTTTTCCCCCCGGGGGGGGGCCGGGGGCGGGGGGGGGGGGGCGGGGGGGGGGGGCCAGCGCGGGGGGGGGGGCGGGGGGGCCCCCCGGGGGCGGGGGGGGCCCCCCTTCCCCGCCTCCGGGGGGAGCTCCCCCCCGCCGGGGGCCCCCCCCCCGCCCCCCCCCCCCCCGGCCCCCGGGGGGGGGGGCGCCCCCCGGGGGGCCGGGGGGGGGGGCGGGGGGGGGGGGGGCCGGCTCAGCCGTCAGCGGATGTTGATGCCCATCGGCGAGTGTACGAACAGCACGTCACCCAGCCTCGAGTGCTTGCGGAACAGATCCTCGCGCCGTTCCCGCAACCCCTGCATGTCGTAGCCGAGGATCGTCAGGTCGGCCGTGGACGAGTAGCGGGCCACGGCTTCGCGGAACGAATCGACGTCGTTGACAGGCATGAAGCGAATGTTCACCTCCGAGACGGGCATGCGGCCCTCGGCGATCAGCGCCTTGATCTCGGCTCGGCGCTCGCGCACGTCATCGCGCGGGTAGGCCAAATAGACGCGGATGGCGACGTCCTTCCAGTCGGAGTGGCCGGCCAGGATGTAGCCAAGCAGGATCATCACGTTGGCATTCTCGGTGTCGTTCCAGGTCAGCCAGACGTGGACGTGCTTTCGTTCGCCGAAATGGAGGTCGCCGTGGCGCAGCACGATCTGGCTCATGCCCGTATCGGCCACGAAGAGGCAGTTGTCGACGACTTCCGTCAGTACGCGCTGCTCGTCATGGATCGAGAACTCGAACATCACGCAGTTGTTGTGCATGCCGGAGACGCCCGGCACCTGAAGGCTCTGTGCGAGCGCCGTCGTCAGGGATGGGCTGATGATGGTGCCCATGTACACCGCGCTCTTCTGCAGGCGCGCCATCTCGACCAGTTGCCGCTGCACCTCCTGGCCCTCGGCGTAGGTTCGCGCATCGAGCGCACCCTGGATGTAGTGCAGGTACATGCCGAATCCGTGGCGGTGCGACAGCCAGCGCATGAGGTTCAGCGGCGCACGGCGCTCGAATGTCCGGCTGTTGACCATAATGATGCTCGGTCGCCATTCCGCGTTCCCGATGACCCGGCGATGTGACTGCAACTGTACGTTGAGATACCGCGTGGTCTGCGTCATGACGCCCTCGAACATGGCGGCGATGTCGTCCGAGGCGCCGCCCTTTTGCCAGCGGATCAGCTGGTAAAGCCCGACGAGCAGGGCCAGCGCGAGCAGGGCGTACAGCGGATCCATCTGGAACATCATGAACAGGCAGATCAGCGCGCCGAACAGGCTGATGTACCAGCGCGAGCGGAAGCCCGGGCGGTAGCTGGGGCGGGCGGCAAAATGCTCGAGAAAGCTGATGGCGCACAGCGAGCCGTAGGTGACCATGAAGAACATCGAGATGATACGCGCGACGAAGTCAACGTTCCCCAGTGCGATGATCGCCATGGCCAGCGCGGCCGTCACGAGGGTCGCATTGCGCGGCTCGTTCGCGTTGCCCGTGCCGCGCGCCAGCCAGCGGTTGGCCGCGCGCAACGGGACGTTACGGTCGGCTCCCAGCGCCTGCAGGGTTCGCGGCGCCACCAGAACCGAGCCGAGTGCCGAGCTGAGCGTGGCCGCTCCAAGGCCGATGAGGATCAAGGGGCCCCAGGCGGCAATGCGGGACATGATCAACTGGTCGCTCGCCAGGTCGTCGATCGGGGCCGACCAGGTCAGCTTGATCACCAGCGCCAGATACACGGCCATGCCGGTGGCTGTTGCCGCCAGCGTGCCGGCTGGAATGGCGCGCCGTGGATTGCGCAGGTCGCCCGACAGGCCGACGCCGGCGGTCATGCCCGTGAAGGCCGGGAAGCAGATCGCGAACACGACGAAGAACGAATCGCCATTGGCCAGGCGCGCCGTGAGTGACGCGCCCTGGGCCTCGAAGCCGTCGACGGGCTTGCCCATGAAGAAGGCGACCAGCGATGCGGCAAGGACGGCGACGACGGCATAGAGCAGCTTGACGCCGCCGCCCGCCCCTTTGTACCAGACCGCCGTCAACAGGATCGCGGCTGCCGGCAGGGAGACGAATCGTGTGTCGAATGCACGGTTGAACGTCTCATTGAACCACGGGGCCAGCGGCGTGAACGCCTCGGCAAAGGCCAGCATGTAGAATGCCACGGAAATGGCCTGCGACAGGTAGAGCGACAGTCCGATGACCCCGCCGATCGTGGTTCCGAACGAGCGCGAAACGATGAAGTACTCGCCGCCGCCCTCCACGCGCCGGTTGGTCGCGATCTCGGCGATGGCCAGGGCAGTCGGGATCGTCACCAGGTGCCCGAGCGCAATGATCCCGATGGCCCCGATCAGGCCGACATTGGCGACCGCGTACCCGAATCGCAGGAACATCACGGCACCGAGGATGGTGCTGACGGCGGCGAAGTAGACCGGCAGCGTGCCGAAGCCGTGCCCTGGGGTGGGGATGGATCGTGCCTTCTCGGCCACGTGGAAACCTCCGGGGATGCGGCGGTCGGACGGGTCGAATGTCGGGTTCCCGAAGGTACAGCAGCTGCCTCGTCGGCGCATCCCTCGATTCGGCAGCCGCAGCGGCAGGCCTGCGCTTCCCGGGTGATGGGCCCCTTGACATCCAGGACGAGCCGTCGTAATCTGGTCGAACGCGGGCACCATCGGTGGTGTCCCCGAAAGGATCTCACGATGGCCATCAGGTCACGGCATCACCATAGCCGGCATCATCATCATCCCCGCCCCGGGGTTGGCGATTCGGCTTTGCTGCGTACCTGACGGTCCATCGCAAGCAACCACGAACGCCGGCCCTCGGGTCGGCGTTCGTCGTTGGTGCAGGTCCTGATCTCCCCTGACCCTCGCCCGCGCGACGCCCTCCCGGGGCACCGGCCCGAAACGGGAAGGTGCCATGCAACCGCTGAACGATCTTGTGGCCTCATCAGCCGAGCGACCGCTTGCCGACATCGCCTCCATGCGCCTTGGATTGCCCAAGGGCCGGATGCAGGCCGGTGTGTTGCGCCTGCTGGCTGACGCCGGCATCGCGGTGACCAGCGGCGAACGCGACTACCGCGCGAGCGTCTCGCTGCCTGCCTGCGAGGTCAAGCTGCTCAAGCCCCAGAACATCGTCGAGATGCTGCAGGTCGGGACGCGCGACCTGGGGTTCGTCGGCGCCGACTGGGTCGAGGAACTGGAAGCCGACCTGGTCGAGGTCCTGGACACGGGCCTGGATCCGGTGCGCGTGGTCGCAGCCGCGCCGGCGTCGCTGCTGGAGGACGGCGCGCTGCCGGGCCGGGCATTGGTGGTGGCGACCGAGTACGTGGGACTGGCCACCCGCTGGCTGGAGCGCCGTGCCGTGACCGCCCGCCTGGTGCGCAGCTACGGCGCCACGGAGGTCTTCCCACCCGAGGATGCGGACTGCATCGTCGACAATACCGCAACCGGCGCCACGCTGCGCGCCAACGGACTGGTCATCCTCGAGGACCTGCTCGCCAGTTCGACCCGCATGTATGCCAGTCGTCCGGCCTGGGCCGATCGGCGCCGTCGTGCGCGCATCGAGGAAGTGGCGCTGTTGCTGCAGTCGGTGCTCGAGGCTCGTCGTCGCGTGATGCTCGAGGTGAACGTTTCCGCGGCCGATCTCGACCGCCTCGTGGCGGTGCTGCCCTGCATGCGCGAGCCGACGGTCAGCAGCCTGCGTGGCTCGGCGGGCTTCGCGGTGAAGGTCGCCGTTCCCCGCGACGGCCTGGCACTTCTGATCCCGCGTATCCGGCAACAGGGCGGCACCGACATCGTGGTCACCGAACCCAGCCAGATCGTGCCATGAAGCCGGCAGCGAAGAATGCCGTGCCCGTGGGGGGAGCCTATCGCCGCCAGCCGGCGCCGCCGGGCGCCGTGCGCCTGGACGCCAACGAGGGCCCGGCGCCCGACTATCTGTCCGGCCGCTGGCCGGGGGCGATCGAGGCGCTGCGCCGCTATCCGGACACCAGCGGACTCGAAGCGGATCTTGCAGCGCGCTTCGCCGTGCCTTCCGGATGCGTGCTCGTCACCGCCGGCGGTGACGGCGGCATCGACCGGCTTTGCCGGCGCTTCCTGGGCGGCGGCCGCGAACTGGTGCTGACCGAGCCGACGTTCGAGATGTTTGCGCGCCACGGACGCCTGGCCGGCGGCCGCCTGCGCACGGTGTCGTGGTGGGAAGGCGCGTACCCGGTCGCGGCGGTCGCCGCCTGCGTGGGGCCGGGCACCGGGCTGCTGGCCGTGGTCAGCCCCAACAACCCGACCGGTGCCGTCGTGACGGCCGAGGAACTGGGCCGCCTGCGCCGGAAGACCCGCGACGTGCCGCTGCTGCTCGATGCGGCCTACGCCGAGTTCGCGGACGAGGACCTGACCCGGTTCGCGTTGACACTGCCGCGCACCCTCGTGCTGCGCACCCTCAGCAAGGCGTGGGGCCTGGCCGGCCTCCGCATCGGTTGCCTGCTGGGTCCGGAGGAACTGATCGCGGAGCTCCGGGGCTGTGGCCAGCCCTACGCGGTGTCGGGCCCCAGCGTGGACCTGGCGCGCGAAGCGCTCGCCACCGGAGCCGCCGCGATGGAGGCCGGCGTGGCGTTCGCGCGCGCATCACGCAAGGAGCTCACGGCCCAGTTGACGCAACTGGGCGCGCAGCCGCTGCCCAGCAAAGGCAATTTCGTGCTCTGCCGGCCGCGCGACGCAGCCTTCACTGGTGCGGGGCTCGCGGCGCTCGGGGTCAGCGTGCGCGCCTGGCCCGGGCACGGACAGCTGGATCAGTGGCTGCGCATCACCTGTCCTGGACACGAGGCCGAAGCCTCGCGGCTGACACGCGCGCTGGACGTGGCGCTGGCCCCCCAGGCGCTGCTGTTGGACATGGACGGCGTGATCGCCGATGAAGGCCACAGCTACCGCGCCTGCATCGGCGCCGTCCTGGCCGACCACGGCTTCACGGTTACGCGCGAACAGGTCGCTGCCGCCAAGGCGGTGCCGGGCGCCAATGACGACTGGGAAGTGACCCGGCGACTGCTCCTGGAACGCGGGCTGGATGTCCCGCTGGCGCAGGTCGTGGCGGAATTCCAGGCACACTATCTGGGCGGCGACGGGCGACCCGGACTGTGCGAGCGCGAATCGCTGATTCCTTCGCGCCGCACGCTGGCCGAACTGGCCGCGCGCCTGCCCCTGGGCATCGTCACCGGCCGGCCGCGCGCCGAAGCCCTGCGCTTCCTGGACCGCTTCGGGCTGAGCGACCTGTTCGCGTGCATGGTCTCGCGCGACGACGCGGCGCCCAAACCCGATCCGGCACCCGTGCGCGAGGCGCTGCGGCGCCTCGGCATTGAACGCGCCTGGATGGTGGGCGACACGCCAGACGACATCACTGCAGCCCGGGCCGCAGGCGTGCTGCCGATCGGCATCCGGCCGCCGGCGGCGGCCGACGACACCGGTGCGGCCCTCGAGGTTGCCGGCGCTGCCCGCATCATCACCACCCTCGACGAGCTCAAGGAGCTGCTGCCATGAACAATCGCATCGTCGAACTGAACCGCACGACGGCCGAGACGGACGTAACACTGCGCCTCGATCCCGATGGGGCGGGCCGCAGTTCGATCGCCACCGGGCTGGGCTTCCTGGACCACCTGTTGGCCTCGCTGGCGCGGCACGCAGGCTGGGACCTGGAGCTCACCTGCAAGGGCGACCTGCATGTGGACGACCACCATACAGCCGAGGACTGCGCGCTGGTGCTTGGCCGCGCCCTGTGCGAAGTGGCCGCGTGCAGGGGGGCGGTCGCGCGCTTCGGCTGGGCACGCGTGCCCATGGATGAAGCCCTTGCCGATGTGGCAGTCGATCTCGGTGGGCGCCCCTGGGCGGAGGTCGCCCTGGGCCTGGAGCGCCCCTCGATCGGCGACATGGCGTGCGAGAACGTGACGCACGCCCTGGTGACGCTGGCCATGGAGGGGCGTTTCAACCTGCACGTCGATGTGCAGCGTGGATGCAACGACCACCACCGCGCAGAAGCCGCCTTCAAGGCGCTGGCCCTGGCGTTGCGGGCGGCCCTGGCGGTTACCGATGGACCCGTGCGCAGCACGAAGGAGGTGCTCGGATGAGCGACGTGATGATCATCGATACGGGTATTGCCAACGTGCGCTCCATGGAGGTGGCGCTGCAGCGACTCGGTGCGACGACGCGTCTCGTCGCCGATCCCGACGACCTGGCGCGCGCCGCCCGCGTCGTGCTGCCCGGCGTCGGGGCCTTCGGCCCCGGCCTCGCGAACCTGCACACGCGCAACCTGGCTTCGTCGCTGCGCCAGCGGGCACTGGCCGGCCTGCCCACGCTGGCGGTGTGCCTGGGCCTGCAACTGCTGTGCGAAGGGAGCGACGAAGCGCCGGGCGACCGTGGCCTAGGCGTCATCCCCGCGCGCGTGCGGCGCCTGCCGGCGGTGGCGCGGGTACCCAACCTGGGCTGGTGCGCCGTGGCAGGTTCGGCGGGGGATGGCGCCGGGGCACACGCCTACTTCGCCCATTCCTACGCCGTGCCGGGCGGGGCCCTGGAGCGGCTGCACGCCGGCGGCTGGCAGACCCTGGCCGCCGACCATGGCGGGACCTTCCTGGCCGCGGCGCGCAGGCGCGGCGTGCTGGCCTGCCAGTTCCACCCCGAACTGTCCGGAGCCTGGGGCGCGCGCCTGATGCGCGCCTGGCTGGAAGACGCGGAACAGGAGATGTCTCCATGGCAACAGTGAGGATCGTACCCTGCCTCGACGTGCGCGACGGACGCGTGGTCAAGGGTGTGCGCTTCCAGGACCTGCGTGATGCCGGCGACCCTGCGCAGCAGGCCGCGGCCTATGCCGCGCAGGGCGCCGACGAGGTCGTGCTGCTGGACGTGACGGCCACGCTGGAGGATCGCGGCGCGCGTGTGCGCACCGTCGATGCGGTGCGCCGCGGCCTGGACGTGCCCCTGACCGTGGGTGGCGGCATCACCTGCCGTGACCAGGCGCGAGCGATGCTGGGGGCGGGCGCGGACAAGGTGGCGGTGAACAGCGCGGCGGTGCGCCGGCCCGCGCTGCTGGGCGAACTGGCTGCGGAGTTCGGGCGCCAGTGCGTGGTCCTGGCCATCGATGCGCAGGCCGATGGCCGCGGTGGCTGGACCGTGACGACGCGCTCCGGCCGTCAGCCCGAAGCGCTGCAGGTGTCGGCGTGGGCGCGCGAGGGCGCGCGCCTCGGTGCGGGCGAGATCCTGCTGACGAGCTGGGACCGCGACGGCACCGGCACCGGCTACGACCTGGAACTGGTCGCCGCAGTGCGCGCCGCCGTCGACGTGCCCATCGTCGCGTCGGGGGTGGTGCGACGCCGGCGCACATGGCCGCCGCGGTGGCCGCCGGTGCGGACGCGGTGCTCGCGGCGAGCATCTTCCACGACGGAGTGTGGGCTGTGCGCGAACTCAAGCTGGAGCTTGCTGCCCGGGGTGTGGAGGTGCGGCCATGATCGTGCCGAGCATCGACCTGCAGGGCGGCCGCACGGTGCAGCTGGTGGGCGGACGTGACCTGGCGCTGGAGGCAGGCGATCCCGTACCCCTGGCCGCGCGGTTCGGCCGCGTGGGCGAGATCGCGGTCATCGACCTGGATGCGGCCCTCGGCACGGGCGACAACGCCGCGTTGATCGCGCAGCTGTTGAACATTGCGCGTTGCCGCGTGGGCGGCGGCATCCGCAGCGTGGAGCAGGCGCGGCGATGGCTGGATGCGGGCGCCGAGCGCATCATCATCGGCACTGCGGCCACGCCCGGGCTGTTGTGCCAGCTGCCGCCCGAACGGGTGATCGTGGCCCTGGATGCGCGCGACGGCGAGGTGGTCGTCGAAGGCTGGACGCGAGGCACGGGCCGCGGCGTGACCGAGCGCATGGCCGAACTTCGCGGGCTGTGCGGCGGCTTCCTGGTGACCTTCGTCGAACGTGAAGGGCGCATGGTCGGCCTCGATGCCGGGCTGGCGCGGGACCTTGTCGCGGCCGCAGCCCCGGCGCGCCTGACCGTGGCCGGGGGGGTGCGCAGTGCCGCCGAGGTCGCCGTTCTGGACGCAGCCGGCTGCGATGTGCAGGTCGGCATGGCCCTCTACACGGGAGTGCTGGACCTGGCCGATGCGTTCGTGGCGCCGTTGGCGGCGCGCCTGCCGGAAGGCCCCTGGCCCACGGTGGTGTGTGACGAGCACGGGATCGCCCTGGGCCTGGCCTGGTCCGACACCGCAAGTGTGCGCGAAGCCCTGGCCACGGGCCGCGGTGTCTACCACTCGAGGCGCCGCGGGCTGTGGGTCAAGGGGCTGGACAGCGGTTGCACGCAGGACCTGCTGGGCCTCGACCTTGATTGCGACAGGGATGCGCTGCGCGCCGTGGTGCGCCAACATGGCGGCGGCTTCTGCCACACCGGTGCGCGTACCTGCTGGGGCGAGGACCACGGCGCGCCTCGCCTCGCCCGACGTCTGGCCGAACGCATGGTAGCGAGCCCACCGGGTTCGTACACACGGCGCCTGCTGGACGATCCCGCCCTGCTCGCGGAGAAGCTCCAGGAAGAGGCGATGGAACTGGCCACAGCACGCTCACCCGACCACGTCGCCGCCGAAGCGGCCGACGTCATCTACTTCGCGTTGGTCGCGCTGGCGCGCGCGGGCGGCCGCTGGGAGGACGTGGGCAGGCATCTCGATCACCGCGAGCGCAAGGTGACACGGCGCCGGGGCGACGCCAAGGTCCGCAACAATGCCGGTCGGGAAGGGAATTCGTGATGCCCAACGCCAACACGATCTTGCGTCGCCTCGACGCGGCCGAAGTGACCGGCAGCGCTGCGGCCCTCATCTCGCCCGAGGTGTGCGAGGGCGCCGCGCGCATCGTCGAGGACGTGCGGCTAGGTGGCGATGCCGCCCTGCGTCGACTTGCCGCCCAACACGATGGCTGGACGGATAACCGGCCGCTGCTCTACGACCGGCGGGCGCTAGACGTAGCGCTGGCTTCGTGTGCCCCCGATGTGCAGGCCCTGTTGCTGCGCGTGGCCGGCCGCATCCGCGCCTTTGCCGAGGCGCAGCGCCGCGCGCTGGATGATCTCTCGCTGGAGGTTCCCGGCGGCAGCGCCGGACACCGCGTGACGGCGCTGGCTGCGGCGGGATGCTATGCGCCCGGCGGCCGCCATCCGCTGCCTTCCTCCGTGCTGATGACGGCCGTCACCGCGCGTGCAGCCGGCGTGGCGACCGTGGTCGTCGCCTGCCCCCGTCCCGAACCCGTCGTGTTGGCGGCCGCGGCGGCGGCCGGCGCCGACTGCCTGCTGGCGGCCGGCGGCGCGCAGGCGATCGGCGCGCTGGCCTGGGGCACGGAATCGGTGCCGGCCTGCGAGGCCGTGGTGGGCCCGGGCAACATCTGGGTGACGGCGGCAAAACGCGCGGTCGAGGGCCGCGTGCGAACCGACGGCGCCGCCGGCCCGTCGGAGCTCGTGGTGGTGGCCGACGCCGGCGCCGAACCCGCCATCGTGGCCGCCGACCTGCTGGCGCAGGCCGAGCACGACCCTCGGCGCGGCCGGTTCTGGTGGCACTGGACGACGGCGTGATCGAGGCGGTGGAAACCGAGTTGGAAAAACAACTGGCGACCTTGCCGACGGCGGCGGTCGCGCGCGCCGCGCTGGCCGGCGGGTACGCCGTGCGCGCGGCGAGCCCGGCCGAAGCTGTGGCCCTGTGCAACCGCCTGGCCCCCGAGCACCTGCAATGGAACGCAGCCGATAGCCGGGTCACCGCCGGTCTCACAGCCTTCGGCGGCCTGTTCCTGGGCGCCGGCGCCGCCGAAGTGCTCGGGGATTATGGTGCCGGCCCCAATCACGTGCTGCCCACAGGCGGCGCGGCCCGTCTGCGCGGCGGGCTGTGGGTGGGCGATTTCCTAGCCGTGCGGACCTGGCTGCGGATCGATGACCTGGCGGCCGCCGCGACCCTGGCGGCCGACGCACGTGCCCTGGCGCGATTGGAAGGGTTGGAGGGGCACGCCCGTGCGGCGGACCGCCGCCTGGCCGTCGGCGAGGCAGGTTCGGCGGCCCGGTAGTCGTCGGCAGGCGGGGTGACCCGGGACCAGTGGCAGGATCGCGCGAACCCGGCCACATTGGGATTCAGGGATCCCGCGATCGGATGGCGGGGATCGTGACACACCGTCGAAGCGAAGGGATGATTCACATGTCGGATCGGGTCTACAAGAAGATCGAGATCACCGGGACATCCGCAACCTCGATCGAGGATGCCGTGAAGAACGCTGTCGAACACGCAGCGAAGTCCGTTCGCAACATGCGCTGGTTCGAAGTTGTCGAAACACGCGGGCGTATAGACAACGACAAGGTGGCTGAGTGGCAGGTCACGCTGAAGATCGGCTTCGCGCTGGATGGGTAGAAGAAGCCAGCCCCCAGCCCGACAGTCGTCCGACGATTACCACTCGGAGAACCGCGTGGACGGTTTCACGGGCATTCCATGTCTGGACCGGCAACCCGCTTGACGATGCCGATCCCTGCCTGTAGAATGATGACGAAAACCATCCAGAATCTTCAATGACCGGGACCGACACCCAGTATTGAAAACCAGAGACGGAGCCGCCATGCGCATCACCCGAGTGTTCCCCGCAGCAGGAGTGGTCCTGGCCCTGGTCACGCTGGTGGCCGGCAATGCCCGCGCCACCGGTCAGGTCGGCGAAGTCGCGGCCGGATTCACGCTCCAGAGCACGACCGGCCAGACCCACAGCCTTTCCGACTACGACGGCAAGGTCAAGTTCCTGTTCATGTTCGGCCATTCCTGAAGCAGCTGTCGGGCGGCGGGGCCGTCCACCCAGACCATGGCAGCCAGCTTCGCCGGTCCTTCGTTCCAGGCCCTGGGGCTGGAGATGTGGAGCGGCACCCTCGCGCAGACGAACGTCTTCCTCTCGGTCACCGGCATCACCTACCCTGCGTTGTACGGCGGCTCCACCGCCATCGGGAACAGCTACGCCACGGCGCAGGACGTGTTCTTCGTGGTCGGTGGCGACGGGATCATCAAGTTCCGCCGCAGCGGCTGGAATCTCGCCCAGACGAGTGCCGCTGTCAGTGCGGCGTTGGCGGACCTGACCTCGGACGTCCCGCCGCTGGCGCGCGACGGGTTCCTCCTGAAGCCGGGCTATCCGAACCCGTTCAACCCGAGTATCAACCTTGCCTACCGGATCGACGGCAGCGGCGATCTGCCGGTGCGGTTGCGCGTCCTTGACGTGCAGGGCCGTGTGCTGCGGACATTGGTCGACGAACGCCAGGGCGCGGACCAGGACTACACGATGGTCTGGGACGGCCGCGACGACGCGGGCCTGACCCTGGCCAGCGGCAGCTACCTGGTCGAGCTCGCGGTCGACGGCAAGAGCCAGTCGCGCTTCGTGACCCTGTTGAAATAGGAGAAGGCATGATCGGGACCCGATCCGATGTCTCGTGCCGATGCCGCCTGCCATTGGTCCTGATCCTCCTGGCCGCGGCGTTGCCGTTCACGGGCGACGTCGCGGCTGCCGATCAGGACCAGGGTCCGGCGCCCGCTTTCACACTCGAGAGCACCACCGGTGAACGCATGTCCCTGGCGGCGGCCCTGGAGCGCGGCCCGGTGATCGTCGATTTCTGGGCGACCTGGTGCGGCCCCTGTAAGCAATCCCTTCCGGAGCTGCAGACGTTGCACGAGCGCTACGCCGCGCGGGGCCTGACGATCCTGGCGGTCAGCACGGATGAACCGCGCAACCGTCCGAAGATCTCCAGCACGGCGCGATCACTGGGCCTGACGTTTCCGATCCTGATCGACGCCGACAAGCGGGCCGCGCGACTCTACCGCGTGGAGTCCATCCCGATGACCTTCCTGATCGATCGCGAGGGCCGCATACAGGCCCTGCACCGGGGATTCCGTCGAGGCGATATCGAGATCCTGGAACAGGAGCTCCTGCCGCTGCTGGATGCGCCCGCTGCGCCGGCAGGGGCACCTGCCGCAACGCCGACGGAGCCAGTGAAGTGACGGCAACCGCGCGTCGCGCGCTGACCGTGGCCTGCCTGTCGTTGACGTGGCTGGTGTGGCTGTCCGGCGCGGCTGCGCCCCGTGCCAGCGCCGAGGACGCCGCCGGGACGGTGCGCGCGGACAACCTGCTGCAGTGGCAGACGGGACGTGACCCCACGGTCGAGGCCTCGGCTTCGGTCTCCATCTTCGACCAGTTCGACCTGGAATACAGCCGGGCCGCGCTGCGCGCAGGCCTGCGCTTCGAGAGCTTCCGGCCTTCCCGTGACGAGGGATTCGTGCCTGCCCGTTACGACGAACTGACGATGAAATTCGTCGAATGGGAAGCCGACGGCCTGCGACTGAACGTCGGCAACGGCTTTGCCACACTGGGGCGCGGCCTGATGTTCCGGGCCTTCGAGCTGCGTGGCGTGGTGCGGGACGCAACGTTCCCGCCGTCGCAATACGTGGACTCGCGAAGCCTGGACGGCGTGATCATCGAATTCGACAGGGGGCCGCTGTCGGCACTCGCGTTCGGTGGTGAGCCGGTGCGCTATCCCGACGCTCCGCCGGGCATCGCCGATCTTCCCCGCCGCGACGGCCACGTGGCCGGCGGGCACGCCGCGCTGGAGATCCATCCCTCACTGGTTCTCGGCGCGGGCTACCTGCGTGGCGAACGCCAGCTGGCGGGCGCGCAGCCGGAGCTCGACGAATACGCCTCGGCCGACCTGACGCTGAGGGCCGCCGAACTGGCGCCTGCGCTGGCGGCGGACCATGAACTCGATCTGCAGTTCTACGCCGAATACGCCGGCCGGTCTTGGAATCCGCTCAAGGACGGGCTGGAGACGGATGCGACCGCGCCCCACGCCCTGTACACCGCCGCGCAGCTCAACTACCGCCGCTGGGGCGCCAGTTTCGAGACCAAGGACTACGATGCTTTCGCCCTGGGCTGGAACGACCCGCCGAACCTGGTGCCGGAGATGTCGCAGCACCTGTTGAACCGCATGTCGCACTTCCTGCTCGCCGACAAGGAGGACGGCCACCAGTTGTCCGTTATCGGCGCCCTGCCCGGAGAACATGCGCTGCAGTTCGATGCGGCCCGGGCTCACAACGAGATCAACGGGCTGCGGCACTACCGGCTCGACGCACTCACCCTGGGCGGGGACCCGCTCCGCCCGCTGCACTGGGAAGTCTTCGCGGCCACGGGCAGCGATGAAGTCGAGGGCATTACCGACCATCGGACGGGTGGCATTTCCCTGCGGCGCGATCTGGGCGACGGCCTGTCGATCCGGGTGGCTGCCGAATACCAGCGCGCCGAACGCACCGCCTTTGACGTCGCCTCGACGTTCGACAACGCCTTCCTCGGCCTGGGTGTCGACCGGGCGGGCCTGGGCACCCTAGCGCTGCAGGCCGAGTATTCCGACGATCCCGACGAGCAGGATGATCCCCTCACCCCGGAAGTCATCGAGACGAAGCCCAGACGGTGGTTGGGCCTGGTTGTCAGCGCGCCTGTGAGCCGGTACCACGAGGCCACGCTTTTCGTCGGCACCCGTCGTGGGGGTACTGCCTGCACTTCGGGCACCTGCTACCTTGTCCCGGACTTCGAGGGGGCTGAACTGAGGCTTATCAGCCGCTTCTAGCGCCGTCCGTCTGTTGTCTCCATGCCGCCAGTGAACGGGAGGGCAGAGGCCCCTGGCCGGTTCCCGGGGCTGCGAGGCCGGCAATCCGTCATTTCAGAATGTCTTATACTTTCGACCGCTGGTGCGCGTACATTGGGGTGGTGCCATCGCGAGAAGCCCTGGCGCCGTCTTGTGAAGCCCGGGGGTTCGCTCGCCATGGAAAGATACAAGGTCTACTGCTTCAATCATGCTGTCATGCCGCTGGCTGCCGAACGTCGTCAATCGGGCAGCCGACTGCGGCGGTTCCGCTATGCGGCACAGGCGTGCGCCTACGCCTACACGGAGAAGTCGCACTGGAATCGCGTCGTGGTCACGGACGAGGTGACGGACAAGGTCGTTGCGAGCTACCTTGCCGGCGAGATGGAATCCGGATCGCCGGCGAATGCGGATGCGGACACGCCCGAGGAAAACTAGACGCTCCGACCAGTTCTGCACGTTCCCTCACCGCACCCGCATCTGCACCCGCAGCGTGCGCCCCGGCTGTGGCAGCCCGATCAGGTCCTGGCTGACCACATCGCCCACGTTCTCCAGCGCGACAATGGTCTCGACATGGCGTGACCACGTGCGCATGGCGCCCAGGTCGAGGCGGACCGAGGGGGCAAGGCGGCTGTCGTCACCGCTGGTCGGGTCGACGGCGAACTGCTCGCCGGTCCAACGTGCGTCGAGCCGCGTCGACCAGCTGTGTGACAGGTCGGCCCGCAGGCCGAGTCCACCCGCGATCTCCGGCAGGTTTTCCGGACGCTGTGCAGAGCCGTCCTCCGTGTCCGTGAGTTCCACCGACTGCAGTGTCAGGTGCGCCGTGGCCGAGAGGCGGTGCCAGCTGTGTGATCCCGTCAGCTCGAGGCCGGTCGAGCGCAGTTCGTTGCGATTCACGCGCTGGAAGCGGCGATCGGGCTCCGGCAGGCGGATGCGCACGACCGCATCGCGCAGCAGGTTGTGGAAGACGACAGCCTGGATCTCGCCACGGCCGGCGCGCGCCGTGATGCCCGCCTCCCAGGCGACCAGGTTCTCTGCACGCAGGTCCGGGTTCGGCGCGAACCGGTTCAGCGCGCCGGAGTAGAGTTCGCGCAGCGACGGGAACCGGCTGCGGCGGCTGACGCCCGCGTGGATCTGCGTGGTGCCGTCGTCCAGCCCGCCGGTCAGGCCCAGGCGCCCGCCCCAGCTGTCGAGACGACCCAGCGACTCCTTGCCGCCGCTCTCCGGCGTCTCGGCGGCATCCCAGGCGGCGCCCGCCGCCACGCGCAGGAAGCGCGCCTTCGCGCCGGGATCGACCAGCCGCAATACGGTCTCGCCGCCCAGGCTCCACAGGCGCTGGCGATAGCGGGAGTCGCCCTCGGGCAACGATTCGTCGTGCTTGATGTCCGCGACGGTGAACGCGCCGCGCAGTTCGGCGGCGCCGCCCAGCGACTGGTCGCCCAGCAGCCTGAGCGTGAGCGTGCGGTCGCGACCGTTCTCGAAGCCGGCCACGCTGTCGTAGGCCGCCGACGTGTAGGCGTCGATATTCGTCCTGCCGGCGTCGAATCCCAGGCTGACTTCGAGGTCGCCGCGCCCGCCGAAGGGCGAGGTGCGGTCGCCGGTTCCTGCCGAGGCCACGGTGAGCGCGCGCGACACGCGCGGGTACCGCCAGAACCGCGCGTCGGCATCCGGCAGCCCCAGTTCGGCGGCGATGCCGCGCTTGCCGCTCATGCCCAGGCCCGCGAACGAGATCCAGGCGCCGTCGTCGCGCGCGTAACGCAGGGAGACGAAGCCGTCGGCCAGCCGCGCGTCGGTGTTCAGGCGCAGTCCTTCATCGGCGCCCGGTCGCTCGACAATGCCGCGGGCCAGTGCCTGGCCTGGCGAATCGCGGTAGCCCAGGCCTGCGCGCAGCACGCCGCGGCCGCCGCGCGCCGTGAACGGAACCGTGACGTCCGCGGCGCCGGCCAGTGCGCCGCCATGATCGACCTCCAGGCCTGCAGCATGCGAACCGGAATCCGGCAACTGCGTCGCGCTGCCGACGCGCACGTCGATCACGCCGCCCAGCACGTTGGGGCCGTGGAGCATCGACGAAAGTCCGCGCACATAGCCCAGTTCCTGCGGGGCCGAGGAGGGGATCACCGACGCGTCGATGCGTGAGTCCCAGGCCAGGGTGATGGGCACACCATCGACGAGCACGGCCACCTGACGCGAATCCGAGCCGCGCGCGGAGATCTCGGACTCGCCGCGCGAGTTCGTGCGAACATGCAGGTGAGGCAGTTCGCGGAAGACTTCGGCGAGGGTGGGAGCCGCCGGCAACGCCAGGGAGTCGGGCTGCACCTCGACCGCGGCAACACCGCCCGCCGTGGTCACCGGGCGCACCCCGATCACGACGATTTCGGGGACCACGAACACCGGCCGGTCCAGTGCCGCCGCCGAGGCCGGCAGCGTCGACAGGGCGACGCAGCAGATGAACCGGATTGTCGTGCGCATTCTCGGCCCTTCCGGGGGAGTGGTTTGGCTCGCTGCAGTGGCACCGATGCCGATAGTGGCATCTGGCCTCCGCGATCGTCAATGGGGGTGCGGGAACGGTCGCTGCCGCGATTTCCACCGTTTTCGTGGTTGCGGACCGCGACGGCGCCTGACGCGAACCAGTGTTTACTTAACATCTTGCAATAAATGCATTTACAATATAGTAAGGTCTGCTTTTGACGCCACGATCGAACTATCTCCCGGCCTGGGAGAAAATTTGCAGTCACGACGCCCATTTTGGACTTGATTCGGAAACCGAACATAGTCTAGAATGGTGTCTGGGGACGATCCGCCGCGGGCCTTGCCGAGCGACGGTGAGAACCCGCAGTTCTCGATGTGTTCGCTCCCGTCCCGTAACGAAAGGCCTCAAACATGCGCCACAGTGCTAAAGCAATCATCGCCCTGGTGATCTGCGCCCTGTTCGCCGGCAGCGCCTTCGCCGCCGATGTCACCGTCGACCCCACCAAGATCACCAACGCCTACATGAACGTGTGGGACCTCAGCAACGTCTACCAGTTCGGCGGCGTCTGGGGCTTCGCGGACCTGGTGGCCTCGTACTCCGGCTCGAACCTGACGCTGAGCCCGAACTCGATCAACGATCCCAACCCGTACTGGTACCTGCCCGGCGGCGGCCCCGGCAGCGTGGGTCAGAAGATCATGTACGCCGACTCGTACGCCCAGGTGGACGACGGCTCGCTGGCCGGCCAGACCCTGAACTTCACCGGCACCGTGCTGACCAGCTCGCTGACCTCGGCCCACGTCGCCAAGGCTTTCATCCGCGACTTCGCGCCGGACTTCTCGTCGGTCGTCGAGACGATGGTCAACCTGCCGTCGTCGGGCGCCTTCAACGTTTCGCAGGTCCTGATCAACGATCCTGCCCGTCACGTGCAGTATGGCTTCGAAATGGTCGGCGTCTGCGTGTGGATCACCGATGTGGCGCCGTACGGCAACATCGTGATCGCGCCGTACCTGCCGGTCTCCGTCGAGGACGCCAGCTTCGGCGACGTCAAGGCCCTGTTCCGCTAGTTCGCGGCGCTTCCGGCGACGGAAGCAGCCTGCGATGATTGAGGCCGATGCCCCGTTGCCGAAAGGTGGCGGGGCTTCGGCTTTGTCATCGGCGGCCGCGTGTGGCAGAATCGACGCGCCGGGCCGGAAACGGTGAACGACGCATTCCCGCAGCGAACCGCAATCCGGACGTGGCTGGAACGGGCTGACACGTCATGCATCCTTTCCTGATCGTGAACCCGCGCTCCGGTCGCGGCCGCCATGGTCGTGACCACCTTGGCGCCGACCTCGAGCGCCTGCGCCGCGCCTTCGCCGTCCACGGCACTTCCGTCGAGGTGGCCGTCACCGAACGGCCGGGCCATGCCACCGAACTGGCGCGGAACGCGGGCGGCGACCCGGTGGTCGCCGTCGGCGGCGACGGCACCGTGCACGAGGTGCTGCAGGGCCTCGATCTCGGCGCGCAGAGGCTCGGCATCATCCCCGCCGGCAGCGGCGATGACTTCGCCTGGCAGCACGGTCTCGGCGGCGGCATCGAAGCGGCCGTGGCGCGCATTGCCGCCGGACGCGAGCGGCTGGTCGACGTGGGGCAGTGGGAGGCCGGCCGCTTCCACAACAACCTCGGGTTCGGCTTCGAGGCCGAGGTGAACCGCCTGAGCCACCGCGTACGCATCGTTCGCGGGCCGGCCCTCTACTTCGTGGCGCTGGCCCGCGCGCTGGCGACTCTCCGTACCTATGAACTGGATCTCACCTGGGACGACGGCGCATTCTCGGGCCGCCTGGCGACCGGGGCGCTGCTCAACGGCAGTCGCGTCGGCGGCGCCTTCCGCCTGTGCCCGGCTGCGCGCACCGATGACGGCGCGCTCGACCTGCTGACCGTCGGCGCGATGGGGCGCCTGGCCGTCATCACCGCGCTGGGTCCGGTGCTGCAGGGAAACGAGCCGCGCGATGGTCGCATTGCTCGCGCGCGCACGAGCCGGCTCAGCCTGCGCGCGCCGGTGCCGGTGCCGGTCTACATGGACGGCGAGTACTGCGGCGAACACGGCAGCCTTGAAGCACGGGTGCTTACAGGGGCGTTGCGGCTGTTGTGAGCTCCGGGGGGTGCCATTGTGCCCACCCAGTTCATTCGCGGAAGGCTTTCCACCAGAAGGTCTCCAGCGCCTGCGTTACGGCCGACGGCGGCATCCCGATCAGCGTCGTACTGCCGTCGCGAAAGACCAGCCCGTAGACCAGATCCTGTTGCGCCGAATAGAGCAGGACCAGGTTGTTCGCGGCGCAATCGTGGCTTTTGCAGGCGCTGGCGAGCACGTACGGCACGGCATCGACCAGGACGACCTGATTGAGCGCACTGGGACCGTCCAGATTCACCAGCCACGGTTCCGCTTCCAGGGGTTCGATGGCGCGGTCATAGGCTGCACTGGCCGCCGGGAACATGCGGATGCCGGCGGCGCTCAATTCAGGCAGCGCGTACGCCGGTTGAGCGGCCGCAGCGTCCCCTTCGGGGCAGGCGCCGGCGGGCGCGGCACCGACCGCGAGCCAGGCGGAAGCCGCCGCGAGCATGACCCCGCGCAGCGAGTTGCCGCAGCCGTTCCCTTTGCGGCGGATCACGCCCTTGCCAGGCCCAGCACCCGGCTGACGTCGGTCAGCAATCCGTTGGCCGTGACTTCGGTCATGCCGCCGGCGAGCGTTGTCGAGCGGCCGCCCGATTCCGCGCACAGCATGTAGGCCACCGCCGAGGCGCGGGCCCGGTTCACGGCGCGGTCGTTCGCGGCGCCGGCCTGCATCGCCGAGTACATGGTGCCGGTGTCCACCGCCACGGCGCCGCCCTGGAAGTCGGGAACGCCGTTCCGCACGATCAGGCGATGCAGCTGGTCGCGGGTGATCGTGGCTCCATTGGGTGCCTCGATGCCGTCGGGCGAGACGACGAAGGTGCCGCCCGGCGACCGGATCCGGTCGACCTTGCCGGCGAACCACTTGTTGACCCACTTGCGCACGAACCAGCCGCCCGCCACCGCGAGGACGAGCCGCAGGAAGACGAGGAGCGACGGCGTGTGCGCCGGCGTGGAGCCGATAACGATGAGCGCGAAGATGACGGCGATGACGTTGGCGGCGCCCTTCGATTTCGGCGGCGCGGCCGGCGTCACGGTGAAGCGGACGCGACCGCCCTCGAGCGGCGCCTGCTGGTAGCTGCTGTCCATGGCAATCCCCCCGCCGGATCCGGGGGCCAGGCCCTGACCTGTCCCGTCCGGCCTGGTCCGTGTCCGGAGTTCAGGCTCGAAACAGGATAGCATATCCCCTATGCAGAACAAGGTCCGAATGGGGGGGCGGAAGGGATCCGCCGTCAATCGTAAGCCCGACGCACCGCTTCATCGGCACGCGTCGCCGCCAGGTGCGCGTCCCAGCGCTGCTCCACCCAGGTGTTCAGGCTGCCGTGCAGCAGCCAGTATTTCTGGGGGATGGGATGGGTGCCGACGACCACGCGCAGGCCGAACTTCTTCGGGATCATCTCGACGAAGTGGTCCAGGTGCGGGCACGGCGGGTAGCCGACGATGAAGCCGGTGGCCAGGTGGACCACCTCGGCGCCGTTGCGGACCATCTCGTCGGGAGCATCTTCGATGTTGCCGCCCGGGCAGCCACCGCACGTGGTGAAACCGACCAGTTGGACTTCCTGGTCTGCGTAGGCCGCGAAAGCCCCGGCGCGGTCGTGAAGGGCGCGCAGGCACTTGCCGCCGGCGCAGGTGTGGTAGCGATCACAGATGATGATGCCGATCTTCGTCATGGCCTTCCTCCGGTGGATCCCGCGTTCCTCCGTGCGGCGCCGCCCCGCGCGGCCGCCGGTCAGCCCGTTGTCGGGCGCTGCCGACTCCTGTCCATGAACTTCCCGGCCGCGCGCACCACGACGCGGCTGTCCTGACGGATCTCCGCCTGCAACACGAAAAGGTGCCCGCGCGCGCGCAGGCACCAGGCCGAGATCTCGACGGGGCGCGCTATCTGGACACCTTCCAGGTAGCGCACCGTCAGTTCGGCCGTGACGGCCGTGACCCCGCGTGCAAACAGGCAGTTGGTCATGGCGCCGTCGACCAGTGCGCAGATGATGCCGCCGTGCAGCAGGCCCGGGTAGCCCTCCAGCGCCGGGTTGCCCACAAATGGCGCCGTGACGCAGCCGTCGTCGGCTGTGCGGAACTGCAACTGCAGTCCGGAGAGGTTGCCGGCGCCGCACACCAGGCAGCCCGCATGTTCGGCGCGCTGGGTAGAACTGTGCAGCGCCGGATCCACTTCGCGTGCCGGAGGCGTGGATGGGGGTCGGCTCACGAGTGCCCGCCGTGGCACTGGTGGCCGTGGCCGGGCGACCCGTCCTGTCCGGGCGATCCATGACCGTGGCCCGCGCAGGCCGCCGCCGCCGTCATCTCTGTCAGCGTCCCGCCGATGAAGGCCTCCAGCGCCCCCGCAATGGTGCCCTGGTCGGTCCGCCAGACGCGGACACCCGCGGCCTGCAGGCGCGACAGGGCCCCGGCGCCGATGCCGCCGACGACCACGGCGCCGACATCCTGGCCGGCGATCGCCGCCAGCGGCTGGCAGCCGCCGTGGCCGTGATGCTGGTTGGCATTGACGATGACGCGGAAGGCGCGGCTCTCGCTGTCGATGATCGCGAAACAGGGCGCCGAACCGAAGTGTCCGCTGACGGGGCTGTCGAGCCCCTGGTCGGCGGCGATGGGGAAGCAGATGTTCATGGTTCCAGCCTTTCGATGCCGCAGCGGTGGCCGCAGCGGTGGCGGCGTGGGCCGCCGGGTGTTCCGGTGACAACGGGACCGCCCTCGATCAGCAGGGCGCGGCCGTGCGTGAGCGCGTCGGCCGTCTTCCGTCGTGCCGATTCGAGGATACGCCCGAAAGTCGCCCTCGAGACCCCCATGGAAGCGGCCGCATCGGCCTGGTACAGGCCTTCGAGGTCGGCCAGGCGCAGGGCTTCGAACTCGTCAAGCGTCATGGTGATCTGCTCGAGGTCGCGGGTCGGGATGCCCGCCGGCTTGAACACGGCGACAAGCGGCTTCCCGGCGATACGGCGGCAGCAGGGGGGTCTTGGCAAGGCGTCACCTCGTTCCCAATTATGAGCATATGCTCGAAATTGTCAAGGCCGCCGGCGGCCGTGGCGGAACCCGTTCGCGGGTGCGATCTTCCCCCGGTCGGCGTCGGTGCCGGCGCCGCCCGGGGAGCCTTCGTGCCTGTCACCATCCTCATCTTCATCGACGGCCTCGGCTGGGGGCCCTGCGATCCGGCCACGAATCCGCAGCACGCGTACGGGGGCGAGGTCTTCCGCTTCGGCGAGGCGGCGGCCGCCCTCGCGGCGCCGGTCCCTGCCTTCGGCGGCGGCTGGGCGCGCGCGATCGATGCCGTGCTCGGCGTGCCCGGCATTCCGCAGAGCGCCACGGGGCAGACCACGCTCTTGTCGGGTGTGAACAGCCAGGCCGCCATCGGCCAGCATCTCACGGGATTTCCGAACGAGGCGCTGCGGGCGATCCTGCTCGAGCATTCGGTGCTGCGTTCGCTGGCGCGACGCGGCGTTCCGGCGCGCTTCCTCAACGCGTTCCGCCCGCGTTTCTGGGAACTGTCGCGAGAGAAGCAGCTGACCCTGTCGGCCACGACAGTGGCCAACCTGGCGGCCGACCTGCCGTTCTTCACGCTGGACGACGTGGCGGCGGG
The DNA here is from genome assembly GCA_016703265.1 of bacterium. NCBI lineage: Bacteria > bacterium. The sequence continues at coordinate 93,695 of JADJCK010000007.1, forward strand.
CCGCTCCATCTACCAGGACTTCACCAACGCCGAGTTGATCGCACGCGGCTTCGATGTGCCGCCGGGCACGGCAGCGGGTGCGGGACGCGTGCTGGCCAGGGCGGCGCGCGAAGGCGGCGGGTTCACGCTCTACGAGTATTTCCTCAGCGACAAGGCGGGACACACCGGCGACGCGGCGGTCATCGCCGGCGAACTGGCGAAGCTCGATGCCTTCGTGCGTGCGGTGCTCGACGAGCTGGGCGACGACTTGTCGCCAGGCACGGCACAAGGCACCGCGCAGGTGCTGCTGACCAGCGACCACGGCAACCTGGAGGACGCGACCACGCGCCGGCATACGACAAACCCGGTGCCGCTCCTGGTGTGGGGCAGCGGCGCGAGGGAGACGGCAGCGGCGGTGAGCCGGCTGGATGAAGTGGCGCCCGCGATCGTCGCGCGCCATGTCGGGGAGTACTGACGAGGGAGTTCAGCGCGCGGCGTCGAGCAGCAGCAGGCGGTGCTCCATCTCGCGCAGCGGCTGCAGGTCGCCCTTGCGGCTGGCCACAGTGACACCGTCGCGGTACGTCGCGGCGGCCTCCTCGGCGCGGCCCAGGAGCTCCAGGACGCGGCCGTGCGAGAGGTAGAGCGCGCTGTTGTCGGGCTGCGCGGCGCGCGCGCGACCGAGCAGCGGCTCGGCTTCGGCGTGGCGTTCAAGTGTCGCCAGTGCGTTGCCGGCGCCCAGCAGCGCCAGCGGGTCTTCCGGATCCAGTTCGAGCACCTCGGCGAACATCGACAGCTTGCGGGCGGCATCGCCGCGGCGCGCCACGGCTTCGGCAGCGGCCCGTTCGGTCGCCTCGCGCTGGTCGTCGATGCCGGCGAAGCGCTTGAGCGTGGCCAGTTCGCGCTGTCGTTCGGCTTCCTGCCGGTCACCGAGCTTCATGTAGAACAGCGACAGGTTGGTGTGGACCATCGGCTCGTCCGGGGCCAGTTCCTCGAGCTGCTTGAAGATGTCGATGGCCTCGTGGAAACGCCCCGACCGGCCCAGGATCACGCCGAGGGCCTCGGCGGCCTCGCCCAGCGAGGGGTCGGCGCGCAGCGCCTGCTGCAGCAGCCCGATGGCGCCGTCGTCGTCGCCGCGGCTGAACAGGTACACCGCCCGCTCGTGCAGCCGGCGCGCGAGCTCGCCGCCGCCGGCTGCCGCGTGCAGGGGCGAGAGGCGGACCTGCACCGTCGCGTTCGCGCCGCCGGCCAGGCGAATCGCCAGCTCCCGCCCGGGAGTGCGATGCGCGCGGTCGAGGAAGGCCAGGGCCACCGGCGCCTGCCAGATGGCCGACCAGCCGGCCGAGGCCCAGGTGCCGATCGCCTTTCCGTCTTCCGTGTGCACGGGTACACCCGGAGCGTCGACCGCCGGCGCCTGTTCGGTCCCGGCATCCTCGAACAACAGCACGCGCACCGCTTCCGGCACCGAGCCGTAGGTGCGCACGCGCGCCACGACTTCCTGTCCCAGGTAGCAGCCCTTGGTCAGGCTGACCACGCTCTGCTCCAGCCCCGTCTGCGCCAGGCCGCGACGTCCGGGCAGGTAGTCGACACCGTGCTGCAGGCGCCCGGCCTCCAGGCAGAGCCAGCGCCAGGCTTCGACTCCGGCTGCATCGGCCGGCCAGTCGACCAGGCCGCCTTCGAGGGCAACCCGCGCCACGGCCGGCCCGAGCGCGGGCATGGCGCCGCGTCGCTGCAGCACCAGGCTGCCGGGATCACCCGTGAGGGGCAGTTCGGCGGTCCAGGTTTCTGCCGGCGCGGAGGGACCCCCGGTCAGTGCGCGCAGGCAGTCCGGGGCGGCGGGGCCCAGCAGCAGCCAACCGTCGAAGTCGGTCGAGACGTCGTCGATGAACACGTCCTCAGTCACGACGTGGGCGCGGAGGTCGTCGGCGAGCGCCGCCGCCGCGTTGCGGTCGACGACGAGCATGTAGGCGGCAAACGGCTGGCCGCGATCGGGCAGGCGCACCAGCGTGAACTCGGCGAGCAGCGCGCCGGCACGGTTGAGCCGCGCCGAAGGCTGGCCGCGGCCGGGTGCCAGGGCCAGTACGTCGCTCGTCACCTGGGCCTGGAGGAAACTGCCGGCGTCGGGCCCCGCTGCGAGCAGGGCCGACAGTCCCGGAACGCCGTCCCAGCGGCTGAACAGCCCGCGCTCGCGCGCGAGCCGGCACAAGCCGCCGGCGGTGTTCATACCGCGAAGCTCTCGCCGCAGCCGCAGGTGTTGGTCGCGTTGGGATTGCGGAACTGGAAGCCGCGACCGGTGAGTCCGGGCTGGTGGTCGACCGTGATGCCGCGCAGGTAGATGGCGCTCTTGCGATCGAGATAGACCTCGAAGCCCTCGTGGGCGACGACGATGTCGCCATCACGCCGTCCGTCGAACTCCACCTTGTAGGTCAGGCCCGAGCAGCCGCCACCGGCCACGCCCAGGCGCAGGCCACGTCCGTCGATGCCCTCGGCGGCCAGCAGGCGCCGCACTTCGGCTGCGGCAGCCGGCGTGAGGGACACGACTTCGTCGATGGTGTCCGTCGAGGCGGCCGGCTCTGCGCTCACCGGCGCCGGTTCCGCAGCCGGGCCGCGGGCGCTTCCGCCGCGCACGAGTTCGCCCAGCGGGCGCACCGGCCCGAGCTCACCCGCCGGCAGCACCAGCATGTCGTGCTTCTTCCAGACGCCGAAGCGCGCGGCGCGCTGCAGGTAATCGTCGATGCTGCGGCCATCGTGGCCGTCGACATGGACGTCGGCGTCGTGGAGCACCAGGCGCTCTTCATCCAGTACGTCGCAGCGCCCCACGTAGACCGTGTCGCCGGCCTGCGCATAGACGGTGATGCCGTGCAGCTCACCCTTGTCGTTGTGGAATGTTCCCATGTGTCCTCCTTGCGGCGGTCAGCAGTAGTCGGCAAAGGCGTCGGACAGTTCGCCCGCGACCGTCTCGGCAGCCTGTCCCTCGATCAGGTGCCGCGGAACGAAGTGCACGAGCACACCGTCCTTCAGCAGGGCGATCGACGGGCTGCTCGGCGGAATGTCGCCGATCAACTGGCGCGCACGCGCCGTCGCCTCGAGGTCCTGCCCGGCAAACACCGTGGCCACGCGGTCGGGCCGCTTGTTGTTGTTCATGGCGAGCTTCACCGCGGGGCGCGCACTGCCGGCGGCGCAGCCGCAGACCGAGTTGACCAGCAGCAGGGCCGATCCCTGCTTCTGGGCGAACCAGGCGTCGACCTCGGCGGGCGTGCACAGCTCCTGCACGCCGGCGCTCGTCAGTTCGGCCCTCATGGGGGCCACCAGCTGCTCGGGGTAAGGCATGATCCTGCATCTCCTTCGGCGCGCCCTGCGGCCGGGCTGCGGCATTGTCCAGGTCGGCGGCCTTTCGACCGCGCGGTTTCATATCCCATGCTCTGACAATGATATAGAAATGATTACACTAATTGTCAAGTTTAATGACCGGGCTGCCGGTCGGCACAGGTTGGGGTAGATTGACGCCTGTCATCCGCCGGATCTTCCGCAAGCCGAGGTACCCCATGGACCTGGTCCTGCTGTCACGCCTCCAGTTCGCGATCACCATCGGCTTCCACTACCTGTACCCGCCCCTGAGCATCGGCCTGGGCGTGGCTCTGGTGGTCATGGAGGGGATGTACCTCAAGACGCGCGAGCCGCGTTATCGCGAGCTGTCCCGGTTCTGGGTGCGCATCTTCGGGCTCATCTTCGCCTTCGGCGTGGGCACCGGCATCGTCATGGAATTCGAGTTCGGCACGAACTGGGCGCGCTACTCGCGCTACGTCGGCGATGTCTTCGGCAGCGCGCTCGCCGCCGAGGGCATCTTCGCCTTCTTCCTCGAATCGGGCTTCCTCGCCATCCTGCTTTTCGGCTGGGACCGCGTGGGCCCGAGGATGCACTTCCTGGCCACTTTGATGGTCTGCCTGGGCGCGCACTTCAGCGCCGTGTGGATCGTGGTGGCCAACAGCTGGATGCAGACGCCCACCGCCTACCGCCTGGTCGAGACGGCCCAGGGCACGCGCGCGGAGATCACCAGCTTCTGGGGCATGGTCATGAACCCGTCGTCGGTGGACCGGCTGGCCCACACCATCATGGGCTGCTGGCAGGCGGGCGCGTTCTTCGTCGCCTCCGTGGGCGCCTGGTACCTGCTCAAGGACCGGCACCACTTCGTGGGGCGAACCTCCATCGCCATCGGGCTGGGCCTCGGCATGGTGGCCTCGGTGGGGCAGCTGGCGACCGGGCACGCCAGCGCCGTCACCGTGGCCGAGCACCAGCCGGCCAAGCTGGCGGCGTTCGAGGGCATCTACGAGTCGGGTACGAACGCCGACCTGACAGTGCTCGGCTGGGTCGATGAAGAGAACCGGACGGTGCACGGCATCCGGGTGCCCGGCCTGCTCAGCCTGATGGTGGGCGGCAGCCGCGACACCTTCATCAAGGGCCTGAACGACATTCCCGTCGATGAACGGCCGCCGGTGCAGGCCAGCTTCCAGCTCTACCACCTGATGATCGCCATCGGCATGACGTTGATCGCCCTGTCGTGGGTCGGCGGCCTGCTGGCCTGGCGCGGCGTGCTCTTCCGTTCGCGACGGCTCCTGTGGGTGATGGTGTTCGCGGTGCTGCTGCCGCAGGTGGCGAACCAGGTGGGCTGGGCCGCGGCCGAGATCGGCCGGCAGCCGTGGATCGTCTACGGGTTGATGCGGACCGCCGACGCCGTCAGCCCCACGCTGGCGCCCGGACAGGTGCTGTTCTCGCTGATCCTGTTCACGGTGATCTACCTGGCCCTGTTCATCCTGTTCTTCGTGCTGCTCGACCACAAGATCCGGCAGGGGCCGCATGCGCATCCCGCGCCCGGCGCAGGGGAGGTGCACTGATGGAAGGTCCTCTCCTCAATGTGGTCTGGTATGCGCTGGTGGGCATCCTGCTGGCGGGCTATGCGGTGCTCGACGGCTTCGACCTGGGTGTCGGGGCCCTGCACCTGCTGGCGCGGAAGGACGGCGACCGTCGCGTGTTCCTCAACGCGATCGGCCCGTTCTGGGACGGCAACCAGGTGTGGCTGGTGACGGGCGGCGGCGCCCTGTTCGCGGCCTTCCCCGACGTCTACGCGACGGTCTTCAGCGGCTTCTACACGGCCTTCATCCTGCTGCTGTTCATGCTCATCTTCCGCGGCATCTCCATCCACGTGCGCAGCCTGCGCCCCGGAGCGCGCTGGCGCGCGGCCTGGGACGCCGCCTTCTGGGGTTCGAGCGTCTTCGGCTCGTTCATCATCGGCGTCGCCATGGGCAACCTGGCCTGGGGCGTGCCGGTGGACCCGGACTTCAGCTACCGCGGCAACCTGCTGCACCAGCTGCATCCCTACGCCCTGCTCACCGGCGCCACGGTGGTGGCGCTGTTCATGATGCACGGCGCCATCTTCCTGGTGATGAAGACCGAGGGCGAGCTCAACCAGCGCGTGCGCGGCTGGGTGCGCCCGACCATCATCGCCTTCGTGCTGATGTACGTCCTGCAGACGATGGCGACGCTGCTCTACGTGCCGCGCCTGGCCGACCCGTTCCGCGAGCAGCCGTTGCTGTTCCTGGTGCCGGCGGCCAGCCTGCTGGCCATCGCCAACATCCCGCGCGAGGTGTACCGCGGGCGCGAGCTCGCGGCATTCCTCTCGTCTTCGGCGGCCATCCTGCTGCTGTTCCTGCTGCTGGGCCTGGGCATGTTCCCGGAACTGGTGCACGGCAACGGGCCCTCGGGCACCAGCCTGACCTGCTTCAACGCGGCCAGCTCGCCGCTGACGCTGCGGACGATGCTGATCCTGGCCGGAATCGGGATGCCGCTGGTGGTGGGCTACACGTTCCACATCTACCGCGTCTTCCGCGGCAAGGTGAAGCTGGACGCGATGTCCTACTGAGGGCCCGGCGCGCAGGGCGCGCTGGGGCAGTCGTTGCCGGCGCGTTCCCATTGCAGGGTGACGTGCGCGATGCCGAAGCGCTCGCCTAGCTCGTGCGTGGCGCGGGCGATCAGCGCGTCGTCGCCGCCGGGGTCGGGCTTCACCAGGTGGGCGGTGAGCGCCACCTCGGTCGTGCTCATGGCCCAGACATGCAGGTCGTGCACCGCCGTCACGCCCGGCAGCGCGGCAAGGCAGGCACGGACGTCCGCGGCGTCGATGCCGACGGGCACCGCATCCAGTGACAGGTCGAGCGATTCCTTCAGCAGACCCCATGTACCAAACAGGATGACCACGGCGATCACGAGGCTGACTGCCGGGTCAAGCCAGGCCCAGCCGGTGGCCACGATTGCGGCACCGGCCGCCACCACGCCGAGGGAAACCGCTGCGTCGGCCGCCATGTGCAGGAAGGCGCCGCGCGCGTTCAGGTCGTGCTTGCGGCTCGAGAGGAAGAGCAGGGCCGTGGCGGCGTTGATAACGAAGCCGATGCCCGCGACGATCATGACGGTGGCGCCGGGCACCGGTGTGGGCTCCTGCGCGCGCCGGATGGCTTCCCAGGCGATGCCGCCGACGGCGACGAGCAGCAGCACCGCGTTCAGCAGGGCCGCCATGATCGACGAGCGTCGCCAGCCGTAGGTGCGCCGCAGCGACGGCGCGCGCCGCGCCAGCCGGTTCGCGCCCCATGCCAGCAGCAGTCCCAGCACGTCGCTGAGGTTGTGCCCGGCGTCGGCCAGCAGCGCCAGCGAGCCGGTCACCAGGCCGGCGCCGGCCTCCACGGCCACGAAGGCGCCATTGAGCACGATGCCGACCAGGAAGGCGCGGCCGGTCGTGGCCGCCGTGCCGTGGTGGTGGCCATGGCCATGGTCGTGCCCATGCCCGTGGTGATGGTGGTCGTGCCCAGGGTGACCCACAGCGAACCTCGGGACGGTGCCGGCGGCGCGATCAGTAGGGAATGCGGTCGTCGTTGGCGTGCCACTGCTTCAGCAGGTGCCGGCAGTCTTCGGCGTCGACGCCGGCGTTGACCGCGAACCCCGGCGGGCGCCTGCCGGCAAGCACGTCGTAGATGGCGGCGTCGTCGAAGCCGACAGCCGCGGCATCGCTGCGCGAGGCCCCGAAATGCAGGCGGTCGAGCCGGGCCCAGTGGATGGCGGCGAAGCACATCGGGCAGGGCTCACAGGTGGCGTAGATCTCGCACCCGGACAGGTCGAAGGTGTCGAGGGCGCGGCAGGCCGCGCGGATGGCCTGCACCTCGGCGTGGGCCGAGGGATCCTTGAGCCCGACAACCTGGTTGTGGGCCCGCGCGATCACGCGGCCCTCGCGCACGATGACTGCGCCGAAGGGGCCGCCGTCGCCGGCAGCCACGCCGGCCGCGGCCTCGGTGATGGCCGCGCGCATCAGGCGGACGTCGGACGTGGACTGGCTCATGGCAGTCTCCCTTCCAGGTAGAAGACCTCGAACACCTTCTCGTGGAAGATCGGGCCGTGGCCGAAGTAGCCGTCCTCGCCGAACAGTTCGCCGTGGTCGGACATGATCATGAAGTAGGTGTTGTCGGGGCAACGGTCCATGAGGCGGCCCACCACGCCGTCGAGGTGCTCGACGCAGGTGACCTGCTTGTCGTAGAAGGCGCGGAACTGCTGCGGCGTGAAGAACTCGTCCTGCTTGCGGTCCTGCATGACCTCGGACGGATTCTTCAGGAATTCGTCGAGCGACTTGAAGACGCCGTGCACGCCGCTGATGTGCGGCAGGTCGCCGGCCGTTTCCCCCGGCAGCAGGTACGGGTAGTGGGTCTCGCCGGTGTTGAGGAACCAGAACGTGGGCTGGTCGGTCTTCGCCTCGATGCGCCCGACGGACAGGGGCACCTTGCCTTCGCGCGCCACCGTGCCGCCGTCGAGGATGATCGACAGATCATTATGACTGGGCGCCAGCTCATAACGGTCGAAGTGCTGGCTGAGCGATGTCATCGGATTGAGCACCGGCAGGCTGACTACGCCTTCGGTGCGGTAGCCCTGCGACTTCAGGAAGTGCGGCAGCGAGAGCCGGGGGACGAACTTGCCGAACTCGACATCCTTGATGTTCAGGCGGTTCGACCACAGCGCGAACTCGTCGCGATACACATCGGAGGCGAAGACGCCGCGGGGGCTCTGGTGCGGGATCATCCCCATCAGGAACGTGAAGTGGCTGGGGCTGGTCCAGCTGGCGTAGCTGTAGCGCTTCTCGGCGGTGCCCAGGCGGTCCAGGTTCGGCGTGCGTGCAGCCTGGTAGGCGTCCCAGCGGCAACTGTCGAAGACGATGAAGAAGATGTTGTTGGGTCGGTCATTGCCGCCGAACAGGCGCTTGACGCCGCTGATGATGCCGGCCATGGGAACCTCGCCGCCGCTGGGGATTGGTCTTGCCAGTATGCCAATGTCGCGCACCTGCGCCTCGGCGGCAAGCGCGAGGGGAGGGAACGGATCGCGGGGGACGGAGCCGGGCGCGGGTGATCGGGAGAAGAAAAGGCCGCCGCCCCTGAGGGCGGCGGCCGGAGCCAACGGTGCGACAGGGCGTGTCGCGGATTACATCGCGTCGGTCAGCGCCTTGGCCAGTTCTTCCTTGGGCTTCAGGCCGACGAAGCTGCCGACCTGCTTGCCGCCCTTGAACAGGAGCACCGTGGGGATGCCGCGGATGCCGAACTGCGCAGCCAGGTCCTGGTTGTCGTCGACGTTGACCTTGCCGACCTTCGCTTTGCCGGCGAACTCGCCCGCCAGCTGCTCGATCGTCGGGCCCAGCATCTTGCAGGGGCCGCACCACGGGGCCCAGAAATCGACGAGCACCGGGACGTCGCTGCCGGTCACCTCGGTGGCGAAGTTCGCCACGTTGAATTCCATCACGTTGGCCATGTTCTGCTCTCCTTATTTCCGGGGCCCGGCGGTGCCGGGTCCAGCCTGTTGAGGTCCTTGCACGGGCAGGAATACGCACAGCCCGTGCCGGAACGGCCGTCACCCCCGCCGGATCGCCGATTTTTGTGTAAAGCCTTGCTGGTAAAAGCATTATCCCATCATCGCCGACGGGCGGGGGCGGGCGCCGGCCGGCCGGCGACTTGACGCGGCTGTTGCATGCATCGATATTGTTGCAACGGAATCGTGGCAACAACGGAGGCGGCCATGGGAAGCAGGGAGACCGGGACCGGGCTGGCCCGGCTGGTCGGCGCGGTGCGGCAGGACAGCCTGCTGGAACTGCTGGCGGCGCTCAACGAGGGCCTGCTCGTGCTGGACCCGCAACTGCGCATCGCGGCCATGAACCCGGCCGCCGAGGCGCTGTTCGGCCGCTCGGCCGCCGACCTGGCCGGCGTGCCCGTGTGCCGCCTGTTCGGCGAGCCTGCCTGCCCGCGCGATGTGCTGGAGGAAACGCTCCTGTCGGGGGCGCCGATCGTGGACTACCAGACCACCATCGACCTCGGCGGCGGCCGGCGGGGCCACGTGGTGCTGCGGTCGGCCTCGCTGCGGGGCGATGACGGCCGCGGGCTGGGGGTGGCCCTGCTGCTGGGAGACGTGACCGAGGTGACGGACCTGCGCAAGCTGGTGACCGGTCGCGACCGCTTCGGTCGCCTGGTCGGCCGCGACCCGCGGATGCGCGAACTCTACGCTCTCATCACCGACGTGGCCGGCTCGGGGGCGACCGTGCTGATCCGCGGCGAGAGCGGCACGGGCAAGGAGCTGGTGGCGCGCGCGCTGCACGACAACAGCGGACGGGCCGCGGGTCCGTTCGTGGCGGTCAACTGCTCGGCGCTGACCGAGCAGCTGCTGGAGAGCGAACTGTTCGGCCATGTCCGCGGCGCCTTCACCGGCGCGGTCGGTGACCGGCGCGGCCGGTTTGCGGAGGCGAGCGGCGGCACCATCTTCCTGGACGAGATCGGCGACGTCAGCCCGGTCGTGCAGGTGAAGCTGCTGCGCGTGCTCCAGGAGCGGGTCGTCGAGCGCGTGGGCGACAACCGGCCGCTGCCCGTCGACGTGCGCGTGGTCTCGGCCACGCACCGCGACCTCGAGGCGCTCGTGGCCACCGGCCGTGTGCGCGAGGACTTCTACTACCGCATCAAGGTGGTGACCCTGCGGGTGCCGCCGCTGCGCGAGCGGCGCGAGGACATCCCGCTGCTGGCGGCGCACGCCCTCGAGCGCTTTGCCGTGCGCGACGGCCTGCCCGCCGCGCCGGCCCTGACCGAGCCGGCCCTGGCGCTGCTGATGGCCCACACGTGGCCGGGCAATGTGCGTGAACTCGAGAACGCGCTGGATCACGCGCTGGTGCTGGCCCGTGGCGGGCCGGTGACTGCGGCGCACCTGCCGCCGGAGTTGCGGGAGCCGGCGCGCGGCGGCATGGCCGCGCCGCGGCCACCGGCGCACACGACGCAGGAACGGGAACTGCTCGAACGCGCACTGGCGGCCACGGGCTGGAACCGTACGCGGGCCGCGCGCCGGCTGGGCATGGATCGCAGTACGCTCTGGCGCAAGATCCGCGAGTACGGGCTGCAACCGACAGAATGACGGGAGGCGGGGCATGGCTTGGAACGGGAAGAAGCTGGCGGGCCTGGGCTGCGGCGTGCTGGTGGTCGGCGCGATCGTCGTTGCCGGCGCCCTGACCTGGTACTCGACGCAGTTGTCGCGAGAGTACAAGAAGGTCCAGAAAAGCGAACAGGCCCTCATCGCCGCCACTGCGGCGCCGACGGCCTTTGCACCGCCGGTCGACGGCGTTCCCGGGCCGGACCGTCTGGAGGCGTTCCTCGGCGTGCGATCCGCGACGGCGGAGTGGCGCCAGCGCCTTGCCGCCGAGGACCGTCGCTTCGCCGGGAGCGCGAGCAACTGGTGGAGCCGCGCCGGCGGCGCCAATGACCTGGCACAGGTGCTGGCGTCCTTCTGGGGCGTGCGCAACGAGGCGCTCCAGGCCGCAGGGATGGGGCCCGGCGAATACGTCTGGCTGTACGGGCTGGTCTACCACGGCTGGCTGGGGCATGACGCCGCCGCCGGCCGGCGTCCGGAGCGGCAGGGAGCAGGCGACAAGGGTGCGGGCGATGCCCGTTTCGCGCTGCGGCGCGAGCAATGGCGCGAGGGTGTCACGCCGGAAGCAGCCGCGGTCCTGGAGCCGTTGCGCGAGCGATTGGCCGCCGGGTGGAACGAGGAGACCAATCCCGTCGAGCTCATCTTCGTGGCCGATGACGCGCCGGCCGTCGAAGAGCGGCAGTAGCGGCAAGGTCCGGGCTAGATGGCGGGCGGTTCACCGGAACCGCCCGCCTCGTCGTCGGGTCCGGGGCGCGCGGCCCGGCGGCCGGCGCGGCGCCGGGCGACCGCTTCCCGCAGCAGGAACTCGATCTGCCCGTTGACGCTGCGCAGGTCCGCATCGGCCCAGCGCCGGATCTCGTCGTAGAGTTCCGGGCTGAGCCGCAGCGGGAATGCCTTGCGTTCACTCATGTCACGTGTACAGCGTGCCCGTGTTGACCACCGGCTGGACGGAGTGGTCGCTGCACAGCACGACCAGCAGGTTGCTGACCATCGCGGCCTTGCGCTCGTCGTCCAGGTGCACCAGGTCGCGCGTGTTCAGTTCCTGCAGTGCCATCTCGACCATGCCGACCGCGCCCTCGACGATCTTCTTGCGCGCGGCGACGACCGCACTGGCCTGCTGGCGCTGCAGCATGGCGTGCGCGATCTCGGGCGCATAGGCCAGGTGCGCCAGGCGCGCCTCCATCACCTCGACGCCCGCCTTGCCCAGGCGCTCCTGCAGTTCGCGCTGCAGATGCTCGCTCACCGAGTCGGTGGCGCCGCGCAGGCTCACTTCGTCATCGCCGGCGTCGTAGGGGTAGGCGCTCGCCAGATGGCGCACCGCCGACTCGCTCTGGATCTTCACGTAGTGCTCGAAGTTCTCCACCTCGAACAGGGCTTCGGCCGTGTCGTGCACGCGCCAGACGACCACCGCGGCGATCTCGATCGGGTTGCCCGACAGGTCGTTCACCTTCAGGCGGTCGCCGTTGAGGTTCCGCGCCTTCAGCGACAGCTTCATCTTCGTGTAGAACGGATTCGTGTAGCGCATGCCGCCCTGGCGCGTGGTGCCCTTGTAGTCGCCGAACAGCAGCAGGGCGACGGCCTCGTTCGGGTTGACCACGAACAGGCCGGGCAGCAGGAACAGCGAGGCGAGCAGGCCCAGCGAGCTGCCGACGATCCCGACGACGTGGTGCCGGACCAGCGCCATGATGAGCAGGCCGATCGAGCCGAACAGCAGGATCATCAGGAAGAAGAACATGGCCCAGCCGGACATCGTGGCGATCTGTTTTTCCTTGTGCATCGCGAGCCTCCTCGGCCGTTCCGCAGGATCGGGTGGTTGCCGGTGTTGATGTTAAGATGATATCACAGTGAGATCGGGGCCGCAAGGGGCCACATGAAAATCACCAGAAGCCATAAGTTGCTATTTTTGAATAGATTACCACCCAAGATGATGTTACTGGCAAAAAAGGGGCGGCGGCCTTCCGGCCGCCGCCCCCGCTGTGCGAAGGACTCGGGTTACTTCAGAAGCAGCAGCTTCGAGGTCGCCATGGCGCCACCGCTGCTCACGCGGCAGTAGTACGCGCCGCTGGAGACCATGCGGCCGGCGTCATCGGTGCCGTTCCACACGGCCGTGTGCGTGGCCGCTTCCATGGTCTCGTCGACCAGGGTGCGGACCAGGCGTCCGGCCACGTCGAAGATCTGCAGCGTCACGTGCCCGCGCACCGGCAGGTCGAACTTGATGTTCGTCACCGGATTGAACGGGTTCGGGTAGTTGCCGGCCAGGGCCAGCACACTCGGCACGGTCTCGTCATCGACGCCGGCCACGTACGGCGGCGCGTAGACGATCTGCAGGCACCACTGGTTGAGCGTGCCCGTGTCGCCGCCGGCCTGGTCAGCCACGGTCAGGCGCCACGTTCCCTGCATGTTCTGCCCGAGCAGCGAGCTCAGGTTGCCCGCGGGGGTGAAGTCGCCCGGGAACCAGCCGGTCAGGTTGTCCGTGCCGGAGCCGGTACGGTTGTGCAGGACCACGCTCGTGCCGGCGGGCGAAACCAGGGTGACCACGAGGTCGCCGCGGTAGGTGTGGGTGATGTTCGTGTAGACCTTGATGGAGCCGATGACGCCGGCCGTCAGCACGTCCATGGTGCTGTTGACGGTGGTGTTGTCGGCGATCGCCAGGGCCGGCGAGACGCACTGGTCGAGCTGCGTCGTCGAGTTCATGGCGAAGTCGACACCGGTGCGGGTCTCGCCGCTCGTCAGCGTCACGACGACGTCGGTGGAGGCGTAGCCCGCCTTCGCCGCGTGGATCGTGTAGGCGCCGGCGAACAGGCCGCTGAGCGTGTACGAGCCGTCGGCGGCCGTGGTCGTGGTGCCGCCGTTGGGCGACGCCGAGATCACGATGCCCGCATGGTTGGACTGGCCCGCCAGCAGGGCGTGACCGGTCACCGTGCAGCTGCCGATTTCCGGAGTCGTCAGCCAGAGGATCGCGTTCTCGAGCAACTGGTAGCGGCCGGCGGCGGCAGCCAGGTAGTTGAAGCAGAAGAACACGATCTGGCCGCCCTCGGGCGCCGGGTTCGGATCGTAGGTGATCACGCTGGCGTCCGAAGCGTAGCTGGACCAGGCCAGGGGCCGGGCCGCGTCGGCCAGGGGCGCCATCGCATCGCTGTCGCCGTAGCCCGCGTAGGTCAGGTCCAGCGGCACGGCGGCGGCGTTCGGGTTGTTCAGGATGAAGGCCGCGGCGTCGTTCACCGTGATGGTGCCGGCGCTGTCGGCGTTCCAGTCGGTCGAGTGCATCACGCTGGTGGCGAAGGCGGTGTCGCCGTACTGGTCATAGCCCAGCTCGCCGCCCTCGAGCAGGATGTGCCCGCCCGTCTGCGCGAAGGCGACCAGGCCCGCCTTGAGGGCAGTGTTGGCCAGCGTCTCGGTGTTGTCACCGCAAGCCAGGATCACCAGGTCGTAGTCGTCGAAGGTCGCGGGATCGGCCGCGGCAGCAGTGACCGACGTGACCGAGTAGCCCATCTCCTCGAGATCCAGCAGCATCTGGGCCGCACTCTTGGCGACGGGAGCGGTGTAGCCGGCAGCCAGCAGCTCGTCGTCGAGCTTGCCGCCGAACTTGGCCGCCTTGTCGGCACTCTTGGCGCCGTCGTCGATCAACAGCAGGTCGCCCGCCGTCGGGTCGAGCAGGAAGCCCTTGATGGTCTCGGGCTCCTCGATCGTGACCGGAATCGTGACCGGCTTGTGGTGCCAGGCGCGCACCTGGATGTTGTACGTGAAGTACGGCAGCGCCGACGTCACGAACGTTCCGTCCACGCCGCTGGTCGTCTCGGTGTACAGGGAGCCGTTGTCGGAACGGTACACGCGCACCGTGCCCTGCAGGGGCTCGTTCGTCACCGAATCGAAGATGGAGCCGGAGAACACGCCGCTCGGCGCGGCAGCCAGCACCACGTCGTGCGTATTGGCGCCGTAGTTGATGAACTGGGCCGCCTCGTAGTGCAGGTAGCCGAAGTGGTCCACCACGACAGTGTAGTCGTCGACGAGGATGTCCTCGGGGGCCGACCAGGCGCCGCCGGCGCCACTGACCACGGCGAAGACCTCGGTGAGGGTCTCGTCGAGCAGGCGCACCGTCACGCCGACCATCGGCGAACCGGCCGAGGTGACCGTGCCGGTGAGCTGGCCGTAGGCCTCGATGATGTTGAAGTTCTCGGTGTACACATTGTAGCCGCTGACCGCGATGGTGCCGGCCACGACGCCCAGGCCGGTCGGCGTCAGCGCCAGGTCGGCGGCCGTCGTCTCCAGCAGCGTCCCGTTCGGCAGGCGCGCGTACAGCGTGGCACCGGGTTCGGTCACCGACGCGTGCAGCGTGCCGGGCAGGTTCAGCGCGAAGGCATCGCTCAGGCCGATGCCGGTCGTGACCGTCAGGTCCGGAGCCGTCAGCGTGGCGGCGTTGACCGTCACCTGCTCGGTGAACAGGCGGTAAGTCTCGGCCATGTCCTGGCCGACGATGTCCAGCGTCGGGCCGTAGGCGGCGTTGACGTTGACCACGGCCACACCGGCAGCGTCGGTCAGCACCGGCGTCGTGGCGTAGTCGAGGCCCTCGGCCCAGACCGAGATGCCCGGCAGGGGCAGCGTGCCCTCGGCATTCATCACCGTGACGGTGATGGCGGTCGGGACGTTCACGTCGATCACGGTCGGGTTGATCGTCACCGTGGCGGGCACGATCACGTTGATGTCGGTGATGTACGGGATCTTGTTCTGCGCCGTCACCACGAGCTTCATGGGCACGCCGGGCGTGAGCTCGCCGAAGTAGGTGACGTCAAGGGTACCCTTGGCGTTGACGGTGCCGCAGCCCATCAGGACGCCGTTCTGGGTCAGGCCCACGTAGCTGCCGGTGGCCGCGCCGACCGAGATCGACGTCTGGCCGACGAAGACCGTCGCCGGATGGGTCACGGTGTTCGCCGTCGGCACCAGGTAGGTGCTCAGGCTGGGGTCGCCCAGCAGGTTGTAGATGTTCCAGTAGTAGGTCGTGCGCGAGGAACCGGACTCGGAGACGGCCAGGTTGCCCGAGAACACGAGCGCGTCGTTGGTCACGTACCACAGGTGCTCGGCCTCGCCGGACTCGTGGAACATGCCGTCGTAGGCGCCGATGCCCGTCGCCAGGATCGGGTAGCCGGTGCCGTTGATCTGGCTCGAGGCGTGGAAGCCGACGCCCCACCAGTAGTCCTCGTCCCAGTAGGTCGAGTTCGAGGCGCCGATGTAGCCCACGGCGCCCTTGTTGGCGGCGCGCAGGAAGGTCTCGCCGAAGCACTCGGCGTAGTCGTAGGTCGACGTGAGGCAGCAGTTGCCGATGGCCAGCGTCGGCTTGCCGACGTTCGTCATCGCGTTGATGTTCGCCTGCGTCATCGTCGGGTCGGCCCAGCTGGTCTCGCTGCCGTGGGCCGTGTAGTTGATGATCGACACACCGTCGTTGACCGTCTGGATGACGGCGGCCTCGACCGCGCCGTTCGAGGCGGGGTAGAGCCAGGTGTTGCTGGTGATGCCGTGCGCGGCGTTGAAGTAGTTGTTCGTGCCGTAGTTGATCTGGCCGTTGCCGTGGGTCGCGGCGTAGGTGCCGTCCACGCCGGCCATCATCGTCACGCGGTTCAGGTAGCTGGGATCCGGCATCGTGAACTGGTCGTACATCATCGTCTTGTCGAGCTGGGCCTGCAGCTGCGTCGGGTTGGTGGCGCTGAAGCGGCCGTAGTACATGTCGGGGATCAGGTCCGCGTCGACCGCGCAGTAGGGGCGGTCGGTGGCGTCGCCGGCCTCGGAGTAGGTCGGCAGCTCGGCCACGTCGCCGACGAACAGCACGAAGCTGGGCGCGGGCAGTTCCGGGGTGGCGTTATTGTAGAGGCCGTTCAGGTAGGCCTCGATGGACGTGGTCGTGGTGCCCACCGCGGGCGTGCCGGTCACGGCCATGATGACGCGGAAGCCGCGCTGCGTCTTCCAGGCCACGAAGTCGGCCATCTGGCTGGCGAACGCGGGCGGGGTCACGATGACCATGGTCACGACGTCGCCCACGCGGTCGGGATACGCGTCGTGGAAGGCCTTCGTGCCGGCCATGCCGGCATAGAGGCTCTCGAAGAACGGGCTGTAGGTGCGGGCGATCAGGTCGGTGGCGTAGGACTTGTCGACATTGTCGAAGGCGACGTCGACGTCCATGCTGGTGACGACTTCGATCTCGTTCTCGGTCGGGAACCAGGTCACCGGCGCGATTTCCAGGCGCGCGAAGTCCATGGCCCGCAGGCGGCCCTGCGGCAGGATCGTGGCCGGCTCGCGGCTGACGACCTTCTGCATGTAGGCGGCCATGTCCTGCACGAAGGGCAGGTTGTCCAGGTCGGCGCTCTTGGAGACGCTGGGCTGGGCGGGGAAGATCGGGCGCGTGATGCCGTAGTCGGCCAGTTTCACGCGGGTGGTCACCACGTTGCGCACGCTGACGCGCGCGGTCGCGCCGGCAGGCACCGCCACCAGGCGGTTCATCTGCGGCAACTCGGGTGCCCCTTCGATCATCGAACTGTGGAAGCCCGGGATCGCCAGGCGGGTGAAGACGCCGCTCTTGGTGGCGATGTCGGTGGCCTCGAGCTCGCCCACTTGCACGTGGAAGCTCAGGCCGGTGCCTTTCTCGGCGGTGACGGCGAGCGCCGAGGCCTGGTCGCTGACCTTGATCGGCGCGGCGACGGCCAGGGTGGCCGAAAGCGCGATCAGCGCCAGCATGAGAGACAGCAATCTCCTGCGCAGCATGTTTCCACTCCCCTGTATCACACGACCCCCACAGGCCGAAACGACACGCCGCACACCTGGTGCACTGCGCGTCGCGGGACGCCTCCAGCCGGACCCGGCCTGCGCTGGTCCGACCTGTCAATGCTATCACGTCTTGGATATGCAAAGAAAGAATCAACTAGCGACTTTTTGCTGTTTTGTCTCGCGAGTCCGCGACACTCAGGACCACTGCGGCAATAATCGCACGATATCAAATATGAGGAAAAGCGTTACAATTAGGGACGATTCCGTGATGGCTGCGCCGACCCGGGTGCGCCTCGCTGCCGAAGCACCCGCGCGACTTTCCGGTTTGAGTTTGGCTTTTTGTCATGACCTACCGGTGCGCCGGTGATATGATAGCCATCGTTCAGGCGTCCCGGTGGCGCGGCCGGCGGGCCGCTGCAACGCCGGATTCCACCCCGTCTGCGGGCGCAGCCAGGCGCCCGGCGAGGCAACATGCACGCAAGTCTTCGTCTTTTCTGTCTTCGTCTGTTCTGCTGGTGCGCCCTCCTGGTGCTGCCGGCCGGCGCCGCCGATGCGGCCACCCGCTCCTTCACCTTCACGGCCGCCGACCAGGGCGCCGTGACCGGTCTTTCGGTCGTCACCGCCTTCACCACGACCGTGCGCAACACGGGCACCGTCACCGACACCTACACGGTCACGACGGTCAAGGAGATGCCTGCCGCCTGGAGCTGCTCGCTCTGCGAAGGCACCATCTGCTACCCGCCCTTCATCCAGCAGATCTCCTTCAACCTGGCGCCCGGTTCCGAGACCAACGTGGACATCGACCTGACGCCCCTGGCGGTCGAAGGCGCCGGCGTGGCGCACGTCACCGTGGCCAGCCAGGGTGACCCCTCGCTGGTGAGCTCGCGGGAGTTCCGTGTCGTCACGACAGGCGTGGAGGTGCTGCTGGTCGACGGCGACGGCGGCCAGTCGCTCGAGGACTTCTATGCGCCGGCGCTGGCTTCGGGCGATGTGACCTGGGCGCGCTGGCCGCGCGACGAGGCCGGCATCCTGACGTCGCCCGAGCTGGATGGCTTCACGGGGGTGATCTGGTTCGGCGAGGCGATGGAGCCGGCACTGGACGAAGCCGACCGCTCGGCCCTTGCCTACTACGTGCAGCACGGCGGCACGCTGCTGCTGTGTGGCCAGGACCTGGCCTGGCAGGCGTGCAGCCCGGCCAGCCCGTGGTACTCGTCGCAGGCCGCGGCCTGGTTCCAGGTCGTGCTGGGCACCGCCTACGCCGCGGACGCCACCGGCGCGGTCGAAGTGGCCGCGTTGCCCGCGGCCCCGTTCGGGAGCAACTGGTTCAGCGGCACCCTGAACGGCGCCGGCGGCGCCGGCAACAGCACCAGCCCCGACGCCCTGACGGCCGTCGGTGCCGGCGCGCTGGCACAGACGTATCGCAATGGGAATTGGGCCGCCGTGACCTCCACCTGGGGAGCGGGGCGCTCGTTGTTCTGCGGCTACGCCGTCGAGTCGCTCGGCGCCTCGGAGGCTTCGCTGTTCCTGCACGGTTTCCTGGACTGGGCGCTGGGGCGGGCCAGCGGCGTGGATGACGTGGTGCCTGCGGCACCGGGCGGCACGCTGGCCGTGGCGCCGAACCCGTTCAATCCGTCGACGACACTGCGCTTCCATCTGGCCGCCTCGGGCACCGTGCAGGCAGAGATCTGCGACCTGGGCGGCAGGGTCGTCCGTCGCCTGGCGCGCGGCGTGATGGCGGCAGGACCGGTGGTCCTGGCCTGGGACGGCCGCGACGACGCGGGCTTCCCGCTGCCGTCGGGCGTCTATGTGGCGCGCGTGACGGGCGCCGGCCCGGCGCGCACGGCGAAACTGGTTCTGGCAAAGTAGGGAACGAACCTGCAGGTGGCTCGCGGAGCCGGGGACGGTCGCATGAACTACAGGGAATCGACTTCAAGGGAATCGCTTTTGCGTTGGCGGCGTCGACGGCGCTGCTGGCCGCGCTGCCGGCAACGGCGGCGGTGCCGACCATCGCCTGGAACCAGCGCCATGACGGCGGCGGGCAGTTCAATGACGACGGCTGGTGCACGGTCGTCGACCCGGCCGGCGACGTGATCGTGGCCGGCGAGTCGGCCGACGGCATCGAGGGCATCGACCTGTGCATCCGCAAGCTGGACCGCCAGGACGGCCACCAGCTGTGGCAGGCGCGCTACCAGGGGTACGACGCGAAGGACGTGACCGTTGCGGACATCACCTGGGACACGGCCGGCCAGTTGCTCGTCGCGGGCTACATCCGCGGCTGCGTTGGCTGAGGCCAGGGTGATGACGTCGTCGTCCTGAAGGTCGACGGCGCGACCGGAGAGGTTCTCTGGTCCCGGCTTTACCAGGGTTCGGCTGGGCTCGATGAAGCGGCGCTGGCGGTGGCGGGCGACGCGGCGGGAGACGTGTATATCGCCGGGCGGGTCTCCGTGGCCGGCCAGGGCGTGCAGATGCTGGCGATGAAGCTGGACGGCGGCAACGGCACCATCGACTGGATGGAAATTCGCGGCGGGGCTGCCGGCGCCGACGACATCGCCTGGGACGTTGTCGTGGGTCCGGACGGCAACCCGGTCTTCAGCGGGCACACCATCGAGGCGGGCAACGTCGCGCGCTGCCTGACACGCAAGCTCGCGGCGGCCACCGGCGCCATGGTCTGGGAAGCGGTCACGACGGGTGCGCTGGCCGACATCGTCTCGCGCAGCGCCTGGCTGGCGGTGGGGCAGGACGGCGACATCCTGATGGCCCAGCGCGGCTACTCGACCACGAACGGCTACGACATCCTCACGGCGCGCTACGACGAGGCCGACGGTCACGCCGTGTGGCGCGCGCGCTACGACGGGCCCACGCACGGCGGCGACGATCCCCGCGCCATGGTGCTGACGACGACTGGCGACCTGGTCGTGGCCGGCGTGCAGGACACCTGGTGGAACTACAACTTCATGACCATCAGGTTCTCGGGCGCCACCGGCGCCGTGGTCTGGCAGGCGCCGGCCTACAACGGCCCCCCCGGCTGGTACGACGTGGCGACGGCCGTCTGCGAGGGCCCCGGCGGACTGATCATCACGACCGGTCTGAGCGACGGCACGGGCACGAGCTGGGACATCGCCACCGTGGGCTACGACGGCGCCACGGGCCAGCAGCAGTGGGTGCTGCGCCAGGACGGCCCGTCCAGCCAGAGCGACGAGCCGCGCGCCGTGACGGCGGGCGGCGGTCGCGTGTTCGTCACCGGTTACGTGTACGCCGCCACCACGGGCAAGGACTGGGTGACCCTGGCCTACGACCTGGGCCTGTCGAGCCCCGTGCCCCCGCTGGTGGCCCGAGGTCCCGCGACTCTCGCCGCCCCGTGGCCGAACCCCTTCAACCCCAGCACCACGGTGGCCTTCGACCTGGCCGCACCTGCCAACGTGCGCCTGGCCGTGCACAGCCTCGACGGCGCCCTGGTGCGCCAGCTGTTCACCGGCGCGGCGCCGGCGGGTCGCACCGCCCTGGTGTGGGACGGCCGCGACGCGGAAGGCCGCTCCGTCGCCACCGGCACCTACGCCGTGCGCCTATCAACCAACAACACGACCGACATCCGCCTGATCACGCTCTTGAAGTAGGAAGCTCCTGCTCCGTGGAGCGCGGGAGAGCGTCACACAAATGATCCGGCGGGCAATCCGCAGCGCCAAAGGCGCGAGGACAGCCCGCCGGATCATTTGTGTGACGCTCTCCCACCCAACGGCTCAGGAGCTTTTCTCACTCCAGACCGCGATCAGGTGCACGATGGTGTCGGAAGCCAGCTCCATGTCCTTCACGCACACCCACTCGCCGTACCCGTGGAAGTCCTGCTCGCCGGTGAAGATGTTCGGCGTGGGCAGGCCCTTGGCCGAGAGCACGGCGCCGTCGGTGCCGCCGCGGATCAGGCCGAGGATCGGCGACATGCCCGCCCGCTTGACGGCCTCGAGCGCGTACTCCATCGCCCGCGGCTCCTTCGAGATGTCGTACTTCATGTTGCGGTAGTATTCCTTGATCTCGACGCGGCACGAGGAACCGGGCCACTGCGCGCAGGCCTGCTCGGCCCAGCCGCGGATGCGGTCGGCCTTCGGCTTCAGTTCCGCCAGCTCGAAATCGCGGATCAGCAGCGTCACTTCCGTCTCGCTGCAGTTGCCCTTGATCGCGATGGGGTGGATGTAGCCCTCGCGGCCGCTGGTCGTCTCGGGCGCGCCTTCGCGCGGAATCAGCGCCAGGAACGAGCCGGCCACCTTCACCGAGGCGATCATCTTGTCCTTCGCGTATCCGGGATGGATGTCGCGCCCGACGAACGTGACGATGGCGCTGTCGGCGCAGAACGTCTCGTTCTCGACCTCGCCGCGCCGGCCGCCGTCCATGGTGTAGGCCACCTTCGCGCCGAACTTCTCCACGTTGAAATGCTTGACCCCGCCGCCGACTTCCTCGTCGGGCGTGAAGGCGACCTTCACCGGGCCGTGCCGGAAATCGGGGTTCTCGACGATCCGCGTCAGCGCATCGAGGATCTCGGCGATGCCCGCCTTGTCGTCGGCGCCCAGCAGCGTGGTGCCGTCGGCGGTGATGATGGTCTGGCCGATGCACTCCTGCAGATAGGGGTTCTCGGCGGCGACGATCTTCTTCCCGTTCTTCGGCAGGGCGATGTCCTTGCCGTCGTAGTTCGGATGGAAGGTGGGCACCACGTTCTCGCCCGACACGTCGGGATAGGTGTCCATGTGGGCGATGAAGGCGATGACCGGCACCTTCTCGCAGCCCGGCGTGGCCGGCAGCGTGGCCGTGACGTAGCAGTGTTCGTCGAAGGCCGCGTCGCTCAGGCCCAGGGCCTGCAGCTCGGCCACCAGCACGCGGGCCAGGTCGAACTGCCGGGCGGTGGACGGATAGGTCTCGGACGACTCGCTGCTGGTCGTGTGGATCTTCGCGTAGGTGACGAACCGGTCGACCAGGCCGGGGAAAGGCGAGCCGGGCTTGCGCTGGAGCATGGGAGGCCTCCACGGAGGGTGGGGGGTGTGTGCTTGTCGGGCGCCGGGGCGGGATCATAGTGCGCCATCGCCGCAGCCGGGGCAAGGGGCCGGCTGCAGCCGGGGATCAGGACCGGAGGGGTCTGAATCCGGCCGTTCGGGAACCGACACCGGGCGCCAACGGTTCCTTGTCCTTTTGGCCCCAGAATGTTACGGTCCGCCCCGGCGCCGCCCCCCCGCGGCGCGCCGGGCGCCCGGTCCCAGCCGGCTGCGCCCGCCACCCATCGCGGAGGTTTTCATGGACGTCAGTACTGGCAGCAAGAGCCTGCCCGAGAACGCCTACCGGGCGCTCAAGCCCGGAGAAAAGTACATCCCGGTGGTCCCGGCCGATTCCATCGTGCCTGAGATCACCGGCTACTCCCTGACGATGGGCCTGATCTTCGCGGTCGTCTTCTCGGCGGCGGCGGCCTACCTGGGCCTGAAGATCGGCCAGGTGTTCGAGGCGGCGATCCCGATCACGATCCTGGCGATCGGTGTCTCGGCCGGTCTCGGCAAGAAGAACGCGCTGCAGCAGCACGTCATGATCCAGTCGATCGGCTCGGCCTCGGGCGTGGTCGTGGCCGGCGCCATCTTCACGCTGCCGGGCCTGTACATCCTGGGCCTGGAAGACCGCACGAACTTCCTGCAGATGTGCCTGACCTCGCTGCTGGGCGGATTCCTGGGCATCGTCCTGCTGATCCCCTTCCGCAAGTACTTCGTCGACGACATGCACGGCGAGTTCCCGTTCCCCGAAGCTACGGCCTCGACGGAAGTGCTGATGGCCGGCGAAGCGGGCGGCGACCAGGCGACGGTGCTGGTCAAGAGCGGTGGCATCGCGATGTTGTTCCAGCTCCTGAGCGCCCAGACGATCGGCCTCTGGCGCGAGACGTTCTCGACGACGGCGTACGGACTCGGCGAGAAGCTGTCGCGTAGCATCCGCCTCGAGTACAACATGCTGACCGAGGCCGCGGTGCTGGGCCTCGGCTACATCATCGGCCTGCGCTATTCGCTGATCATTGCCTGCGGCTCGTTCCTGAGCTGGTGGGTGCTGGTGCCGATGATCGGCATCCTGGGCAAGGGCGTGCACGTGGGCGATACGGTCTTCCAGCTCCCGGCGCTGCTCGACCTGAGCACGACCCAGATCTTCCGCAACTTCGTGCGGCCGGTGGGCATCGGCGCCATCGCCATGTCGGGCATGATCGGCGTGTGGAAGAGCCGCAAGATCATCGCCGGCGCCATCAAGCTGGCCGCCTCGGCCGGCAAGCAGAAGCAGGCAACGACCGAGGTGCGTACGCAGCGCGACATGCCGGCCAAGCTCGTCACCATGCTGACCATGGCCGTGCTCGGCGCCGTGTTCCTGTATTTCTGGTTCATCGTCAAGGTCTCGCTGCTGCAGGCGGTCACCGGCCTGGCCATCGTCGGTTTCATCTCGTTCCTGTTCACGACGGTGGCCGCGCGCGCCATCGCCATCGTCGGCAGCAACCCGGTATCGGGCATGACGCTGATGACGCTGATCATCAGTTCGGTGATCCTGCGCTCGGTCGGTCTTCGCGACGAGGACGGCATGGTCGCGGCGCTGCTGATCGGCGGCGTCGTCTGCACCGCGCTGTCGATGAGCGGCGGCTTCATCAGCGACCTCAAGATCGGCTACTGGCTGGGCACCACGCCGGCCACGCAGCAGAAGTGGAAGTTCCTGGGCACGATCGTCTCGGCGATCTCGGTGACCGGCGTGATCCTGCTGCTGAACGAGGCCTACACGTTCACGGGCGGGCAGCTCCAGGCGCCGCAGGCCAACGCGATGGCTGCCGTGATCAAGCCGCTGATGACCGGCACCCCGGCGCCGTGGCTGCTCTACATGGCCGGCATCTTCATGGCGCTGATCCTGCAGTGGACCGGCCTGCCCGCGCTGGCCTTCGCCCTGGGCATGTACCTGCCGCTGGAAGTGAACACGCCGGTGCTGGTGGGTGGCCTCATCGCCTGGTTCGTCACGCGCAACGGCACCGACGAGCAGAAGGCGAAGCGGAACGACCGCGGTACGCTCATGGCGTCTGGTTTCGTGGCGGGCGGCGCGATCATGGGCGTGCTCGCGGCCCTCATCAAGTACGTCGGCGGCAACGTCGCGGGGGACAATTCCTGGAGCGTGGCGCAGGCCCTCGGGTTGCACCACTGGGCCGAGGAAATGCCCCTCTCGGCAACGGTCACATTGCTGTGCTTCTTCGGCCTGGCCTATTACCTGTACTGGGGTGCGCGCAGGGCGGCGAAGGACTGACGATTCCCGCCTGGCGCCACGGCCGGGCATGGACTGTAACGGGGCCGCCGCCGACTGGCGGCGGCCTCCTCTAATGGAGATGCAGATGAACTGTCCCTGCGGATCGGCGGCCGAGTACGCCGCCTGTTGCGAGCCGATCATCAAGGGCACGAGCCCGGCGGCCACAGCCGAGCAGCTCATGCGCGCCCGGTACTCCGCCTATACGCAGGTGGAGATGGAGTTCCTGCAGGAATCGCTGCATCCCGACTCGCGGGGCGACAGCGATCCCGAGGGCGCGCGCGACTGGGCCCAGAACAGCGCCTGGCACGGCCTGGTGGTGCTGAACACCGAGGACGGCGGGCCGGACGACGACAAGGGCACGGTCGAGTTCATCGCTTCGTATACTTACGAGGGCGAGGACAAGCAGTATCGCGAGGTGGCCGAGTTCGAGCGTGTCGACGGCCAGTGGCATTTCCGCGCGGGACGCCCGGCGCTCCGCAAGCCGATCGTGCGTGAGGAACCGAAAGTCGGGCGCAACGATGCCTGCCCGTGCGGCAGTGGTCGCAAGTACAAGCGCTGCTGCGGCGCCTGAGCGCCGCCGTCGCGCCCTGATGCGCCGGGCGGCGGCCCTGGTCCTGGCGGGCCTGGGCTTCGTCGCCATGGCAGCCGGCTCGGCCGCAGCGACCGAATCCGAAGCGCCGCCGGCCGCCGCCGAACGTTCCTGGCTGTCCCGCACCATCCACCGCTACTTCAGCAACGAGGAGCCCGCCGGCCGGGAGCTCGGCGGCCAGGCCGTCGCGCTGTCCGACCGCTACGTGGCGTATGCCGGGCGCACCATCGCGGTGGTCATCGTGCACCAGGTCGACCGCCTGCGCCCGGACGATGCGCCGCGCGGCGAATTGATGTCGTCGATGGCGCGCGCGCTCCGGCCCTACACGCGCGAGAGCGTGCTGCGCCAGTACCTGCTTTTCCACCAGGGCGAGGTGCTCGACCCCCTGAAGCTGGCCGATTCCGAGCGCCTCCTGCGCGGCATCGAGTACGTGGCCGACGTCCGCCTGCACGTGGTGCCCCTGACCGGTGCCGAGGACGAGGTGGCGGTCGTGGTCGAGATCCGCGACCGGCTGCCTGTGGGCGTGCGCTGGACCGCCCGCGACGTCGACCGGTTCGAGGCGGGGCTGTTCCACTCCAATGTGGGCGGGCTCGACATGCGCCTGGCTGCCGACCTTCGCTACCGCCGGAACGTGACCCCGGAGACGGGTTGGGGCGGCGAGCTGCGAAAGCGCAACATGGGCGGCTCGTTCGTCGACGCGCAGCTGGGCTACGAGGATTCGTGGCGCGGCCTGGAGCGCCGCGCGGCGTTCATCCGCGAAGAGGCCCATCCGGACATCCGCTGGGTGGGCGGGCTGTCGTGGAACGAGCGGCTCGAGCGCGACCCGACCCGCGAGGCCGTGCAGGTCGATGTCGCCGACGGCTGGGTCGGCCGCGTGATCCGCCTGCACGGCGACCCGGATGCCGCCCGGGGCACGCGGCCGGTGCTGGTGCCCGCCGTGGGCTGGGCCCGCGTTCACCACGACCGGCGGCCCGCAGTGACGCCCGACAGCAACCTGGCCTGGCACGACAGCCGCCAGCTGCTCGCGGGACTGACGCTGGCGCGCACGCGTGACTATCGCACCAGCTTCCTGGACGGCCTCGGCGAAACCGAGAACCTGAGCGGTGGGCAGGGCCTCAAGCTGTCGGTGGCCTATGTGGACGGCGAGTTCCGCGACCGCACCGGCATCTTCCTGCAGGGCTGGCGGCAGGCCGTGCGCGGGCGCGGCGACGTGCTGAACCTGGGCCTGGATGCGGGCGGTTTCCTGCGCGACGGCCGCCTGGAGGACGCCACGTTGCGCGCGGCGGCGCACTACGTGTCGCCGCTCCTCGGCGGCGGGCGCTGGCCGTCGCGACTGCTGGCCGGAATGCGCTACCACCGCGCCGTGCGCTCGACCGGCGGCGAATCCCTGTCGCTGGCCGAGGGACTGGGCCCGCGGGCGTTCGACCTGCCGCTGCTCGTGGGCGACCGGCGGCTGGCCCTGGACACCGAGTGGCGCCTGTTTCCGCCCTGGGCCGTCTACGGCTTCCGCTGCCAGGTCTTCGGCTACGCCGATGCGGCGCTGATCGCCGGACGGGGAAGCTCACTGGGTGACCAGCCCGTGCGGGCCAGCGCCGGGCTGGGCCTGCGGCTGGGAAACCCGGACCTGGTGCTGCCGGTGCTCGAGCTGCGGGTGGCCTTCCTGAGCGGCATGGACGATAATGCCGCCGGGATCGTGCTGTCGGCCGGGAACTTCGCGGCGCCCGAGACACGACTCCCCGGCTCCCGGCCGGGACGCTTCGACTTCCGCTGACCGAACGGATGAACATGTCCCAGGACCTGATGCGCCAGGTGTGGATGCGGCGGCGGGGCGAGCCCTCCGTGCTCGAGGTGCGCCAGGTACCTTCGCCGCGGCCTTCGCGCGGCCAGGTGCGCCTGCGCGTGGCGTTTGCCGGGGTCAATTTCGCCGACGTCATGATGCGGCGCGGGCTGTATCCCGACGCACCGAAGCTGCCGGCGGTGGCCGGCTACGAGGTGTCCGGCACGATCGACGCCGTGGGCGACGGCGTGGACCCTGCCCTGCAGGGCCGCCCGGCAGTGGCGATGTGCAACTTCGGCGGCTACAGCGAGCAGGTCTGCGTGCCCGCCGCGCTGGCCTGGCCGCTGCCTGACGGTGCGGACCTGCGCGCGGCGGCCGCCGTGCCGGTGAACTACCTGACCGCGTGGCAGATGGTGCGCGTGATGGCTCCCGTGGCGCCGGGCGGCACGGTGCTGGTGCAGTCGGCCGGCGGCGGCGTCGGGCAGGCCGTCGTGCAGCTCTGCGCGATTACGGGCGTCAGGGTGATCGGCTCGGCCTCGCCGTCGAAGCACGACGAGTTGCGCGCGCAGGGACTGGCCTTCGTCTTCGACTCGGGACTGGCCGGCTATGCGCCGCTCGTGCGCGAGGCGACGGGCGGCCGCGGCGTCGAAGCCGCGCTTGAGCCGCGCAATGGCCGCTGGATCCTGGAAAGCTACAAGTGCCTGTCGCGCTGCGGCCACCTGGTGCTGTTCGGCTTTGCGGGCGCCGCCACCGGCAGCAGCTCGGGCATCCTGTCGTCGCTGCGGACGCTGGCGCAGGTGCCCTGGCTTTCGATCAACCCGATACGGTTGATGAACGACAACCGCTCGCTGGGCGGCGTCAACCTGGGACGCATGTGGGACGAGGGCGCGCGCACCGGCGCCTGGATGGAAGCGCTGCTGGCCCTGCTGGCCGACGGCGCGATCGCTCCGCGCATCGACAGCGTGTTTCCGTTCGCGGAAGCCGCGCGGGCGCACGAGAAGCTCGAGGTGCGCACCAGCTTCGGCAAGATCCTGCTCGAGCCCGGCTCCTGAGCCGGGCCCGGCGGAAAGGCCCGTAACCGTGAAGGTGTCGGTCGCCATCATCACGAAGGACGCCGCCCGGCAGCTCGAACGCTGCCTGGCTTCGCTGACGTTCGCCGACGAGATCGTGGTGCTCGACCAGGGCAGCGCCGACGACACGGCCGCCGTCTGCGAACGCTTCGGCGCGATCCTGCATCAGGGCGCGTGGGAGGGTTTCGGGCCCACCAAGCAGCGGGCCGTCGGCCTGTGCCGCAACCGCTGGGTCTTCAACGTGGACTCGGACGAGGAAGTGTCGCCTGAGCTGGCAGCCGCCATCGCAGCGCTGCCGGAACAGCCCGCAGCGGCCGCCTTCGCGGTCAACCGGCTGAGCCGCTTCCTGGGGGGGTGGATCCGCCACTGCGGCTGGCATCCCGACTGGGTCGTGCGGCTGTTCGATCGCGAACGCGCGTCCTTCGACGACCGCCCGGTGCACGAGAGCGTGCGCCATCCCGGCACTGCGGTGCGGCTCGGCGGATTGCTGCGGCACCATCCGTACGAGACGATGGAGCAGTACATTGCCAAGCTGGACCGCTACACTTCGCTGGCGGCCGGCGACCTGCACGCGCGCGGCCGCCGCTGCGGCCCCGGCGCCGCCGTGGTGCGGGCCGAAGCGGCCTTCTGGCGCATGTGGCTGCTGCAGGGCGGCTGGCGTGACGGCGGCCCGGGACTCGTGTTGTGCCGCGCTTCGGCCTTCTACGTCCTGGCGAAGTACGTCAAGCTCTGGCGCCTGGGGCAGGCGTGAAGATCCTCGTGGCCCGCACCGACCGCCTGGGCGACCTGGTGCTCTCGCTGCCCGTGTTCGCGGTTGGTCGCGCCGCGCATCCCGACTGGCAGTTCCACGCGCTGGTGAGCCCGGCCTGTGCGCCGCTGGTCGAGAACGATCCCGCCGTGGCGGCCGTCTGGACCTGGGCAAGCGGGCGGTCCGCTCGCCGACGCCGAGCTGGTGGAGCGCCTGCGCGCGGAGCACTTCGATGCTGCGGTGCTGCTGCATTTCCGGGCGCCGCTGGCGCGGCTCCTGGCCCGCGCGGGTATCCGGCGGCGCTACGGCCCGCTTTCGAAACCCTCGAGCTGGCTGCTGCTCAACCGCGGCTCGTGGCAGCATCGATCGCGTGGCGGACGTCACGAGATGGACTTCAACCTCGATCTCCTGGCGCGCGTCGCCGGGGTGGCCGCGCCGCGGGATGCCGAGCCGCGCCTGCACCTGGGCGCGGCCCAGCTGGAGATCGGGCGCACCTTTCGCCGCCAGCGGGCGCCCGGGGCGCGCGTGGTCGCCTTCGTGCATCCGGGCTCCGGCGGCTCGGCCCTCGATTGGGACCCGGCCCGGTTCGCGGCCGTGGCGGGCCAGCTGGCGGCGCAGCCGGGCTGGCGCGTTTTCGTGACCGGCCACGGGGGCGACGGACCGGCTGTACTGGCCATGCAGGCCGCCGGGCTGGATCCGCGCGTCGAGGTGCTGCTGGACATGTACGCCTTGCGCGAGTTTCTTGGCGTGCTGTCGTCCGGCGATGTATTCCTCGGGCCCTCGACCGGTCCGCTGCACCTGGCGGGCGCGCTGGGCCTGGGTGTGGTCGGCATCTACCCGCCGGTGCCGGCCATGAGCCCCCGGCGCTGGGGGCCGCGGAGCCGCTGGAACCGGGTCCTGGTGCCCGAGGTTGGGTGTCCCGGCCGGCACGCGTGCCTGCTGGAGCGCTGCCCGTTGCACAACTGCCTGGGTAAAGTGGGCGTGAATGCCGCAGTGGCGGCGGTGCGCGCGGTGGTCGGCGAGCGCGACGGCCTGCCGACGGCCTGACGGAGTTGGAGATCAGGAGGATGAGCGCCATGGGAAAGATGTCGAACGGGGCCCGTAACCTGCTGCTGGCGGTGCTGGCGATGCTGGTGTTCGCGCTGGCCGGCCAGGCGGCTGCCCAGGCCGTTGACCCGGGTGCCACGGCGCGCCAGCTGATGGAGCAGGCGCGTCGTGCCGGCGGCAAGGGCACGATGCCGAACGCGTGGTGGGACGTGGAGGCCC
The DNA here is from genome assembly GCA_016703265.1 of bacterium. Lineage (NCBI taxonomy): Bacteria > bacterium. Next base: position 123,637 of record JADJCK010000007.1, read on the forward strand.
TGATCCGCGGCGCGGACGAGCAGGGCGCGGCCGCGAACTGGGCGGCCGTCGAACAGGAGGCCCGCCGGCTGGTCAACGCCGCCGAGTTCCTCAACCAGATGCGGCAGCACAAGAGCGCCCTGGAAGCCCTGCTCGGGCGCTACGACCAGTCCCTGGCGGAGATCGGCGCCCTGTACGGCGTCGAGCCCTCGCCCTTGCTGGCGGGCGCCCCGGCGGCTGCCGACCTCATCGAGCGCCTCACGACCGCCAGCCTGCGCCGCCAGGTGGAGGTCGATTCGCTGCGCGTGGAGAATCGTCGCCTGGCGGGCACGGTGGGCGACCGCGCCGAGGCCCTGGAGGCGCAGGTGGCGACGCAGCAGGCCGAGATCAGCGCCCTGCGCAAGAAGCTCTGGGATACGGAACTGCGGGCGGGCATGGCCGAAGCCGACCGCTCGGCGGCCGAGTCCGTGCTCACGCGCAAGCAGCAGCGCGAGGAAGCCATCGCCGCGGTGCGGCAGGCCTTCGGCAAGGACGAGGCCGAGATCGTCGTCACCGCCGAGGGTGGCGTCGTACTGCGCGTGTTTGCGCTCTCGTTCGGCGTGGGCAGCGCCGAGCTGGGCAAGGGGCAGGACAAGCTGGTGGGCAAGATCGCCGATGCGGTCAGCCGCTTCCCGGGCGCGCCCCTGACGATCGAGGGCCACACCGACGACTCGGGTGGCCGTGACGCGAACCTGAAGCTCTCGGAGAAGCGCGCCGCGGCGGTGGCGCGCCTGCTGGAGAAGAAGCTCTCGCTCGGAAGCGGTGTCATCACCACGGTGGGCCTCGGCCCCGACCGGCCCCTGGCGCCCAACAGCACGGCGGCCGGCAAGGCGCGCAACCGGCGCATCGACCTGGTGATCGGCGCCCAGTGATTCTTCCCGGAGGAGCCCGCCACGGCGGCTCTCCTGTTTGGCAGGCCGCGCCCCGCGGCCACGATCGTGGAACCGAAAGGAATGACCTCGCGTGAACATCCGGAAAATCCCCTTGCTGCTGGCGTCCGCAGCACTCCTCACCGCGACTGCGGCCCTGGCCGGTGAACCGCTGGCCGTCGGTGCTTCGCGCCATGAGGCCGAGTTCGCCGTGAACATGCTCCAGAGTTCGTACAGCAAGAACTGGAACGGCGGCGACAAGGGCTCGGTCAACTGGTCGGTGACCTTCGCAGGCCGGCATGAGAAGCAGATGAGCGCGAAGTTCAACTGGCAGAACACGCTCAAGCTGGCCTACGGCCAGAACCACCAGCAGGCCCGGGGCACGGACGGCAGCCTGACCTGGCTGCGCGCGGACAAGAACACCGACGCGATCGAGTTCGAGTCGCTCGGGCGCCTGACCGTCGCCAGTGGCTGGGACCCGTACGTGGCGGTCGGCTTCTCGTCGCTGTTCCGCGACCTGAGTGACGCGGCGGGGCGCGACCTGAACCTGAACCCGAAGACGTTCCGCGAGTCGGCGGGCGTTTCGCGCCAGCTTGTCGCCACCGAGAAGCGGTCGCTGTCGATGCGGCTGGGCCTGGGCCTGTCGCAGAGCAGCCGGCGCTTCTTCGACGAGCCGGCGCCCTCGACGACGACGCAATCGGAGACCGCGTACACCACCAGCGCCGAACTGGTGACCGAGTACAAGTCGGCGCTGCTGGGCGATCGCGTGGCCTGGGAGTCGAAGCTGACCATCGACCGGCCCCTGACCTGGTCCGGCAAGTCGGTCTTCGAGGACGGGTTCACGTCGACGGCCGTCATGCCCGACGACATCGCCGACTACACGACGGCGCTGGACCTGGACTGGGAGAACACGCTGTCGGCGAACATCACGAAGGTGATCTCGGTGAAGCTGTTCACGCGGTGGGTCTACGACAAGTACGACAACTCGGTCAAGCCGTCGGTGGGCGACGACAACACGCTGGCCAACGAGGCCGACGTGCTGAACGCCATCCGCAAGGCGGGCCAGTTCAAGCAGACGATGGCGCTCGGCTTCGGCTACAAGTTCTAGCGGAACGCCGGCGAACCGGTGATCTCGGCACCCACGATCAGGGTATGGATATCGTGGGTGCCTTCGTATGTGTAGACCGATTCGAGATTGGCCATGTGGCGTCCCGGCGAGAACTCGTCGGTGATGCCGGCCGCCCCCAGAATGTCCCTGGCCTTGCGCGCGCAGTCCAGCGCCATCGCCACATGGGCGCGCTTGGCAAGGGACACCAGCGGCACCTCGTCGATGCCGGCATCCTTGAGCCGGCCCAGCTGCCGGCACATGGCCTGCGCCTGGGTGATGCCCGTCAGCATCTCGACCAGCTTGTGCTGCACCAGCTGGAACGAGGCGATGGGCTGGCCGAACTGATGGCGCGCCTGTGCATAGCGCAGCGCCGTGTCGTAGCAGTCCATGGCGGCGCCGACAACGCCCCAGGCGATGCCGTAGCGGGCCTGGTTCAGGCACGACAGCGGGGCCTTCAGTCCGCGCGCGCCCGGCAGCCGCGCGCTGTCGGGCAGGCGCACCTGGTCGAAGACCAGCTCGCCCGTGTCCGAGGCGCGCAGGCTGAACTTGCCGTGGATGGTATTCGTGGTGAAGCCCGGCGTGCCGCGCTCGACCAGGAAGCCGCTGACCCCTTCGGGCGTCCGCGCCCAGACCACCGCCACGTCGGCCACGTTGGCATTCGTGATCCACAGCTTGCTGCCGCTCAGGACCCAACCGTCGCCGTCGCGCTCGGCGCGCGTCTCCATGCCGCCGGGGTCCGAGCCGTGGTCGGCTTCGGTCAACCCGAAGCAGCCGATGCGGCGGCCCGCCGCCAGTTCGGGCAGCCAGCGCTGCTTCTGCTCGTCGGTGCCGTAGGTGGCGATGGGCCACATCACGAGCGAACCCTGAACCGACGCGAAGCTGCGCAGGCCGCTGTCGCCGCGCTCGAGTTCACGGCAGATCAGTCCATAGACGGTGGGGCTGAGCCCGGGGCAGCCCGGTCCCTTCACCGACGAACCGAGCAGGCCGAGTGCGCCCATTTCCGGCGCCAGGTCGAGCGGGAAGGTGCCCGCGCGGAAATGCCCGCGCAGGTTCGGCAGGAACCGTTCGTCGACGAACCGACGGACGACGTCGCGAACGCCGCGCTCCTCGTCGCTGAGTGATGCGTCCACGCGGTAGAAGTCGACGCCTTGATAACTGCTCATGGCCTGCATCCCCCGTCAGTTCTTCAGCAGCGCCGAGACCCGCTTGAACGCCGGCGTCCCGGCTTCGCGCAGGATCTCGAACATGATCATCTGCGTACCCATGACGTCGGCGCCCACGTCGCGCAGGCGCTGCAGACCCAGGTCGCGGTCGGCCGGGCGGCACGAGCTGACGGCATCGGCAGCCAGGGCCACCTGCTTGCCGTCGCGCAGCAGGTCGCACGCGGTCTGGTAGACGCACACGTGCGTCTCGATGCCGCAGAGAATGACCTGGTCGCGCCCGGTGGCCCGCAGCGCCTCGTTGAAGGCGGCGTCGCCCGCGCAGCTGAACGTCATCTTCTCGATGGCGGTGAACGGGCGGCAGGCCTCGCGGACCTCGGTCATGGTCACGCCCAGCCCGCGCGGATACTGCTCGGTGACGATCACCGGGATCTCGAGCTGGCGGCAGAACGCGATCAGGCGAAGTGAACGCTCGAGTACCTGGTCCATGCCGTGGACCAGGCCGCGGAAGCGCTCCTGGAGGTCGATGACGACCAGCGCTGTGCGCTCGGGCGTCAGGCGGACAGGCGGTCGGTTCCCGGTGCTCATCGGGTCTCCTTGTCGGTTCAGTTGCGGCGCGGTGCGGCATAGTCGCCGCACGGCGTGACGGCCGTGGCGTACGGACCGTTCCAGCTCTGGTTGAAGAAAACGTCGGCGTCGCGCGGGGCCCCGGCGCCGGTCAGGAAGAGCCCGAGGTTGCGCGACTCGAAGAAGTAGTCGCGCGACCAGTTCGACGTGCCCAGCCACATGGCGTTGCCGTCGACGGTCAGGTACTTGGCGTGCTCGACGCGCGCAAAGGGGATGAAGCCCTCGGGGTGCGCCGGGATGCTGGTCAGCCGCAGTTCGATGCCCGGCACTGCAGCCAGGCTCTTCAGCCAGGGCACCGCGTACTTCGTGGCGGCCCAGTCGGCCAGGATGATGCGCACCTTCGCGCCGCGCACGGCGGCGCGCCGCAGCGCGCGGTCGAGGTCGTCGAACAGCCGGCCCTCGCGGTCGGCGACCGAATACGACAGCAGCTGCAGGTGCACCGAGTCGCGCGCCGCATCCATCATCTCCACCAGCAGCGGCAGGTCCCAGGGCACGTCGGCGGGCAGGCCGGCCTGGGGGCTCGCTGCCAGGACCGCGCGCACTTCCGCACCGTCCGGGCTCGTGAGCGTCACTGCGGGCAACCCGGCCAGCGGGGCCTGCGCCGGACCGCCCGGGGTGGATGCCGTCGCGGTCTGTTGGCCGCCGGCCAGCGCCCAGTCGAGGTCGAAGATGCGCCGCGCGCGCGCGGCGAGCGTGCGGTCGCGCACGAGGATGCCCAGCTCGTGGATCTGCCCCAGGGCGCGCCAGTCGAAATTCTGGCTGCCCAGGTAGAGCCCGTCGTCATCGACGAGGAAATACTTGGCGTGCAGGACGCCGCCCCAGGCCTTGCCGACATCGAACAGGCGACTCTCGGCGCCGGGCAACGCCCCGGCCCAGGCCGGGACCTCGGCGTAGTTGGCGGCGAACTTGGCGTCGGCCAGCAGGCGCACCTTGACGCCGCGACCGGCGGCCGCTTCGACCTGCGCCAGTACCGGCAGCAGGAGGTCGGGCGCTCCCGCAGGGCCGCCGGCATCCTTGCCGTCACCCTTGCGGCTGAAATAGAAGCCGGCCAGGTCCAGCCTCGTGGCGGCATCGCCCATGACCTGGGCCCAGACCGCCGGGGCGTCGGGAATAGCGGATAGATCGAGTTGTGTATGTTCGGGCCAGCTCTCGACCAACGTGAATGTCCCCGGCGTATCGGCGCCGGAACCACCCGCCAGCGCCGCGGCCGGGAACAGGACACAGGACACGGCGGCAGCGAGGACAAGGGCCGCGGGTGCGGTGAAGGGGGATGACAGTCGGGGCATGGTCCAGTCCTTGCGGGGTTCGGGGACGCTCCGGGTCGATGGTGCCCCAGAATAGCTGCCGTGCGGCCGCGCGTCGAGCGGCGCGCGCCGGGCTTGCCAGCAACCCGATCGCCTGCCAGACTGGTAGGCGCCGTGGCCGGCCGGGAAGCCGGTTGGGGGCGCCGCGGGAACCTCAGGGGTGCCCGGGTTGTTCCCCCGCGTTTGGGCGTCCTGATCCCTGCCACAGGATCGTTTCTTCGGAGAGTTGACCGCTTGCATCACCGCACCGCACGCCTCATCGCCCTTGCCTGGCTGCCGCTGGCAGCCTGGCTGGCGCTGTGGCCCGCGGTGGAGGCGCGGCAGCTGCCGATGCGCGAGATGGCCCGGCAGACCGTCAAGGTCGTGCGCGGGGGCTGTTGCGGCGCTCGGCCGGCCGAGGGTGCTGCGCTGCCTCGGGGTAACGAGCGGCACGGCTGCTGCAGCGGCCAGGGCGAGGCTCCTGCGCGCGTGCCGGCCTGCCCGGACGGCGGCAGTGCCCGCTGCCAGCAATGTGTCAATCACGGCGGCCCGCTGCTGTTCACGCACGTGCTGTCGGTGCCTGATCCCGAGCGCACGGTGCTTGGGGCCATCCTTCATGGCGACCTTGTCGCCGCCTCCCGCGACCTCCGGCCGCCGGTGCCGCCCCCGCGATCGATCGGCGTTCCCCAGTACACCTAGAAAGGCGCGTCTTTCAGGGATGCGCCCCCCAACACTTGTGACCGGAGGATACGAAGATGAATGTCCGTAAGTACCTGACTGTGATGGCCACGCTGATGCTGGCCTCGATGTTGAGCGTGGCTGTGGCCGTGGCTGAGGATGCCCCGGCGGCGGCGCCGGAAGCCGGCAAGGCCTGTGCGGCCGCGTGCGCCCATGGTGCCGACAAGGCGTGCTCGGCCGCCTGCACGCAGGGTGACGCGGCCAAGGCCTGCGCAGCCAAAGCCTGTGCGTCGAAGTGCTCGCCGGCCGAGGCTGAGGCCTGCGCCGCGAAGTGCAAGGCCGGCGAGGCCAGCGGTTGTGCGACCAAGGGCTGCGATGCCTCGGCCTGTGCGTCGAAGTGCGGCCACGGCGGGCACCACGCCCGCATGGGCCACAAGATGATGCGCTACGCCCATGGCGGCGGCAGCGCCTGCGTCGGCATGTGCCTGGTCGGTGAGGGCCCCGCGTGCCCGATGCACCGCGCGAAGTCGTGCCATGGCGCGAAGGGCTGCGGGGACATGGCTGCGTGCGCCGGCAAGGCTGGCTGCGACAAGGCCGCGTGTGGCGACAAGGCTGCTTGCGCAGGCAAGGCCGCGTGTGGCGACAAGGCCGCCTGCGCCGGCAAGGCCGGGTGCGACAAGGCTGCGTGCGCCGGCAAGGCCGGGTGTGACAAGGCTGCGTGTGCCGGCAAGGCTGCCTGCGCCGCCACCGCCGCCGCTGCCGCCTGCCCGAGCGCCAGCACCTGCGCCGGCGCCAGCGCCTGCCCGAAGGCCGGCAAGTAGAGGTCGCCCCGCGCGATCGTTGCCGATCGAAAGAGGCGCCCGCAGCCGTTGCTGCGGGCGCCTTCTTTCCCTCAACGTCGGCCGTGGCGTGTCAGCCGCGCGCCTGCCCCAGCATGGTCCCGAGTTCCTTCATGCGTTCGGACCAGTCCTCGGCGAAGGCGATCACGCCCTGCGCGATCGATTCGGCGTCGAGGCCGGCGTTCTCGCACACGTCCTCGGGCGAGCCGCCGGGACGCCACTCGTCGTCCCAGTCGCTGCTCATCGCGTAGCGTTCGGCCAGCGGGTTGAACGTCCAGTCGAACATCGTGCGACGCGCGCGGTTGGTGATGTAGGTGCTGTTGAGGCGGTCGCCCGGCGACAGCACTTGCTCCTGGTAGTCCTCGTCCTGCAGCGCGAACAGCTGCGGGCTCGGCACGGCCACGAACTTGACGTTGACGCCCGCCGCATCGATGGCCGGCAGCGCCTCGATCAGGCCAGCTGTGCTCATCGTGCCCTGCACCATGACCACGCCCTGCCGCGGCAGGCCCGGCTTCCAGTCGCGCAGGATGTAGGCGCCGCGCGCCGCCTCGAAATGAGAGCCCAGGCCGAGGGCCTGGCGGTCGGGGATCTTCACCGGCGGGCGCGTGAGGTGCAGCGCCACGATCGGCTTGCCCGTGGCCAGCGCCGCGGCGATCATCACCGGCACCTCGTTGTATTCCCAGGGGTGGATGTCGATCACCTGGCCGTCGGGGAACATCTGCGTGGCGCCGGGGCTGAAGATGCCGAAGTGCGTGCGGCTGTCCTCGCCGGTTTCAGGGCCGCTGTGCCCGGCCACCCAGATGGTGGTGCCCACCTTCAGCTCGCAGTCCTGCGCCAGCTGGCTGTACAGGCGCATGGGGCCGTACTTCAGGTAGCTGAACGCCGCGTAGGTGCTGCAGGCGGTGAAGAAGCCGTTGAACTCGTTCTCGGGGTCGCTGGAGAAGTTCACCGAGGCGGCGCCGACCATGATGCCGGCGTTGGCGAACTCGGTGATGCCCTGCGGCAACAGCACGCCGTCGGGATTCGTCTCGCGCTGGTACCAGCCGAGGTTGGGCATGTCGCCAAAGGGCTTGGCGAAGCCGTCGATGTTGGTGGAACCGGCCAGGTCGGCTGCGCAGACAAGGAACAGCGGACGTCCGTACTTCTGCAGGCTCCAGCTGTTGATGTAGCTGCCCCAGGCGGACAGGGCGGCGCGGTTCGGCTGCCTGGCGCCGGGCTTGGCCCACAGTTCCGCGGGATACTGCGCAACGTCCAGCAGCGCCGGGTCCTTCAGCGGATTCTTCGATTCGGGCAGGCGGAATCCCGGCAACTCGGTCGGGACACTGTCGCCCAGCTCGACCAGGCGGTCGGCCAGGTAGCGCACCAGGTCCTCGTCGCGCCGCAGCACGTCGAGCGCGGCATTGAGGTTGGCCGCGAACTGTTCGCGGCGCGCTTCGGCGTCGGCGGGCGCCGCCTCGCCCTGGCCGTGCCACTGCGTGCCGTAGATGTCGCTGAAGTCCTGGCGGCAAAGCCAGAACTTCTCGCCGTTCATCTTGTGGGCGGAGCCGTGCGCGTTGTTGTCGTAGGTGTGGTACCCGCGTCCCTTGCGCGTGCGGCCGAAGACCATCCGCGGGCGCAGCGGCGTGCCGGGACCATGCACGGTCTCGAGCAGCGCGCGGGTGACCTGCGTCCAGTCGCTGCCGTCGACGGCCTCGTGCACATCCCACCCGTAAGAGGTGAACCAGTCGCGCGGCGTGCCGTGTACGATCGAACTGTAGGCATTGGAGTCGATGCCGTAGTCGTTCCAGTCGAGGATGATGCAGAGGTTGTCCAGGCCCAGCCCGTAGGCCGAGTTCTTCGCCTCGTGCCAGCAGCCCGCCGTGTGGCCGCCCTCGCCCTCGATGCCGAAGACCCGCACGTCCTTCGCGCCCGCGCAGCGAAGCGCCAGCGCCTCGCCCACCGCCGCCGGCGCGCCGTGGCCGCTGGGGCCGGTGTTGAACTTCACGAAGAGGTTCTTGCCCGCCATCTCGGCGTGGCCGGGCAGGCCGCCGACGTCGCGGAAGTCGAGCAGGTCTTCCCAGGTCAGCATGCGCTCGCTGCCGCCGTGGACGAGGTACTTCGCATCACCGGTCTTCGCGTACATGAGGCGCAGCGCTTCGTTGAACACGGCCAGCGTGCCGTAGACCAGCGGTACCGTGTGGCCCGCCACCAGCACGAAGCGGTCGCCGAACCGCTTTCCCGGGTCGCGGATGTCCCAGCGCATCGCGCCCGACAACAGCAGGCTGATGAAATAGTGCGCCTTGGAACGGCTGCCGCCGGGGTGGCCGCTCTGCCGGTAGTTGAGCATCAGGTCGATCTGCTGGTCGATGATGTCCTTGAGGATCTCCCAGCGGGCGAAGTTCGCCTTCTGGGCCTCGAACTGGCGGGAGACGTCAGGCACGGGGGGCTCCTTCATGACGGGGGCGGCGCCCGGGTGGGTGCCCGGGGCCCGGCGGCGGTCGGCACGACCGAAAATGCGCCAACGGGCCGCCCGATTCAAGGAGGAACGTGGGGTGGTTGCGCGCCGGCCCGCCAGGGCGTTCAGGGCGCGAAAGTGACCAGTTTCATGCCGCTCCAGGGTACGTAGTCGGGCTTCTCCCGGCCCTCCCCGAACACCAGCATTCCGGCGTGGCCCTCGCCCGTGTCCTCGTCGCCCCCGAGCACCAGGCGCCGCCCGTCGCGCAGGACGACTTCGCACGAGCCCGGGACCGTGGGCGTGATCGAGGCGACGAGCCCGAAGGGGATCTGGTATTCGCATTCGTCCAGCGCGCCATGGAGGATGTCGATGGTGGTCGCCTCGTCGAGGTCGTAGACCAGGCGCCCCTGCAGGGTACGGCCGTCGGTCGTCGTGACGACACCGGCCAATGCGCGCGGCGGCGCGAAGTCGGCATAGCCGGGCGACGTGGCGGGCACCAGGCGCAGCTCGGCGGCAATGAAGCGGTTCCAGGGCACGATGATCCGGCCCACGCCGGCAACGTCCACCGCGGCGCCGCGGTTGCCGCTCCCGACATCGTTGGTGCCGTCAAGGTTGAGCACGCGACCGTCGGTCAAGATGACGTCGCTGCCGCCGCGCCGGCTGCGGGCGATGCGGCGCACCTGCGTGAGGGCGACATCCTGTTCGTCGCTGTCGATGGTGTCGATGCTCGTGCACTCCGAGGTGTCCCACTGGAGGCTGCCGGCGAAGCTGCCGCCCCGGAACTCCACGGTGCCCGCCAGCCGCGCGGCATAGGGCACGGCGCCTGCCGGCGCGGCGCTGAAGCGGATCTCCCGCACGTCATCCCAGGCCAGTTCGACCGGCTGGTCGGGCTTCGGGTAGACGATCAGGTCCGAGCGCAGGTCGTGGGACGGCCCGCCCACGGCGACCTCGCGACCGTCGCGGAGCACGGCGATGACCGGCTTCTCCTCGTCCTCGGTCAGGCGCAGGGCGGCCAGGTCGCCGTAACGGCAGATGAAGGGGCGGCTGATGTGCACGTCCTCTTCGCGGTTGTGCAGCGCCCAGGCCAGGCGGTTCAGCAGGCCGCGCGACCCGTACTCGCGCTGGCGGCGCTCGCGGACCAGTTGTTCACGGTCGGCGAAGTCGAACCACGGCAGGTCGCGCTGCCGGGCCGAGAAGATGTTGTCCCAGAACGCGTCCTCGTCCACCCACCGCAGGTAGCCGACGTGGCTGGTGCCGTCGTCCAGCGTGACCGTGGCGTGGATGAGGCCGGCGCCGGGATGGGGCGCGGCCGTCGGGTTGTCGGTGGCGCTGGCCGGCGCCGCGGCCAGCGCGGCGGCCAGGAACGCAGCAAGCAGGTGGCGCGGGACAACGGTCACGGGGAAACCTCGCGTCGGGGGTACCGGGGCCTGGGCCGTCATGATCGGCGCAATCTTCTGAAAACGCACGCGGGGGCCGCCAGGTTGCACGGCCGGCCGGACTGGCGTCAGGCAGGCACGCGGCCCAGGTGGTGCATCTGGAGGACGGCCGCCGCGGCGCGGGCGTCCTCGACGGCGCGGTGGGCGGCGAAGCGGTCGCCCAGATCCATCTGCTCCAGCACCGAGGACAGGTTCTGGCCGCTGGTCTTCAGTTCGCGCTCGGCCAGCCAGGCGATCGCGACGGCACGCAGGTCGAAGGCGCCGCCGACGATGTGCGCCCGGAAGTCCAGTCCGTAGCGATCGCATTCCTTGCGCAGCAGCGGGATGTCGTAGTAGGCGCCGAAGGCGGCGATGATGGCCTTGTTGCGCGGGCCGTACCAGTCGAGGAACCGCCGGCCCACGGCCGCGAAGGTGTCGCAGCCGGCGACCATCTCGGGCGTGATGCCGGTGATGTCGGTGATGAACGGGACGATCGGATGGTCTTCCGGCCGCACCAACTCGCTGAAGGTGGCGGTGATCTCCAGCGAGCGGCGATCGAGGCGCACGGCGCCGATCTCGATGATGCTGCTGCGCTCGACGGCGTTGTTGCCCTGGTCCTCGGCCGGGCACGAGGCCTCGAGATCGACCACGACGATGTCGGTGCTGTAGCGCACGCGGCGGCTCAGGCCACGGGCAGGGCCCGGCCCTGCTCGTCGGCCGCGAACAGGCGGATCGATTCGGCGCGCAGGTTCACGCCCAGCGGCTTGTCGATGACCGCGGCAGCCTGGCCCGGGCAGCGCACGACCAGCACGCCGCCGCCCAGCCCCAGGTGGACCATCGTCTCGTTGCCGAGCGATTCCACGACCTGCACGGGAGCCGAAAGGCCAGCTCCGGCGCCCGCGGGCGTCACGTCCAGGTGCTCGGGGCGGATGCCGAGGATCGTCGGCGTGCCCACCAAGGCGGCGGCGGGCCGGAAACCGGCGGGCAGGCCCACCGATTCCCCCGCTTCGGTGACGAAGCGCAGGCCGTCGTGCTGCTCCAGGCGCCCGCTGAGGAAGTTCATCGCGGGCGAGCCGATGAAGCCGGCCACGAAACGGTTGGCGGGACGCTCGTAGAGTTCGAGCGGCGCGGCCACCTGCTGCACGATGCCGTCCTTCATGACCACGATACGCTGGCCCAGCGTCATGGCCTCGGTCTGGTCGTGCGTGACGTAGATCATGGTCGCGCCCAGCCGGTGATGCAGGCGCGCGATCTCGGCGCGCATCTGCACGCGCATCTTGGCGTCGAGGTTGCTGAGCGGCTCGTCGAAGAGGAACACGTCGGGATCGCGCACGATGGCGCGACCGAGGGCCACGCGCTGCCGCTGGCCGCCCGACAGGGCGCGCGGCTTGCGTTCGAGCAGCGTCTCGATGCCGAGGATGCGCGCGGCGTCCTCGACCTTCGCCGTGATCTCCGCCTTCGGCAGTTTCCGCATCTTGAGGCCGAAGGCCAGGTTCTCGCGCACGTTCATGTGCGGGTAGAGGGCGTAGTTCTGGAACACCATCGCGATGTTGCGGTCGCGCGGTTCGATGTCATTGACGACACGGTCGCCGATGGAGACGGTGCCGCCGGTGATCTCCTCGAGTCCGGCGATCATGCGCAACGTCGTCGACTTGCCGCACCCGGAAGGCCCGACGAGCACGGCGAACTCGCCATGCGCGATATGCAGGTCGAGCGGATGGACGGCGATGACGCCGCCGGGGTAGGTCTTGCTGACCTGCTGGAGGATGACCTGGGCCACGATGGACGGCTCCCGGTGACGGGTGTGCGCTGGACGGTGAACGCCTCAGGGTAACACACCCGCTGCGGGCGTCAAAGCACGGGTGGGGCGCGGCCTGGCCGCGCCCGTTGTTTCAGCGAAGCATCATGACCCGTGCGGCACCGGCTGCTCCGGGCGCCGCCACGCGCACCAGGTAGTCTCCGGCCGGAACCGGCCGTCCGCGGTCATCCCGGCCGTCCCAGGCGGCCTCGGCCAGGTCGGCGCCGCGCACGGTCCCCGGCAGCCTCCGCACGAGCCGGCCGGCCAGGTCGTAGATCTCCAGGGCGGGCACCGTGGCGCCCGGCGCCGCGAAGCGGATGTCGACCCTGCCGTTCGCGGGATTGGGGTGGATGAACGGGGGGCCCGGTTGCACGGCGTGGACCACGGCGGCGGCCGCGTTCGCGCACGGGGCGGCGTGCACGGTCACGCCCGTTTCGCCGTCGGCGGTCACGATGATGCCGTCGCCGGCTGCCGCGCTCCGGGTCGTCTCGAGTGCGGCGATGCCGCCGGCGAGTCGCGCGCGGCCCGGGTCGGACAGGTCCACGACCTGCACGCCCGACCACGCGTCGGCGACAAGGGCGAACCCGTCGCCGAGGCTGACGGCCACCGCCTGCGAGGGCGTGTCGACCGTTGCCACGAGTCGTGGCGCACCCGGGCCCGTGAGCGCGAACACGTGAAGCCCGGCCTCGAGATCGGCCACGCAGGCGAACGCGCCCGTAACCGCGACATCCTGCGCATAGCCGGGCGTGTCGGCCCCGCCGACCAGGCGCGGCTGCAGCACGTCGGAGACATCGACAACCTGCAGGCCGTAAGCCGGGCTCGTGACCAGGAGGCTGTCGCCCGCGAGCGCGAGGCCGCTGGCGGCGCCGGGAACGTCAATGCCCGCGACGATGCGGGGTTCGCCCGGCTCGGCCAGGTCGACGACCTTCACGCCCGTGAAGAGGTCGGCCACCAGCGCATGATTGCCGGCAATCACGACATCGCAGGCGAAGCCCGGCACGGCGACGTTGCCCAGCCACTGCGGCGCGGCGGGATTGCCGATGTCGATCACGTCCAGGCCGCCCTCCCAGTTGGCGATGCAGGCCAGGTCACCCGAGACGGCGATGCCGACGGCGTTGCCCGGTCCGTGCGCGGGCAGGCTGGAGACCAGGGCCGGGGCCGCCGGGTTCGCCAGGTCGATGACGGCCAGGCTGTGGTCGTCGTCGGCGACGTAGGCGAGGCCGTCACGGATGACCAGGTCCTGGGCGGAGCCGGGTGTGCCGATCCGGCCGAGTGGGGCCGGGCTGGCGGGAGTGGTGATCTCGGCGACCTGCAACCCGCGGTCCCAGTCGGCGACGAGCGCCCGCGAACCGGTCACGGCGACGCCGTAGCTGTAACCGGGAGTGGCCACACGGCCGGTCACCTGCGGCGCATCGGGGTCGGTGACATCGACGAGTTGCAGGCCCTTGCTGAAATCGGCGACGAGGGCGGTGTCGTCGGCCATAACGACGGCCAGCGCGATGCCCGGGGTGTCGGCGCCGCCGCGGAGCACGGGCGCGCCGGGGTTGGCGACGTCGATCACGCGGAGACCGGCCAACCCGTCGGCGACACAGGCGCGCCCGCCGTGCACGGCCACGGCAAAGGCCTCGCCGGGCGTGTCGACGGTACCGATGATGAACGGAGCCGAGGGGACCGTCACGTCGATCACCTGCAGGCCGGCCAGGCCGTCGGCGACGAACACGAGATTCCCGGCCACGGCGACGCCGAGTGCCTCGCCGGGCGTGTCGACGACAGCGACGACCGAAGGCGCCGCTGGAACGGCGGTGTCGATCACGCACAAGCCGGCGATGCCTGCCGCGACATAGGCCTTCGTGCCGGCCAGGGCGACGCTGTTCGCCTCGCCCGGCATCGCCACGCCGCCGATGATCACCGGATCCCCGGGCTCGTTGATCTTGACGACCACCAGGCCGCCGCCGGCGTCGGCCACCCACGCGAAGGCGCCGGCCATGGCCACGCCGCGGGCCGTGCCCGGCGTCTCGACGGCGGCGAGGAAGCGGCACCCGTCGGCGGAGACATCGATCAGGCGCAGGCCGGCATCGCCGTCGGCAACGCAGGCGAGCGATCCGGCGACGGCCACGCCGAGGGCGCGTCCGGGCGTGTCGATCCAATCAGTCCAGCGGGCTGTCTTCGCGAAGTCGACGCAGGGCGGCGTCGCGGCGCACGCGGCACCTGACCAGGCAATGGCGATGGTTGCGAACAGGCGGCCTCGGGGCGCCGCGGGAAGTCTGACGTATCTGGCAATGGTCCGGGCGATGGCCGTTCGGGGCGAGGCGAAACGGACAGGACATGACGCGGACGAGCCCATGGCTCGTGCCTCCGATCATGGCGATGGCTGTCTGTCTGGTCCTCGCGGTCAGCTTACGGGTCGGCGATGCCGGCGACAACCTCGTATATTGCCGGCTCGGTGGTTCGCCGGCTTTGCAAACAGGCACATCTTCCGGGAAACACGGGAAATCATGGAACGTTCCGGCAGCAACGTCCCCGGTCCGGGCTCGCGCATCGCGGTGCTCGGGGCAGGCTACATCGGGATGGCCGCGGCGCGCGCGTGCGTGGCGGCGGGCGCCGCCGTCTGGACGGTGAGCCGGTCACCGCGGGCGGCGGGCGCGGGTATCACGCCGGTGGTCGGCGACCTGTCGTCGGGATCCTCGACGTACGGAAGTCCCATGGGCCTGCCGGAAGCGCTCGACGCCGTGATCCTGGCCGTGGCACCGGGCGGCGGCGGCGACTCCTACGAGGCCACCTATCCGCCCGCAGCGCGAGCCGCCGTCGCCCTGGCCCGGGCCCGTGGCGCGAGGGCCGTGGTCTACACGTCGAGCACCGGCGTGTACGGGGGGCGCGACGGTGTCCCTGTCGATGAGTCGACGCCGCGCGCCGGCGACGGTCCCGGCAATCGCGCGCTGGTCGCCGCGGAGGACGTCCTGCTCGGCGCGGGCCTGTCCGGCATCACGGTGCTGAGGGTGGCGGGGATCTACGGGCCGGGGCGCGACCCGCGGGCACGCTTCGCGCAACCGGGGCTGCTGCCGTTGCGGGGCGAGTACTGGGTGAACTTTGCGCATCGGGACGACATCGTCGCGGCGATCACGGGC
This sequence comes from bacterium, assembly GCA_016703265.1. Lineage (NCBI taxonomy): Bacteria > bacterium. The sequence continues at coordinate 138,991 of JADJCK010000007.1, forward strand.
AGCCTGGGTTACGCCGGGGGGCCGCGCGTGCTCAACGTCGCCGACGGCGCGCCGGAAACGGCAGCCGCGATCGCGCGGTGGTGCGCGGCGGCGCGCGGCATCGACCCGGCATCGCTCGACTTTTCCGGCGAAGGCCTGCCGACGCGCTCGAACCAGCGGGTCGTCAATGCCGCGCTGGCGGCCACCGGCTGGCGGCCGAGGTACCCGTCGTATCGCGAGGGATTCACCTCGGGCCTGCAGGACTGACCACGCGGCGGCGCGCTGCCTATTGCGGCACGCCGCTGCTGCCGTCGGCCTTGAGCCACAACAGGGCCGTGGAGGCCGGGAGCGTGGTCGGTCGCATGGCGCCCGAGATCGTCTCGGTCTCGACGTTGCCGGCCGTGAGGTCGTATTTCACCCAGCTGCCGCTGGCGGGAAAGCTCACGTTCCAGGTGTGCGGCGAGTGGTCGAAGTTGCAGGCTACGACCACTTCGGCGGCGCCCGCCGTGGCGGTAGTGCCGCGCCAGTAGGTGAGCGTGTACTCGACCTGGTCGAGGTTGCCGCTGCGCCACGGGAAGAAGACGTGCTCGCTGCGCAGCGCGGGGCGATTGAGCCGCAGGTCGATCAGCCGGCGGTAGGCCAGGCGCAGCGAAGCGTCGCCGGCCGCCCAGTTGATCTTGTAGGTCGAGGTTCCGGCCGGACGCAGTTCGCCCGAGCCGATCTCCTGGCCGTTGTAGAGCATGGGAACGCCCACCGAGGTGAGCGAGACGATGGCGCCGAGGCGCGCCTTGGTCAGCCCGCCGATCGCCTGCGCACCCGCCGAACCGTTGGTGTTGACCGACCAGACGACGCGGTTCTCGTCGTGGCTCTCCAGGTACTTGATGTCGCTGAAGCCGTCGCCGGGCGTCGCACCGGCATAGCCGCTGTTGCCCGAGATCACGTTCGCCAGCGCCCACATGTTGTTGTAGGCCGGGCCCCAGGCGCCCACCGTGGGCGTGGTGGAGCCGCGGTCGGCGAAGCCGCGCTCGGTCAGGGCCGTGATCAGCACCTGGTTGAAGTTGTTGCCGCCGCCGCCCCAGCTGTCGGTGTGGTTGCCGCCCCACTGCGCATCCCAGCCGTGGGTGACCGAGTTGCCGAACGCCGCGGGCGTGAAGTCCTCGGCGATCAGCAGCAGGTTCGGGTAGCGCGCCCGCAGTTCGTTCTTCAGCCAGTCCCAGGTCGTGGCGGGCTCGCCGCCGATATAGTCGAAGCGGAAGCCGTCCACGCGGTAGGCATCGACCCAGTGGCACAGCGAGGCCAGGATATGGGCCTTCAGGGCCGGGTCGGCCCAGTTCAGTTCGACCAGACCCCAGGGATTGCTCTCGGTGGTCGTGAAGTGGTTGCCGCCGGCGAAATCGTCCAGCTGGCGCAGCGGCGAACTGCCACTCATGTGGTTGACCACGGCGTCGAGGATGACGGCGATGCCCTGCGCGTGCATGGCGTCGACCAGGCCGGCGAAGTTGGCCGGGTTGCCGTAGCTCGGGTTGGGCGCGAACTGGAGCACGGGGTCGTAGCCCCAGCCGTTGTACGAAGGCGCCGTGACAGGCATGAACTCGACCGCGTTGACGCCCAGTTCCACGAGCGAGGCGCCGGACATCAGGCCGGCCTGCGCGCCGGCGAACGTGCCGGTGGTGCTGAAGTCGTTCGGCGCGATCTCGTAGATGACCAGGCGCGAGCGTTCGATGGGCTCAGGCAGTACGCGGGGCCGCGCGAACACGCGCCCGCGAACGGCATTCCAGAAGGCGGGATTGCTGTTGAAGCCGTCGGGCGCCACCTCGCGGGCCGAAGGGTCGGTCAGCCACAGCGTCTGCGCGCCCTTGCGCACGACGAACTTGTAGTAGTGCATGCCGTCGGCCACGGTCTTGATCAGGCGCCAGGTGCTGCCGTCAGGCTGCAGCGTCAGCTGCCAGGCGGCATCGGCCGAGGCCCAGTTGTTGAGCGTGCCGGCCATGTGCACCGAGTCCACTGCGTAGGCCGAGAGCGTGAAGGTGTCGGTGCGGACCTTGGCCAGGCCATCGTCGACGACGTTCGGCGCCGGCGCCACGGGCATTGCCGGTTCGGGCCCCGTGCCGCAGCCCGCCAGCAGGCTTGCCGCCAGCAGCAGGGCCAGCGCGCGCGGGATGGCAACGGCCGGGCGGGTTGCCGGCGCGAAACGGGCGGACTGCCGGGGCATCGGGATCCTCCGGGAAGCGGGCCGGCCGGCCGGGCGCGCCTGGTGTTCTTGGGGTAACCGTGCCGGGCACGGGCAAAATATCGTACCAAGTGTAACATATACCGGCGATACTGGACAGGGCGAGTCGGGCGCTGCCCAGTCCCCGCCTTGATTCGCATCCGGCGGCGCGATAATGTCGCCGTGCCGACGGCCTCATCCTTTGCCGCGGCGGAACATCCCCAGTTTCCAGGAGCCCATCCCATGCGCGTGATGCCCCGTTCTGCGTCCGTCGCCGTCCTGCTGGCCGCCCTGTTGTGCGGCCTGGCCGGCGCCGCCTGGTCCGCCCAGGTCACGTTCAGCCACAATGCGCCCGGTGCCGGCAAGGTGTGCCTGGCCGGCGAATTCAACGGCTGGAGCGATGCCGCCAATCCCCTGGTGAACGACGGCGGCAACTGGTCGCTGACACTGGAGCTGGCGCCCGGCACCTACCAGTACAAGTTCGTCGTTGACGGCAACTGGAAGCAGGATCCCGCCAATCCCGAGGCGGCGGCCGATGGCTTCGGCGGCAACAACTCGGTCATCACGGTGGCTGCCGGACAGGCGGCCGTGAAGGTCGGCGGCGGCGCGGCGGCGCCTGCGGCGGCAGCTGCCCCAGCTGCGGCCGTGCCGGCGGCGGGCGGCAAGGTGCCGGTCATGTTCCGTTGCGACGCCCCCGGCGCCGGCAAGGTGTGCCTGGCGGGCGAATTCAACGGCTGGAGCGACGCGGCCAACCCGATGACGAACGACGGCGGCGCCTGGACGCTGGCGCTCGACCTGGCCCCGGGCAGCTACCAGTACAAATTCGTCGTCGACGGCAACTGGAAGCAGGACGACAAGAACCCCGAGGCGGCGCCCGACGGCTTCGGCGGCAACAACTCCATCATGAAGGTCGGCGCCGGCGGCGCTGTGGCCGCTCCTGCGGCGGCGACGGCGACGCCGGCCGCGAAGCCTGCGCCCGCAGCCCCGGCAGCTGCCGGCGGCAAGTGCGCCGTGACGTTCGCGCATGCGGCGCCCGGCGCCGCGAAGGTGTGCCTGGCCGGCGAATTCAACGGCTGGAGCGACGCGGCCAATCCGATGACCAACAAGGACGGCAACTGGACGCTGACGCTGGACCTGGCCCCGGGCAGCTACCAGTACAAGTTCGTGGTCGACGGCAACTGGCTGGCCGATCCGCTCAACGCGAATGCGAGCGACGACGGCTTCGGCGGCAAGAACTCGCTGGTAAAGGTACCCGCGGGCAAGGACAAGGTCGATGCCGCGGCGGGCGGCGTGCCCGGCGCCGTCGGTGCGGCGGCGGGTGGCGCTGCGGCAGCCGGTGACGGCGAGCTGCGCTCGGTGGAATTCGCCTTCACGCCCGTCATTTCCGGCGTGACCAACGTCTTCCTGGCCGGCACCTTCAACGACTGGAACGACTCGAAGACGCCCATGCTCGACGCCGACAAGGACGGCACCTACACGGTGACGCTGCTGCTGGCCCAGGGCACCTACCAGTACAAGTTCGTGGTCGACGGCAACTGGAAGCAGGACCCGAACAACGCCGAGGCGACCGATGACGGCTTCGGCGGCAAGAATTCCGTGCTGAAGGTCGACGGTTCGTTCGCCACCATCAGCATCGGGCTGGGCGACGCGAAGATCTTCAGCGACGACCTCGAGCCGGTGTTCGACTACTCGACCTGCAACCCGGTCTCGCCGACCGAGGTGGTGCTGACGGCGCGCGCCCACCTGGGCGACGTCGACAAGGTGGTCGTGCACTACAACGTCGGTTCGGGCGCCTGGACGCCGGGCGAGAGCAGGACGAGCATCGCGATGAAGCCTGCCGAGAAGGACGCCTCGTTCCAGTACTACCGCGCCACGGTGAAGCTGGGCAAGCCCGACGACGTCCTGCAGTACGTGATCGCCTATCATGACGGCGACCACCGCGAGTTCTTCGGCGCGCGCGGCATGACCGCGGCGGCGCCCGTGGCCTTCGCCTACCGGGCCGCCGACCACACGCCGTTCCTGACGCCCGATTGGGCCAAGGACGGCATCGTCTACCAGATCTTCCCCGAGCGCTTCGCCAACGGCGACAAGGCGAACGACCCGGACTTCAAGGAGCCGATGTACGAAGGCGCCGCATCGCTGCCCGCTTCGGGCAAGGTGAACGGCGAGTACTTCCACATGGTGGACGACTGGTACGACATCGCCGGCCTGGTGCGCAGCCCGTACCGCACCGACGGCAAGCCCGACTACTTCTCGTTCTACGGCGGTGACATCGCCGGCATCCAGCAGAAGCTGGACTACCTGGTCGACCTGGGCGTCACGGTGCTCTACTTCAACCCCCTCAACCAGGGCATGAGCAACCACAAGTACGACCCGGTCGACTACCTGAAGATCGACCCGCACTTCGGCACGCCGGAGGAGTTCAAGGCGTTCGTGAAGGCCTGCCATGAGCGCGGCATCCGCATCGTCGTCGACGTGGCCTTCAACCACACCGGCAACTGGCATTTCGCCTTCCGTGACGCGGTCGAGAACGGCCCGCAGAGCCCGTACTACAACTGGTACGAGTTCAAGCGCTGGCCGCTGCCGAAGTCGCGCGACTTCAACGCCAGCGACTACTACGACTGCTGGTGGGGATTCGGCCTGCACCCGAACCTGAACTTCGACCTGAAGCGCCCGAACGCCGACGAGAACAACGTCGCCGACGTTGCGCAGGCAAACGTGAACCAGCCGCTGGTCGACTACGTGCTGAAGACAGCCGACGTGTGGCTGGGCGAGTACGGAATCGACGGCTTCCGCCTCGACGTGCCCAACGAAGTGCCGTTCTGGTTCTGGAAGCTGTTCCGTGAGCGCTGCGACAAGGTGAAGAAGGATGTCTGGCTGGTGGGCGAGCTGTGGGCAATGCCGGCCGCTGGATCGGGCCCGAGTGCTTCGACTCGACCATGAACTACAAGTTCTTCCGCGATCCCGTGATGGACTTCTTCGGCAAGGGTTCTCTGGACGCCGCCTCGTTCGACGCCCGCCTGAGCCCGGGCCGGTTCCAGTACCCGCCGCAGTCGGTCGCGGTGATGATGAACCTGATGGACAGCCACGACACCGTGCGGTTCCTGACGAGCGCCGGCGACGTGCGGCGCCTGATGCTCGGCGCCATGTTCGGGATGACCTACGTCGGGATGCCCCACATCTGGTACGGCAACGAGGTGGGCATGGTCGGCGACAAGGATCCCGACTGCCGGCGGCCCATGGACTGGCGCTATGCGGGCGACCCGCGGCGGCAGGCCCTGCGCGACTTCTACGGCAAGGTCACCCGGTTGCGGCGCGACACGGCGGTGCTCAAGCGGGGCTCGTTCACGGCCCTGGAGACCAACGGGAAGGGCTATCTCGTTGCGCGGGAACTGGATGGGAAGCTGGCGGTAGCCGCCTTCAATGCCGGGCAGTCGCCGGTCACCCTGACCCTGTCGCAGGCGGCGCTGAAGGACCTGGCCGGCGCGGGGGCGACCCTGGTGCTGCGGGCCGAAGTGGGCCCGGACCTGTTCCCGCAGGCCGCGGGGGCGAGTTTCAAGACCGGGGACAAGCTGGACCTGCGCGGCGGCGACATCCAGATCACCATCCCTGCGCTCAGCGGGGCGATTTTGCTCAATTAGCGGATTCCGATGGCATTTGCTGCCTGATTTGTGATAATATTCTCTCGGCAAAACGTGACCTGATGCCTGAAGGGGCGGCGACGGCGCCGCCCCCGACGGGCATCTGCCCTCGGCTGGCAGGCCTGCATCCAGGTTCGCCCGTCACTGCGTCAGTCGCCCGGAAGCGCCACCATGTGCACGCGCCGGGACAGAAGCCCTCAGGAGGCAACCATGAAGAAGTTGTTCATGCTCGCGACCATCGCCGTGGCGATGCTTGCGGCCGGCCAGTCGCTGGCCACCATCGGCTGGGCCGGGAACGTCTGGCCGAACGCGGGCAGCGCCCAGGTTCCGACCGGCCCGTTCAGCGTGTACGTGCAGGTGTGGAAGGGCGGCGTGACCGACGCGCCGGGCCAGGGTGCGGACATCCAGGTCACGATGAACGTGACGAACAGCCTCGGCGGCAGCGACAGCGTCGTCCTGGCCTTCCTCGGCGACAACGGCGCCAACGACGAGTACACCGGCCAGGTGGCGCAGGCCATGCTGGCGGGCGCCGCGACGGTGACGGTCGACTTCGTCGTGACCGACCTGAGCGACATGACGACCTACGGCCCGATCAACGACCAGGCCGGCAACACGGCCCCGCTGACCTACAACGTGACCAACGTGCTGCCCAATGACGTGGCCGTGACGTTCACGATCTGCATGAGCGGCGAGCCCACCAGCGGCGCGCCCTGCGTGATCGGCTCGGCCGGTGTCATCGGCAGCTGGGGCACGGGCGTGGGCATGACGCAGGTGAGCGGCGATCTCTACAACGTGGTGGTCACCTTCCCCGCCGGCATCAACCCGAACTTCGAGTACAAGTACAAGAAGGACGGCTGCAACAGCTGGGAGGGCGCCAGCAACCGCCCTGTCGCGCTGCCCACGGACGGCACCACGGCCGTGACGCTGGCGACCGACAGCTGGAACAACCTGCCGCTGGGCTGCGGCATCGGCCAGACGCTGACCGAAGCCAAGGTCATCTGCTTCCAGGTCTGTGTGGACGCGGTCGGCACGGCCGGCGGCGTGTGCGTCATCGGCAGCACCCCTGAGCTGTCCGGTTGGACCACGGGCGTGGCGATGACCGAGATCTCCTCGGGCCTGTACCAGGCGTGCATCGCGTACCCCGCCGGCACCCCGATCCCGCTGAACTTCGAGTACAAGTTCAAGAAGGACGGCTGCTCGACCTGGGAGAGCGTCGCGAACCGTCCCTTCACCCTCGACAACGCGAGTGCGTCCGAGACCACCGTTTCCCACAACTGGGATGACGGCATCGGCGCCTGCGCGACGGTCGGCACGGATGACGAGAGCTGGGGCGCGCTGAAGAGCATGTTCCGGTAGTCGTCGGCAAGACCGGTTCGAACGAGCGAGGCCCGGGGTGACCCGGGCCTCGTCTTGCTTGTGCGGTGGTGGCGCAGCGCGGGATCATCGCGCCGCGTCACCGCCCTAGTGCAGGATCAGGATGGAGTTCTGCCCGCCGAAGCCATCGTCCTCGCCCAGCGGGTTGTTCTGGTCGCGCTCCCAGCGGATGCCCCAGTCGATGGCGAACTTGTACTGGTAGCGCCCGGGCTTCAGCGGCAGGACGATCTCCCAGATGCCGTCCTTGTCGTCGTCCTGCATGGAACCCACCGCATGGTCGAAGCGCCCGGAGGCCTTGGTGCCGCACCAGCCGTTCTCGTCCCAGTTGCCGCAGATGTTGACGTGGCGGGCCTGGGGGGCCTCGTAGACGAAGCGCACCGCGTGCTCGAAATCGTCGACGCGGTGCGGCGTCGGCAGGCGGTTGCGCAGGATGCGCGAATAGCTGCAGCCCCCGAGGGCCAGCAGTGCGGCCGCTGCCAGGAGCAGCATCGCGGTGCGGCGACGGGCGCGAACGTGGTGCGACGGGCGCATCGACGATCCTCCTAGAACTGCAGCTGCGCGCGCAGCGTGACGACACGGGCCTTGGCAAGCTGGTCCTCGGCGTCGAGCGCCGTGGCCGTCGGATTGTCGAACAGCCAGCGCTGGCGGTACCACCAGCGGCCGGTCTGGCGACCTCCGTACGCAATCGAGTAGTCGATCGGGTCCACACCCCAGGCGGCGACCAGGTCGAGCTTGCGGATGGGCGTGTAGCGCACGCCGAGGAATGGTGCGAAGAAGTCGCGGTTCTCGTCCTCGGAGCCGGCGGCCTCGCGATGATAGTGGACCCAGCGCACGTCGGCGATCAGGCCGGTGCTGCGCGTCAGGTCGCGGTCGTAGCGCAGGATCAGTTCCAGCGTGCGGTCCCGCAGGCCGGCGATACCGTGGTCGATCCTCGCCAGGCCCCATTCCAGCTCGGCGTGTCCCCGCGGGTCGCTCGGCAGCCCGATGCCGGCGCGGCCGGCGAACCAGGCGCTGTCGCGGCGATGCGTGCCCAGGTTCGTGTCCGCGGGCGCGTCGCGACCGATGGCGGCATAGTCGAGTTCGACACTCGAACGGCGGATCCACAGCGATACGCTGCGTTCATCGCGACGCCAGTCGAGCGACAGTTCGGTGGAATCGAGCGTGGCCACCGCCGGGCTCGGCAACACCGTGTACTGGACCTGCTTGTTGGCGACGTCCTGAGCCAGGAACGAAATGGCCATCTCACGCTCGGCACCCGTGCCGCCGCTGGTGGCGTCCCACAGGTGGCGCAGCCGGCCGTCGAGGCCGTCGCGCGGGGTCCATGCGGCCTCGACCTGGAAGCGCACCTGGGTGCGGTCCAGGAAGGGCAGGCCCATCGCGCCGTTCGTGTTGTTCTGGCCGTACTGGTTGCCCGTCACGAACTGCTGCTTGCGGTCGATGGCCACGCCCTGCACGCCGAGCAGCCACGCTTCGCCGGTGCGATAGCGGGCGTCGAGACCCAGGTTGTAGACGTGGTTCTCGATCTCGTACCAGGTGCTGGAGTCGCCGGTGTTGGCGCGGTGTTCGTCGAGCACAGGAATGCCCGTCGAAGGCAGGCCCACCCGCGTGCCGAAGTCCATCCAGATGAGCCAGCGCTCGGCCCACAGCGGCACGCCCAGCTCGAAGTTGCCGTAGCGGCGCGACAGCCGCAGCCCGACGCGATCCTCGCCCGTGTTGTCGAACAGGTCGGGGTCGTTGTAGAAGTCGTGGTTGTGCACGTTCGCGAAGAACGCATCGACGTGGACCCCGGCCGGATCGGCCGCGAACAGGACGCCGGCGCTGCCCTTCCCGTAGGACAGGTGGTCATGCAGGATGGTGCCCGGGTGGTCCAGATCGCCTCCCATGCGCATGAGGTCGCCACCGGTAAACGTCTCCTGGTTCCAGTAGGCCTTCATCATGAAGTTGGACGGGTGGACGGTCAGCGCCGCTTCGTCCAGGAAGGCCGCGATGTTGTTCTGGATGATGGCCTCGTCGGAGTCCAGGCGCAGCCGGACGCTCGAGTCCGTCAGGTCGGAAATCTTCGTCTCGAAGTTGAGGTCGACCGACTGCGAGGGGCGCTGCAGGCGGAAGCGCGCATCCGACCGCAGGTTCTTGGCGAACTCGAAGCGCGTCAGGTACCGGCCGCCCACGTAGACCTTCGGGTTGAGCGGGGTGTTGGATGCCGGGCGCGCGGAGTCGGCGACGGAGCCGGCCGCGACCAGCTTGCCGTCGGCGCCCACGGTCACCAGCGAGTTGGTGCCGCCGTAGGGGTCGGACTGCGTCTCCGGATTCTCGGCGTCGGCGAACCAGGAGCCGTCGGCCACGAACTTGTACTCGTGCTTGCCCGCCGGCAGCGAATGGATGATGACCCAGTTGCCCTTGCCGTCGTTCGTCAGCGGCAACTGGTCGGCGTTCCAGCCGTTGAAGCTGCCGGCCAGGGTCACGCGCGCAGCGCCGGGGTTGTGGTAGGTGAACTGGATGCCGCCGTCGACGGCGCGCGGGGGGCCGACGGTGAACTTGGCAGGAGCCTTGGCGGCCGGCGCGTTGGCTGCGGCCGCCGGGGCCGCCGTGCCGGCTGCGGCCGGCGCCGTGGCGGCATCGGCGACCGGCTTGCCGTCGCTGCCCACGCTGACCAGCGAATTGCTGCCGCCGAACGGGTCGGCCTTGCGCCGGGCGTTGTCGGCGTCCTCCTGCCAGGCGCCGTCGACGACGAACTTGTATTCGTGGTCGCCGGGAGTCAGGGCGACGGTGGCGCTCCAGAGGCCGTCATCGCCGCGCACCAGAGGCTGCGCCGTGGCGTTCCAGCCGTTGAAGTCGCCGGCCACGAACACAGCCGCGGCCGCGGGGGCGCGACAGGTGAAGGTCACGCCGCCGTCGCCGGCGGTCACGGCGGCGCCTGCCGCCGCAGCTATCAGCACGGTCGTCGCCAAGACCAGGCAGGCAATGAGCGCCCGGTACAGGCGCGGGCTTCCCGTCATGCGATTCACTGTCATCGTCAGCTCCCTGGCGGGCGCCGGGGCCCGCCGCACGGCGTCAGAACCAGGCCTTCAGCAGCAGCTTGAACCGGTCGCGCAGGTTGTCGTTGTTGCTCTCGTTCACGAACCAGTCGGTATAGGCCAGGTTGTCGGACTGGCCAGGGTCACCGTATTCGAAATAGATCTCCGAGCCCCAGCCGATGTCGTACTTCAGCTGGGCGAACAGCGTGTTGCGCGCCTCGGTTTCCTCGTTGACGTTCATGGCGCGCAGGTAGCCCTTGAGGCGCTCGGTCAGGTTCACGTTCATGTCGAAGCCCATGGCCGTGACCTCGCGGAACGTGCCCTGGTCGTGGATGCGCGCCTGCAGGCGGATCTTGGCCAGGAAGTTCTCGACCGACACCTCGCCGAACCAGTCGGGATAGGTCGTGAAGGAGTTCACTTCCGTCGAGGCGTCGAAGCCATGCCACTGCTTGTAGGCGAAGCGCGCCTTGAAGCCCTTGACGAACTCCATGTAGAGCTCGCCGTACCATTCCGTGGCAGGGCGCAATCCGCCGCCGGGCTGGTCGGCCACGTGCTTGCGGTACTCGTCCCAGGCGACCTTGGCCGTCACGGCCTTGCGCGGCACCAGCCAGATACCCTCGACGTGTCGCTGCACGCGGTTGTAGCCGTCGCCGCCCTCGTCGAAGCGGCCCGCCATGTAGTCGCGGAAGTTCTCGCCGACATCGCGGTACCAGGTGTGCAGGGTGAGGGCGCCCATGTGGAGGTCGCGGGCCTCGAGGGCCAGCGCGGTGGCATCGCGTTGCGAATTGCCGAACACCCGTTCGCCGTAGGGGCGGCGGCTGTAGGCGAACTCGCCGGTCCAGCGCGACTGCTCCAGGTTCAGCGGCCCGAGGCGCAGGCCGGGATGCACGAGGTTGCGCGGCACGAAGGCGAAGTCGGCCGAGTACACATCGTTGTGCATCAGCGAGGTCAGGTCGCGCCAGTTCTCCAGCGACGTGTCGGTCCAGTCCTTGCGCAGGAACATCGCACCGGATTCCAGCCGCCCGCCCCAGCCCTTGTGGCGCGCGCGGGCGATGATGGCGTTCTCGCCGCTGGGCACGTCCACGCCGGCGTCGCTGTAGGTGCCGCCGTTGTCGCTGACGATGACCGTGCCGCCGAGGTTGGGGACACCCAGGATGCCGCCGTCCCAGAAGTCGAAGCGTATTCCCTGTGCCTTGGGGCCCCAGTCGTCGTTCTTGAGCTTGCCGTCCTCGACCAGGCGCAGCAGCGGTTCGTCGTTGAGGTAGAAGCGGTTCTGCCGGTAGAAGAGATAGGCTTCGGATTTCTGCTGGCGCAGCTTCAGGTGCCCCTCGCCGTTGATCCAGCGCGGGCGGTAGTAGTCTATCTCGGGCGTACGGTCATCGTCGCGGTTCGAGCGCGCCCACCAGCGCGTGAAGATCTCGAACCGGTCGCTCGGGTTCGACAGGAACTTCAGTTCGGCGAAGTGCGTCGGCATGCCGTTGTCGCCGGGCGAACCGACGTGCCAGCGCCCGTCGTTCTTTTGGGCGGCGATCTCCGCCTCGTAGTAGCCCTCGACACGCGTGGCGGCGCCTGCCGGCGCGGCGGCAAGCAGGCCCAGCATCAGGCCGGCCGCCAGGCGCCGGGCGCGCGGGCGCGACGGCAGGGGCTCAGGAGTGGGCATCAGGCGCACGTTCAGTTCCTCACGGTGAAGGACAGCATGTAGACATTGCCCAGCTTGCGGTCGGTCTGCACGCAGAAATCGGCTTCCCAGTGCTTGTCCTGCAGGCCGGCGCCCATCGTGACCAGCCCGCGGTCGAGACCGGAGCGAAGTACCAGGGCGTCGAAGAACCAGATCTCGGCGCCACCGTGAATGACGACGTTCTCGACCTGGCCGTCACGGTTCCTTGCGTCGGCCGTCACCAGGAGCGTGTCGCGGAACAGCCAGCTGCCGCCGGCGGCCCATTCGGTGAAGACCGGGTCGGGATCCGAGGTGTTGTCCAGCAGTTGCAGCTCGGTCTGGTGCAGGTTGTACACCGTCGCGCCGAGCGTCCAGGCCCCGCCGCTGTCGTAGAGCAGGCCCAGGTCGGCCGAGAAGCCCTGGTCGCCGCCGTTGTAGTTGGGGTCGTTGTAACGCTCGTAGCCGGGCGCCGAGAGCAGGAACATCTTGCCCGAAACCCCGACCGACAAGCCGGGCAGGAACGGCAGGGCGCGGGCTGCGGACAGGTTGATCGTGTCCTCGTAATAGAGGCGCGGGATGCCGAGCCGGACCCAGCTGGCGCCGAAATGCCAGGCGCCCCAGCTCGGCAGCTCGGCCGCCAGGCAATCGTGCCGGAGTTCGGCGTCGTCGTACATCCAGGCGCGGGTGGCCATCAGGGCGACGCGGTTGCTGCGCGTCAGGCCTGCGGGGTTCCAGAAGACGGCGTTGGCATCGTCGGCCAGCGAGACGAACGCCGAGCCCATGGCCCGGGGCCGGGCGCCGGTCCCGAGGAACCGGAAGTCGGCGCGGGCTTCGGCGGCGGCGCCCACCACGAGGGCCGCCAGGGCCGCCGCGGCCCAGTGCCGCGCTGCTTGCAGGTGCGCGCGCCTCATCGGATCACCGCCACGGAATGGTTGCTGCGTATGGTTCGCGTGCCGCCGGCCTGGTTGTAGGTCGCGATCACGCGCAGGATGTAGATCCCGTACGGCACGTAATCCCCGCTCGCGGTGCGGCCGTCCCAGATGAGACCGGCCACGCGGCGCGGCGTCGGATCGTTCAGGTCGGCGCCCGCGAAGGGGAAGTTCTCGGTCATGAGGTTGCGGCGCACGCCGGTGATGTCGTAGATCTCGACGGTCACCGTGGCTTCGCGGCTCAGGTAGAAGCTGATGTTCGTCTCGTCGTAGAGGCCGTCGCCGTTCGGCGAGAACGGGTTAGGCGAGACGGTGAGGCCGGACAGCACCTCGTCGGAGACGGCGGCCACGGCTTCGGTCAGGAAGAGCCCATACGTCCCGGCGCGGCTGATCGTGGCCGTCACGTTGTTGCCGGTCGACGTCACGTTGCCGCCGACCAGGATCCAGCGTCCGGCAACCTCGTTGTACTGGTACATCGCCACGAGCTGCTCGTCGGCGCCGGCCGGGAGCCAGGCCTGCGGGTAGTGCAGGCTCAGCTCCAGCGTACCCGGTACGTCGCCGTCGTAGGGCAGGCGTCCGCCGAGGGAGTCGGTGGTCGCGAGAGTGACGCCGCGATAGACGCCCAGCGCCCGCCCGGTCGGGACGACCGGGGCCGAGCCGAGGCCCGCAGGCGCGGAGCAGATGTCCCATTCCAGCGCGATGCGCGAACCCATCGTGTCGGCCGCGACGGCCCCTCCCGTCCAGGCCTGGGCCAGGTGGCGGGCCACGAGCTGCGACCGCAGGCGCTCCGACAACTTCAACTGCGAGCCGTCGACCTGCAGGAGCGAGATGTTCTCGCCGTCCAGGGCCTTCGCCTGCAGGCGGCAGGTCGCTGTCGGCAGGATCTGCAGCGTCGTCACCGGCGAAACCGTCTCGATATTGCCCGCCACGGGAACGTTCGGGTCGTCGGCCATGATCTCGAACTCAAGATACCGCGTCGAATCGATGGGCGAGGCCAGGAGCGAGTCGAGGAAGCTCGGCAGCACGTCCACCACCCAGACATCGTTGCCGAGGTAGCCCAGGGGAACGGTGCGCTGCCAGCCTTCGCCGGCGAAATTCGTGGCGCGGTAGCGGAACTCGGCGCGCTCGACGCGGTCGTCGTCGGTGATGCGGAAGGCCAGCGAAAGGGGTGCACCTTCGAGCGGCGCCACCGTCGTGACGACCGATCCCCTGCCGCCGGTGTCGATGACGGGCGGGCCCGTGTCCTCGAACCGGGACATCTCGATGGCCACCGGTGTCAGGCCGTCGGCCAGGCGGTCCAGCGCCTGCTGTGACTCGTAGTCGAGGATCTCTTCCTGCGTCAGGCCCGGCGAGCGTCCGGTGCCGGTCACCAGCAGCAGGTCGACGAGGTTGGCGTCACGGTCGGTGTTCTGGCCGCCGCCGAAGTTCCACTCGCTGCGGCCCTCGTTGACCCAGCGGATGCCGCCAAGCACTTCCTCGCCGCCGAAGTCGTGGCTCGCCATGCAGACGGCGATGTCCCACGACCGGATCGCCTCGGGGGTCGGGTCGCCGAGCGCGGCCTTCGACACCAGTGCTGTCACCGTGTTGGCGGAGGGATCGCCGAGCAGCAGGATCTCCTTGTCGGTGCGCAACGCGTTCGCGCGCCAGGAATCGAGCGTGTTCTGGCTGCGCGAGGGGATCAGCGCCTTGTACCAGCCGTCCATGATAATGGCGAAGTCCCAGGCGTCCCACGGCTGGAACGCGGCGCCGCGGTTGGGCAGGCTGGCGGTGGCCCCGCCCGGTCCACTGTCGATCAGGATATCGATCTTCTCGATGTTCAACTCGGCGTAGAGCGGGCTCCAGTCGGCCATGCCCGGATCGTTCGGGTCGGGGAAGTCGGCCAGTGTGACCTGGAAGGCGATCATCGGCACCGACTCGCCGCCCACCACGGCGACCGTCTCGAACACGGTCAGCCCCGTCAGGTCGAAGCCGCCCGGCGCGAACGCGATGTTGGTCGGGTAGGTCACGTACTTGCGCTGGCTGCCCGGCTGGTTGGGTCCGTGGTCGTCACCGACAGCGTCGGTGACCTGGATGATCGGTTCGACGATGGCCGTCACGTTGATCGTCACCGTGGCGCTGGCGGCCAGGGCATTGCCGGCATCCCATGCGCTCAGGATCAGGTCCTGCGAGCCGCCGGGGTTGCCGACCGGCACGAGCACCGAGTTGCTGAAGCGCCCGTCGCCGGCCGTGGCGTCGCCGTGTCCCGTCTGGCCGTCGTCATAGAGGCGAACCGCGTCGCCGCCGCCCATGGCCGAGAGGTCGGCCAGCACGTCGCCGATGCCGTCGCCGGCGTCGGTCACCAGCATCGAGACCGTGAGAAGTTCACCGGCGGTCGGCTCGAGCGGGGTCGCCGTCGCTTCCGCCAGTGTCGGCGGCGTGGGGAAGTCCTTCTTGACCACGTAGGTCGGCCCCCACGCGTGCAGCACCGAGGGCCCGAGCGCGGTTTCCCAGTCGCCCGGGGCCGGGTCGTTGTAGTCGAAGGTCAGGTTCAACGTCGAGTCCTGGGGCGCCGAGTCGAAGGCGGCGCGCTTCACGCCATCCTCCTGCGTGAGGTAGAGCTCCAGGCGCAGCGAGTCGGGGGCGCCGCCGAACGGCTCCCAGGGCACGCGGATGAGCACGCGATCAGCCAGCTTGCGCACCCATGTGGGCTGGATGTTCCAGCCGGCGCTCGGGTCGTAGGCACCGGTCTCCTCGTTCCACCATTCCCAGCGCGACTGCGCGGGGTTCCAGCGCCGGAAGTCGCCGTAGTCGTTGGCCGAGTACTTGCTTGTCAGCGCGAAATCGGGCTTCTGGGTGTGCGAGTAGCTGACCGGCATCACGAACGGGTCGATGGTGCCGCCGGCCGCGTCGAACCCGGTCTCGATGATCACGTGCAACTGCAGGCCGTTCCAGGCGCTGACGAACGGGATCTCGAGGTTCAGGGCGGTCGGGTCGTTGTCGACCACCAGCGCGGTCAGGTCGGTCGTGTCGAAGGTGCGGCGTCCGACCGGTTCGTCGGGCCAGGCGGCGTCGGGGATCACGGCGACGTCGCGCAACTGCAGGCCGGTGTCGGCCGGGGTCAGCCCGCTGCCGGAAGCGGACAGCGTGACGAAGCCCGCAATGCCTGTGGGCACGAACGTCCCGATGGCCCGGCCGTCGATGCCGGTGACCGCCGTGGCCGGGGCGAAGCCGCCGCGCGCGCCCGGGTCGGCGCTGAATTCCGCCACCAGGCCCGGTTCGGCGGTGTCGTTGCCCCAGGTGTCGATGGGCAGGGCGGTGACCGCCAGCGGCGACTCCAGGTCGCTGATGGCTGCGGGCAGCGACAGGCGCCAGCCGGCCGTGGCGCCCGGTGTCACGGTCACCGGCAGGTGATCCAGCCCGCTGTCCAGCGTGTTGCCGCGCACTTCCAGCGCGCGACCTTCGACCACGACCGATGCGGTCACGTGCAGGGGCCCGGCGCCGAAGGCCGACAGCACGGCGGTGGCCCGGCCTTCTCCGTTGGTCAGCACCGTGGCCGATTCGAACTGGCCCGAACCGGCCAGGCCGGCGGCCAGCGCGAACGAGACCGGCACGTCCGGCAGCAGGCTGAGATTGCGCGCCGAGTCGTAGAGCTGGGCCTCGATGCGCAGCGTGTCGACGCCGCCGGCGACCAGCGTGTCGCGGAAGGCGGTCAACACCACCGTCACCGGCTGCGGATCCTGGAAGGCGACGATGATGCGCCCGGCGATCGGTGCCTTGGCCGGCTGGGCCAGGTAAACGCGCAGCACCTCGACGGAGGTGTTGCTCATCCAGAACTGGGCGCGGGCCGCCGTGAACGAAACGACCGAATCGACCTCGGCCTGGGTCGGGCCGCTGTAGAAGACAGGCGTGCCGGTCGGGGGTGAAAGGTCATCCATCTTGCGGGCCGAGAGGCGGAAACCCGACAGGCGGCCTTCGATGTCGTACAGGTCGTCGAGGCCGGCGTCGTCACGCGCCGCCAGCAGTACCCGGGTCGACGTGAAAGGATCCTCGCCGGGCTGGTAGTAGGTGGCGCGCACTTCGGGCAGTTCGTTGCCGGGTTCGTCAACGATCACCAGGTGGGTGGCCCGCACCGCGGACAGGCCCAGGTCGCCCAGCGAGGTATCCTCGGGGCTGATGTTGAAGTTCACCGTGCGCGGCACATATCCGGTCGCTTGCAGTTCCAGGCGGAAGGCCCCGGGCTCGAGGAAGAACGCGAACGTGTCGCCGGCGGCGTCGAAGAACAGCGAGTCGCGCTTGACGCCACGGCTGTCCCACAACCGCCCGATGCCATCGGCGTCGGGCCCGTCGAGGGCGATCGCGCCGCGGACCCGCGCCTTGAGGCTGAGGGCGAAGGCAAGGCCGGTCACGTCCTGGCCGGCGATGACGGTGAAGGTGGTATCGACCTCGACGTACACGGGCGGCAAGGTCTCGGTCCGCAGGTTGTACGTGCCGCCCACCGGTGTGAAGAACTCGAAGTCGCCGCCGGTGGAGGCGAAGCCGTCCAGCCCCAGTTCGGTGCCGTCACTGTCGCTGAACCAGATCGTGCCCGGCTTGCCGAGCCCGCCGACCAGTTCGGCGAAACCGATCGAACCGGCGATGCGCGTCTGGCGGACCAGGGCCAGGTCGGCACCGACATAGTCCACACCGGTCGTCACGCTGACCGGCAGTTCGAGCGGCAGGTAGGTGGCCGCGGTGGCCGCCAGCGTGAAGTCGCCGCCGGCCTCGACATAGAAGACGAACGGGCCGCCGGCCGCCGTGAAGGCCTGCGTGCCGAGGACGGTGCCGCCGGCACCGCGAAGCTCGACCGCTCCCGCACCGCCGGGGCCCGAGGCGAAGGAGACCGTACCGCGGATGGCTGTCGCCTTCACCAGGGTCTGGTCGATGCCCGTCACGGTCTCGCCGGCAACCACCACAACCGTGTCCACATCGGCGAAGTACCCGGTCGCGCTGGTCGTCACGTGGTAGGTGCCGGCCGGCAGGCGCGGCAGCGTCCAGGTGCGAACGCCGGCAGCGGTCGTCACGCTGCTGAGCGGTGCCCCGGGCTCGCGGCCCGCGAAGCCGGTGAGTTCGGCGGTGATCGTCAGTGGCGAGGTGCCATCGTCGAGCGGCAACGTGGCCGTGCCGGCGATGGAGGCGTTGGCGGCGTCGGGCGTGCCGTTGCCGTCGATGTCGATGACCGAGGCGTGCAGGGCGGTCACCGCGACGGCGCCGGTGCCGCCGTCGAAGCCGGTGTTGTTGGGAGCCGGGTCGATGCCGTTGCGCGTGGCGTCGTTGCGTCCGATGAAGGCGAAGGCCTTGATCACGGCGTTGGTCGGCACGCCGCCGGCCAGGTCGGGATAGAGCACGGTCCAGGGGATGGCGATCTCGCCGTTCAGCCAGAACGGGAACTGCACCTTCTCCTGGGCGACGGTTCCCGTGTTGGAGGCCTGCGCCGTCGTGATCGAACTGGTCACCGGCAGCACGGAGCCGTCGCTGCCCGTGACGCGGAAGGCGCGCGGCTTGCCGCCGGGGAAGGCGTCGGCCACGGCCCGGCCGACCAGGAAGTCGATGTGGTGGCCTGCCGGCAATGAGACGTTGGCCGGGAGCGAGTCCAATTCGGCCGCATTCACCGGGCCGATGCCGCGGTCGAGGTCCAGGTACACGCTCAGCGCCTCGTCGACGCCGAAGTCCTGGTAGGTCAGGCCGAGGTAGAGGTTCGTCGCATCCCACGTCAGCCACACGCGGCGCACGTTGGCCGTGCGCGTGGTGATGTCGTCGGCCTGGTCAACCACCACCCGGTCGGCCGCATCCCAGTCGGTGCCGTTTCCGGTGATGACGCCGTCGATGGTCGGCGTGTGGAAGGGAACGGCCCGCGCTCCGGGGGCGGCCAGGACGGCCAGCACGAGGACGAGCGCGGTCAGGACGACGAAGCCCCCGCCGGGGGCCGCTGAGGGCGCGGGGCGCCGCTTGCAGATTCTGGTGTTCATAGCGGGCGAAGGTAAGCCATGAGGGGGTGCCAATTCAATCCCCAACCCCGAAACATCTCCGGTATTTACAATCAGGGAGCCGCCCTGCGCCTGCGAGGTTGTTGGCGGCCGCGATTCGTTGTAACGTCCGCCCCCATGAAGACCGTTAACCCCGTTTTGCGCCTCGCGCGCCCGCGCCTGGTCCACGCAGCTCTGGCGCCTGTTGCAGCGGCGCTGGCGCTGATTTTCATGTTCGCCGGCTGCTCCAGGTCGGACCGTGCCCGCTCCGTGGTCGTCTGGGAGCAGATGGACCCCAAGGAGCAGGAGCTGTTCGACGAGCACATCGTCCAGTTCCGGGCGAATCACCCCGAGTTTGCCGGGTTTTCCATCGAACGGGTCCACTACCGGGTCGAGGACCTGCAGACCCAGTTCCAGACCGCGGCGCTGGCTTTCGGCGGGCCCAGCCTGGTCTATGGCCCCTCCGACAAGATCGGGCCCTACTCGATCATGGGCCTGCTGATGCCGGTGGAGGAGCTCCTGCCGGCCGCCGAGATCGCCCGTTTCCAGCCCGAGGCGCTGCCGGTGCTCGAAGGGCGGGTCTGGGGACTGCCCGACCAGGTGGGCAACCACTTGACGCTGGTGGCCAACCGCGCCCTCGTCGACTCCATCGCCACCGACACCGACACCTGGCTGGAGCAGCTGCGGAAAGCGACCATCGACCGCGACGGCGACGGCAAGCCCGAACAGTACGGCCTGGTCTTCAACATCCTGGAGCCGTTCTGGCTGGTGCCGTGGGTGGGCGGCTTCGGCGGCGTCGTGATGGATGACCAGTCGCGGCCGACACTCGATACGCCGGCCATGGCCCAGGCCCTCGGCTTCCTGTCGGACCTGAAGAAGTCGCGCGTCGTGCCGCTGGAGTGCGACTATCCGCTGGCCGACACCATCTTCAAGGAAGGCCGCGCCGCCTACATCATCAATGGGCCCTGGAGCTGGCAGGGCTACCGTGACGCCGGCATCGACATCCAGCTGGCCCCGCTGCCGATGGTCTCGGCCACGGGCAAGTGGCCGGCGCCGCTCATCTCGGCGAAGTGCTACAGCATCAACCGCTACCTGGACCCGGCGACGCGGGATTGCACGGCGGCGCTGCTGTCCTGGCTGACCGGGCCCGAGGTGCAGCTCGACCTGGCCCGCAAGCTGGGCGTGCAGCCGGGCGACCTGACGGCCGCCGCGGCGCCGGAACTGCGTGACGACCCGTTGATGATCGCCAGTCGCGAGCAGATCGCGCGCGGCCGCCTGATGCCCATCGTGCCGGAGATGCGCGCCGTCTGGGATGCCATGCGCCCTTCGTACCAGAGCGTGATGAACGGCGAGCTCGAGCCCGCCGCCGCCGCCGCCGCCATGCAGGCCCGAGCCAGCGAGTCGATCGAGGTGATGCACGAATGAAGGGGCAACGCACCCTGGCCCTGTGGTTCCTGCTGCCGTCGCTGCTCGTGCTGGCGGGAGTGGTGGCCTACCCGTTCGTCTTCAACCTCTGGATCTCGCTGACGAACTGGAACATGTTCCATTTCCAGCATCCGCAGTTCCAGGGCCTGGAGCACTACGCCAAGATCGCGCGCATGATCGGCGAGCCGTTCGCCCGGCCGCTTTCGCAGTGGCCGTCGGCGCTGGCGGAGAACGAGTTCTACCGCATCTTCGGCAAGACGTTCGCCTGGACCGCCGTGAACCTGGTGTTCCACTTCACGCTGGGCCTGGGCGCAGCGCTGCTGCTGAACCGCAAGCTGCCCGCGCGCGGCCTCTATCGCGCATTGCTGATCCTGCCCTGGGCGATGCCGCAGTACATCAGCGCGCTGACCTGGCGCGGTATGTTCAACGTCGAGTACGGGGTCATCAACCAGCTGTTGTCGCAGGTCGGCGTGTCGCCGGTGCCCTGGTTCAGCAGTGAATTCTGGGCGTTCATGGCCCCGACGATCACGAACATCTGGCTGGGATTCCCGTTCATCATGGTGATTGCGCTGGGCGGCCTGCAGAGCATCCCGCAGGAACTTTACGAGGCCGCGCGCATCGACGGCGCCGGTCCCGTGCGGCGCTTCTTCAACATCACCCTGCCCATGCTGAAGCCCGTGCTGCTCCCGGCGCTGGTGCTGGGCACCATCTGGACGTTCAACAACCTGAACGTGATCTGGCTGGTCACTGACCAGGGCCTGCCGGCAGACAAGACGCACATCCTGGTGACCTACGTCTACAAGGCCGCGTTCTTCTACTACCGCTACGGCTACGCGGCGGCGTTCAGCGTGTTCATCTTCCTGGTCCTGATGCTCATCGTGCGCGGCTACAACAGGGCCGCCCGGCAGGAGGTCTACTGATGGCCCGCGGACGTCGCGTCGCCAGGGCGTGGGAGATGGTCTGGGTGCACGCGCTGGTGTGGCTGCTGGTGCTGTTCGCCGTGTTCCCGGTGCTGCAGGTCGTGGGCATCAGCCTGCGCCCCGGTGACCAGCTCTACTCGACCGAACTGCGACTGATCCCGGAGAATGCGACCTTCGACGCGTATCGCATCATGCTGACCGAGAAGCCGTTCTTCCGCTGGCTGGGCAATTCGCTGCTGGTTTCGCTGGCCACGGCGCTGGTGGGCGTGGCGCTGGCCAGCCTGGGCGGCTTTGCGCTGTCGCGCGCGCGGTTCGCGGGGCGGGGCGCCGTGTTGCAGGGCATCCTGATGACGCAGATGTTCCCGGCCACCATGCTGCTGCTACCGCTCTACCTGCTGATGCGCAAGCTGCACCTGGTCGATACGCTGGCCGGAGTGGTCGTGGCCTACGTGGCGACCGCCCTGCCGTTCTGCATCTGGACGATGAAGGGCTACTACGACACCATCCCCGAGGCGCTGAACGAGGCCGCGTTGATCGACGGCTGCACGCCGCTCACCGCCTTCTTCCGGGTGACGCTGCCACTGAGTGCGCCGGCGCTGGTCATCACGGCGCTGTTCAGCTTCATGACCGGCTGGAGCGAGTTCATGGTCGCCCGCGTGCTGCTGGCCAGCCAGGAGTTGATGACGCTGCCGCTGGGGCTGGAGTCGCTGTTCACCACCTACCAGACCGAATGGGCCAACTACGCGGCCGGTTCACTGCTCGTCTGCCTGCCGGTGGTGGCGTTGTTCCTGGCGCTGAACCGGTTCCTGGTTTCCGGCCTGACGCTCGGGAGCGTTAAGGGTTGAACGCGCACACGGGGAGTGGAATGAAGCTTGACCTGGGCTGCGGCCTCAACAAGAAGGCCGGGTTCACCGGCGTCGATCGCCTGGCGCTGCCGGGCGTCGATATCGTCTGCGACCTGGACCGCGAGCCGCTTCCGCTGCCCGACGACAGCGTGGATGAGATCCACTCCATGCACTTCCTGGAGCACACGGCCGACCTGCTCGCGGTGATGCAGGAGATCTGGCGCGTCTGCCGCGACGGCGCGCGCGTCTCGGTGGCGGTGCCGTACTTCAACTCGATCGGGGCCTACCGCGACCCGACGCACCGCCGGTTCTTCACCTGGGAGACGTTCGAGCACTTCACCGACAGCGACAACGTGCCGTCGTTCTACGCCGACGCGCGCTTTCGCATCGTGCGCCGCCGACTGCTGTTCTGGCCCGCCAATTCGACCTGGAAGGG
Source organism: bacterium (assembly GCA_016703265.1). Classification (NCBI taxonomy): domain Bacteria; species bacterium. The sequence continues at coordinate 161,401 of JADJCK010000007.1, forward strand.
CCACGTGCGGTTCGGCTACCTGTGGCCGCTGCAGGCGCTGGCCAACCTGGCGCCGTACTTCTACGAGCACTCGCTGTTGCGGGGCATTGCCGCCAGCGACCTGCAGGTCGAGCTTCTCGTGCTCAAGAAGAAGGACGCCGGCTCGCGGGCTTGAACCCGCCAACCGGCGTCCATGGTCGGCCGTCGTTCCCGCGGATCAGTCAGGCAAGCCCCCGGCAGGCACCTCGAGCGAGTCGGGCGGCACCGTGGCCAGCGCGATCTCGTGTGTGAAGCCGTCGGGCCCGTGCACGACGAGGACCAGCGGGCCGGGACCGTACTGGTCCAGGTACATCGCGTAGAGCGGCCGCAGGTTGAACTCCGGGCTGGCCGTGAAGGCCGCGTCGCACTCTTCCTGGGTCTCGTGCACCAGCGTCAGGTGCGCACGGGGCGGCATCGATTCCAGGAAGCCGCCCGACATCCACAGCGAGAACTCATGTTCCGGCTGGCAGCCGGAGAACCCGACCTGCATGCGCAGGCGCGGGCCCTCCACCTCGGCGCCGAGGAACATCCACCAGGCGCGGTGCAGGTCGATCGGGCGCCGGTCCGTGAAGCCGATCACGTCGGTCGGCGGCGTCCAGTCGCGCACCACGCCGACATGCGCGTCGAGGAAGCCCTGCAGCACGCCGTCGGCTCCGGTGGTCAGCACCACGCTGCGCGGATTGGGCGTCGTGGTCGGCACCGGCAGCGGACCCATCTCCAGCGACTGGAAGAGGACCTCGTACAGGCCCGCTTCGGCGACGGCGGTTTCCCACCGGCCGTCGCGCCCGGGCGAGGCCCAGGCCACCGTGCCGCCAGGCCCGGTCACCTGAACGCCCCCGGCCAGGTACGGCGGTTCGTCGTTGTCGGCCAGCCCGTCGCGGTCGAGGTCGAAGAAGAGGCGCCCGCCGATGCGCGCCTGCCCTTCGAATACGCCGGTCTCGATGCGCGCGGAGAAGGAGAACGGGGCCAGCGACGCGTCGCTGAAGAGCCATGTCTTTCCGGGTGTCGCCTCGCCCGCGGGCAACAGGCCGCCTTCCAGCAGCGCCGTGTAGTCGAAGCCGTATCGCGTCGTGTCGTTCGGCGCGCCGCCGGGCAAGGCCAGGTCGGCATTGAGCGGGGCGACTTCGGCCGGTTGCAGGTCGCCGAGCCAGACGATGAGGGGCGGGTTCACGGCGTCGCCCGACAGGTTGCGCACCTGCACGGTCAGGGCCACGGTGCCGGCCTCCGCGTCCGTGACCAGCCCGGTGCCCTCGAGGCGCAACTGGACCAGGCGGCCGTCCGGGCCGGGAACGGACACATCCTTCAAGGCGAAGGTGCCGGCGCCCGGATCGAGCCGGTTGCCGCCGTCCCTGGCCGGCGAGGCGGCGTCGGAGCAGCCGCCGACAAGCGCCAGCAGGGCCAGCAGTGGAAGGCACAGGGTCAGCGGGAGCCAGGCCGCGCGGGGGCGCAGGCCGTTGCTGGGACCGGGAGCGTACATCGGCAACCTCCACGAAGGGTCAGGCCCGGCGCCGGGCGCCGGTCGGGTGCGCGTCCCCATGATATGCGGGAACGGCGCCCCGCCCCACAAGCGATGCGCAACGGCGGTCCGGGCGGCACTGGCTGCCGGCCTTGCGCGGTGCTAGCTTCGGAGAGGCAGGCGGCTTGGGGCCAAGCGCTTGCGCGCGCGGGGAAGTACCGGCAAGGCGGGAAGCATGGACAATGGCAGCACGGAAAGGCGGGTCCCGGTGCCTGCCCGGCGGTGGGCGCTGCTGGTGGGCGCCTGGTGCCTGGCGGTCGCCGGTCACGGGATCGCCGGCGACACCATCACGATGAGGGAGGTCAGCGTGGACGGCACGGCCCATCGGGTGGCCCTGCGCGTGCCGGAGGACTACGACCCGTCGCGCGCGTGGCCACTGGTCGTCTTCCTGCACGGAGCCGGCGAGTGCGGCATCGACGGAGTGCGCCAGACAACGGTGGGGCTGGGGCCCGCGCTGGTCGCGCGTCCCGGGCGCTGGCCGTGCCTGGTGCTGATGCCGCAGAAGCCGACCGAGTCCGAGGAGTGGGAAGAGCACGAGGAACTCGTGCTGGCGGCCATCGCCGATGTGCAGGCGAACTGGCACATCGACCCCGATCGCATTTCGCTGACCGGGATCTCGCAGGGCGGGCACGGCACCTGGCTGATCGGCGCGCGCCATCCCGAACTGTTCTCCTGCCTGGCGCCCGTGTGCGGCTACGGTCGTGCGCGTACGGTGGCGTCCCGCGTGGCCGGGTTGCCGGTGTGGGCTTTCCACGGCCTGAAGGACGATGTCGTCGATCCGGCGGACACGATCGCCATCGTGCAGGGGATCCGGCAGCGTCGCGGGTCCGAGGCGTCGCTTGGCGATGATGTGCGCATGACCCTCTATCCCGCGGCGAACCACAACAGCTGGGACGCTGCCTACGCCGAGCCCGAACTGCCGGGCTGGCTGCTGGGGCATGTGCGGCAGGAGGCCCGGCCGTGAAGGTGCATGTGCGCTACTTCGCCGTGCTGCGCGATGCTTCGGGTGTTGCGGGCGAGGACGTCGAGGGTGGGTTCAGCGACGCCACTGGCCTCTGGGACCAACTCTGCAGCAGGCACGCCTTCCCGCTGGGACTGGATTCGCTGCGCGTGAGCGTGAACGCGAAGTACGTGCCGACAGGGACCGCGCTGCACGACGGCGACGAGGTCGCCTTCATCCCGCCCGTGTCCGGAGGCTGAGATGTTCCGCCTGCTGGATACCGCGCTGCCACCGCCTGCAGAACTGCTGCCTCCCGACGACCACGCCTGCGGCGGCGTCGTCACGTTCGAGGGACGGGTGCGCGACCACCACGCGGGCCGCGCCGTCATCGCGCTGGACTACGAGGCCTACGAACCGCTCGCCCTGGCCGAGGGACAGGCCATCCTCGACGAGGCCGCCGCGCGGTTCGGGGCGGTGCGGGTGGCGGCCGCGCACCGGCAGGGCTCATTGGTGCCGGGCGAGGTGGCGGTAGTGGTCGTTGCGGCGGCGCCCCACCGCCAGGAGGCGTTCGCCGCCTGCCGCTGGATCATCGACGAGATCAAGGAACGCCTGCCGGTGTGGAAGCGGGAACACTATGCCGACGGCGCGAGCGAATGGGTGGGCTGCGGTTGCCATCGAAACGGGGAGCAGTCGTGACGTCACCGGCCGACGAGCGCTACCGGCGACAGGTCGAGTTGCCTGAAGTCGGTGAAGCGGGACAGGCGCGCCTGCGCGCGGCGAGTGCGCTGGTGGTCGGCGCCGGCGGCCTGGGCTGCGCCGTGCTGCCCTACCTGGTGGCCGCCGGCCTGCGCGAGGTGGTTGTCTGCGACGGCGACGTCGTCGAACCCTCGAACCTGCCGCGACAGGTGTTGTTCGGCGATGCGGACGTGGGCCGGCCGAAGGCCGCAGCAGCGGCGGCGCGGCTGTCCGTGCTGAACCGTGAATGCCGGGTGGTGGCGGTGACGTTGCCGCTAGGCGCGGCCAACGTGCGCGCGCTCGTGGAGGCGGCCGATGTGGTGGTCGATGCGACCGACGATTTCGCCGCGCGCTACCTGCTGCACGACACCTGCTTCGCCGCGCGCCGGCCGCTCGTGACCGCGGCCGTGCACCATGACGAAGGACAGTTGGCCGTCTTCCGTTTCGACCACGCCGCCGCCGGGCCCTGCTGGCGGTGCCTGTGGCCCGAGCCCCCGCAGGACGACAGCGGGGGAACCTGTCGCGAGCGCGGCATCCTCGGTCCCGTGCCGGGCGTGCTCGGCACGCTGCAGGCCGACCAGGCCCTGCGTGCCCTGCTCGAGGCCTCGCCGCTGGCGCAGGGACAATTGGTGCACGTCGATCTCGCGGCCTCCGGCATCTGGCGCACGACCTGGGAGGCGGTGCCCGGTTGCCCGCTCTGTGGACAGTCCGCGGAGCGGGACGCAGCGGTGGAGGACGGCGGCGGCGGCGAAGCGAACTCAGACCAGGCCGCCGAACAAGCCGAGGAAGTTGTCTGGGGAGACCTTGCCTCGCCCCGCGGCTGCATCTGGATCGACGCGCGGAGCGATCGGGAACAGGCCCACGATCCGGCGCCCGCCGTGCTCGCGGGATTGCCGATCGTGTCGTGGCGCACGTTCGGGGCCGCCGGGCCGCCGACAGGGTTGGCCTGCGTCGTCTTCTGCGCGCACGGCATCCGCTCCCTCGACCTGGTGCGGCACTGGCGCCGGAACGGCCTGGAATCGGTCAGCAGCCTGCACGGTGGACTGGCAGCGCTGCGTGCGCCCGGGGATCAGCGCAGCCCGCGCACCTGGGAGTGACGGAAGCAGCCGGTCTCGTGGTCGTTGACGAGACCGGCCGCCTGCATGAGCGCATAGCAGATCGTACTGCCGACGAAGGTGAATCCCCGCTGCTTGAGGTCCCGGCTGAGCGCATCCGATTCGGTGGTGCGCGCCGGGATGTCGGACATCTGGCGCCGCCGCGGCTGCAACGGCTGCCCGCCGATAAAATCCCACACGTAGGCGTCGAAACTCCCGAACTCCCCTTGCACGGCAAGGAAGGCCTTCGCGTTGGTGACGGCCGCCGCGACCTTGAGCCGGTTGCGCACGATGCCGGCGTCGGTCAACAGCGCCGCCTGTTTGCGCGCACCGTAGCGGGCGACCAGCGCCGGATCGAAGCCGTCGTACACTTCGCGATAGCGTTCGCGCTTGCGCAGGATGGTCGACCAGCTCAGCCCGGCCTGGGCACCCTCGAGGATGAGGAACTCGAACCACCGCTGGTCATCGTGCACGGGCACGCCCCATTCGGTGTCGTGGTAGGCGATGTCGAGTTCGGAGCCACCGTGCGTCCAGCCGCAGCGCTTCATCGGGATACTCTCCAGTGTTCTTGGGGGAGGGCCAGCCGGCGGTCCAGAATAGGTGCGCGCGACCGGGATGACCATCGGCTATTGTAAGCAGTTGTGGAATAGTCTTTTATGGAGTCCATGACCCCGCTGCCGGTCGGCGGTGGCGACGTGCTCATGATATTACTATTGTGCAAAAAAATGATTGCGATGGGCTTGCTGGATATGTTATTCTGTTGACAGGTTGCCGGTGTCATCGCCGCGCGACAATCAGGAGGTCGTCCCATGCGTGCCGTCCTGTCACTCCTCGTCCTGGTTTCCTGCACCGTTCCCGCGTTCGCCGCTGATGTGCCGCCCGTCGATTCCCAAGCGCCCGTGCCGCCGACTGTCGCCCTGCCGGGGCGCGGGAGTGCGCTGCTGCAGCTTTCGCCCATGTATGTCGAGGTCAGCGATACACTCGCAGTGGCCGACGCGCGGGAGAAGCAGCTGCTGGCCGATCTGGCCGTGGCGACCGACGATGCGACCGCCGAGGCGATCGTCCGGGAACTCGAGTCCTTGCCCCTTGGACGCGTATTGAGCATCCTGAGGATCCAGGCGCGTTACGCGCGCCAGGAGAATCGCCCGGATCTCGAGCGCCAGATCAAGTTGCGCATGCTCGAGCTGCAGGGGGCCGGCCGCATCTAGGGGTCCGCATCCGCTGTGGCGGCGGGCCGAAGTGTGGAACCATTGCGCCCGTGCGGCGTAGAAGGCCGGGTTTGTGGTTGGCCGCCCACTGCGGCAGGTTCCGGCAAGGTCAAGAGGGAGCGAGCATGACGGCGGCCACGCCTGCGGCGGCGGATATCCTGGTGATGCGGCCCATCCTGAAGATCGCGGGCGGGCAGATCCAGCTGGCCTGGTGGGACGGACGCGCCGCAGAACGTCCCATCCGTTCCCTCGCCGTCAGCGGCGATCCCGATCATGACTGGCCCGAACTCTTCGACGAGACAGCCCGCGTGCTCGCCTCCGGTGGACGCCGTTTCATCCTCGACCTCGATCGTGTGCCCTGGATGAACTCGCGCGGACTTGGTCGCCTGGTGGCGCTCTGGAAGAGCATCGATGAAGGCGGCGGGCGGCTGGTTGTCGTCTGCGGCAACGAGCGCATCCGCAACATCCTGCACATCTCGCAGCTGGAAGAAGTGCTGAGGCCATGGACGACGATGGCCGAGGCCAGCCTGCAGTTCCCGATGGCTCCCGGCGATTCCCTCTGATTTCCCGACGCGGCGTGCGCAAACAACACGGAATTCGTATATTTTTCCTTGCCTTGGGAATCTAACCATATGTATAATTTTCTGGTGCGCCGTATGCTGGCGTGGTAGGATAATGAACGGCGACGGAATGCCGGCCGTCGGGGGACGGTCGGTTCACGAGTCGACGCATTCCGATCCAGTCCGGATTCGGGAGCCTGCGAGGGCGCCTGCCGGAGGCTCACCCCTGTGATCGGCAGGCGGACTCACCCGGAGGGAATAGAGCACGTGATGGATCTTCGCAGCTTCAGGCAGCATCGGACGTCCGCACCGCCCGCATCCGGGTCCTGGCGGGCCATGCTTGCAATGTGCCTGATCGCCGTCACGGCATCGGGCGCGATGGCGCAGTACCAGGCCGATGATTTCCATGCCTGCGCCCTGGATCCCGCCTGGACCTTCGTCAACGCGGGTGATGCCGGCGCTGCGGTGGGGATCACCGGCGCCTACACCGACGACGCCCACCTGGCCCTGAGTGTTCCCGGTGGCTCGACGCATGAGATCTGGAACACGACCATCGGCGCGCCCCACGTTCTGCAGCCGCTGGCCGCCGGTGACTTCACGGCCGCGGTGAAGTTCGTTTCCGTGTTGCCCACGAATTTCGGCCAGCAGGGCCTGCTGGTGCGCCAGAGCGACAGCCAGTGGCTGCGCCTGGAGATGTATCGCAACGAGATCGGCCAGTTCCGCGTGGCGGCGCTGGGCGGCCCGACGACCCTCTTCTTCGACACCCAGATCGTGCCGGTCGGCGCCACGCCGCTGTACCTGCGCGTCTCGCGCGCCGCCGACACCTGGACCCTCGAATGGTCGCAGGACGGAACGGTATGGCAGGCGGCCGGCGCCCCGTTCGTCTACGCGTTCCTGCCCGACGGCATCGGCATCTATGCCGGCAACCGCGGCGCGAACCCGCCCGCGCACACCGTGCACGCCGACTGGTTCGGCGTCGACGGCTCCGGCGACGACATCGAACGCAACACGCTGGCCGTCGACGTGGTCGGCGGCGGCCAGGTCACGCGCGGTCCGGACCTGGCGAACTACACCTGCGCGCAGGACGTCACGCTGACGGCCGTCGACCAGCTGGGCTGGACCTTCAGCGGCTGGAGCGGCGGACTTACCGGCTCGGCCAATCCGGCCGTCGTGTCGATGAACGGACCTTCTGCCGTCACCGCCACGTTCAACGCCGTGCCCGTCGATACGCTGACGACAACGCTGGCCGGCGGCGGCTCTCTCGTGCTCTCGCCGCCCGGCGGCGTCTACAACCGCGGCACGGTCGTCACGGTGACGGCCGTCGACGGCCCGGGCTGGGTCTTCTCCGCTTTCTCGGGCGATCTCACGGGAGGCGTCAACCCGCAGACAGTAACGATGAACGGCAACCGCGCGGTGACCGCGACTTTCGCCGCGGTCGCGCAGCACACGGTTACCACGAACGTGTCTCCCGGCGGCGCCGGCAACATCACCCTGAACCCGGCCGGCGGTACCTACAACGCGGGCACCGTCGTCACCGTGACGGCCGCGGGCGAGCCGGGCTGGGGCTTCACCGGCTGGATCGGCGACCTGGCGGGTGCCGCGAATCCCGAGACCCTGGTTGTCGACGGCGACAAGGCCGTCACCGCGACGTTCGCTGTCCTGCCCACGCATGTGCTGACGACGACGGTCAGCGGCAACGGGCAGGTCGTTCGCCAGCCGAACGACCCCGACTACCTGTCGGGCTCGTCGGTCGTGCTGACGGCCGTTCCCGATTCCGGCTGGCAGTTCAGCGGCTGGAGCGGCGACCTGGTCGGCAACGCCAACCCCGACACGCTGCTGATGAACGCCGACAAGAACGTGCACGCCACGTTCACGGTGATCCCGCCGGTCTTCCTGACGGACGATTTCAACCGCTGCGCGCTGGGCGCCCCGTGGTCGTTCGTCGACCCGTTCAACGACGGCGGCACGGCGACGCTGGCCGGCGGCTGGTCGGACAACGCGCGCGTGGCCATCTACGTGCCCGGCGGCATCGAGCACGAGATCTGGGCCGGGTTCATCGGTGCGCCGCATATCCTGCAGCCGGCCCAGGACGTTGACTTCACCATCGAGGCGAAGTTCGACTCCGACCTGCCCGGCAACTTCGGGCAGGAAGGCATCCTCATCAAGGAGAGCGAGACGCGCTGGATCCGCGCGGAGATCTTCCGCGACGAGACCAACCGCCTGCGCGTGGCGGTCGACCGCGGCCCCGCGATCCTGACGCACGACGTCTACATGCCCCTGGGCCTGACCGCCCCGCTGTGGATGCGCGTCACGCGCACCGGCGACACTTGGGTCCAGTCGTGGTCCTCCGACGGCGTCACCTGGAACGTGGCCGGGGGCCCCTTCAACTACGACATGACCGTCACGGCCGTGGGCCTGTTCGCCGGCAACCGCGGTTTCGCGCCGCCGGCGCACACCGTGCTGGTCGACTACGTGCACAACACCGCCGGCACGCCGGCGGCCGAGGATGCGACGCGGGCGCCGCTCGACGTCACCCTCGACGGCGGCGGCCTCGTGAACCGGACCCTGGACCTGGCCAGTTACGGGTGCGGCCAGGTCGAGACGCTGACCGCCGTCGACCAGCCGGGCTGGCGCTTCGATTCCTGGTCGGGCGCCGCCACCGGGTCGCAGAATCCCGTGCAGGTGACCCTGAACGGCGCAGCCGCAGTCACGGCCCACTTCGTGCCGGTGACCCAGTTCACGCTGGCGGCCTCCGTGGCGGCCGGCAACGGGTCCGTCCAGCTGAGTCCGCCGGGCGGCATCTACAACGAGGGCACGACCGTGGTCGTGACGGCCGTGCCGGATACGGACTGGAGTTTCACCGGCTGGAGCGGTGACCTGGCCGGGACCGCCAATCCCGACACCCTGGTGATGTCGGCCGACCGCACCGTCGCGGCGACCTTCACCGAGATCATCTACGCGTTCGCCTCGGACGACTTCAACGCCTGCACGCTCGACAGCGTCTGGACGTTCGTCAACCCGCGCGGCGACGCGGCAACGCAGACACTGGTCGGGTCCTATACGGACGATGCACGGCTCGCGCTGCACGTGCCGAGCGGTGCCATCCACGAACTGTGGAACGGTGCCATCACCGCACCGCACCTGATCCAGCCGGCACTCGACGTGGACTTCGGCATCGAGACGAAGTTCGATTCCGCCCTGCCCAATATCGCCCTGGCGCAGGAAGGCATCATCGTCCGCGAGAGCGACGCGATCTGGCTGCGCTTCGAGTTCCTGAGCTTCGGCCCGATGACGCACGTCCTGGCGACGCTGCCGGACGGCGTGACGATTCCGGTGAACGTGCAGATCGGGCTCAATGGTTCCTATCGCATGCGCGTGATGCGCACCGGCGACACCTGGAACATGCAGTGGTCCTCCGACGGCGTGACCTGGAATACGCCGGCGGGCTCGGGATTCACCTATGCCATGAACGTGACGGGCGTCGGCGTCTATGCCGGCAACAACGGCACAAACCCGGCGCACACGGTCCTGGTCGACTACTTCAAGCACACGGTCGGCCCCTGGGTGGACGAGGACGCCGACCGCGCGCCGCTGGCGATCAACGTGGTCGGCGGCGGCACCGTGAACCTGGACCCGCCGCTGGCCAGCTACGGCTGCGGCCAGTCGGTGACGCTGACCCCGGTGGCGGCCCGCGGCTGGACCTTCACCGGCTGGTCGGGTGCCCTGGCCGGGGCGGCCTCGCCGGCCGTGCTCGGCATGTCGGGCCCTGCCGCCGTGACCGCCACGTTCGCGCCCCTGCCGGAGGAGTCGCTGGTCGTCAGCACCACCGGCGGCGGCGGCACCGTGACGCTGTCCCCGGCCGAAGGTCCGTACTACTACGGCGACCGCGTGGTCCTGACTGCGGTCGACGGCGCCGGCTGGGCCTTCGATTCCTGGACCGGTGACCTCACCGGCGCGGCCAACCCCGATACCATCACCGTGCTGGGCGGCATGAACGTGACGGCGAACTTCGTCGCCGTGCCGCAGCACACCGTGATCGTGACCGTGCCCGGCGGCAACGGCACCGTGAGCCTGAGCCCCGCCGGCGGCACCTACAACCAGGGCCGCGCCGTCGTCCTGACCGCGCAGGGCGCTCTCGGCTACGGGTTGGGCTCCTGGGGCGGCGACCTTGCCGGCTCTGCGAATCCCGACACGATCGTCGTCGATGCCGACAAGAACATCACCGTCACGTTCGCGCCGTTGCCGCAGTATGCGCTGACAACGAACATCGTCGGCTCCGGCAGTGTCGCGACAAACCCTGCCGGACCCCTGCACTTCGCGGGCACCGCGGTCGCGCTGGCGGCGACCCCGGACAGCGGCTGGCAGTTCAGCGGCTGGAGCGGCGACCTGGTCGGCAGTGCGGCCGCGGACACGCTGGTCATGACAGCCCCGCTGACGGTCACCGCCACGTTCACGCCGCTGCCGCCGGTGTCGCAGTCCGACGATTTCGCGGCCTGCGCGCTGGACCCGATGTGGACCGTGGTCGACCCGTTCAACGACGGCGCCTCGGCCACGATCGTGAACGCCTACACCGACAGTGCCCGCGTGGCGATCTTCGTGCCGGGCGGCTTCGACCATGAGATCTGGAACGGCGTGCTCGGCGCCGCCCACATCCTGCAGCCGGCCTACGACCGCCAGCAGTTCACGGTGGAGGCGAAGTTCGACTCGCGCGTCCCGGCCAATTTCGGCCAGGAAGGCATCATCGTGAAGCAGGACGACGCGCATTGGGTGCGCGCCGAATTCTTCCGCGACGACTTCAACAACCTGCGCGTGGCCGTGGACCGCGGGCCGGCGCAGATCACCCATGACATCTACCTGCCGGCAACGGTCACCGAACCGCTGTACATGCGACTGACGCGCGACGGCAGCAACTGGACGCACACCTGGTCCGAGGACGGCGTCAACTGGACGCAGGCCGGCCCGACGTTCCCGTACACCATGACGGTCAACGAAGTGGGCCTGTTCGCCGGCAACCGCGGCCTGGTGCCGCCCGCGCACACGGTGGAAGTGGACTACTTCCACAACGGCGCCGGCGCCCCGGCGGCCGAGGATTCGCTGCGCAACCGCCTTGAAGTCACCGTGGCCGGCGGCGGCCTGGTGCAGCGCACGCTGGACAAGGTCGACTACCTGTGCGGCGATATGGAAACCCTGACGGCCGTGGACCAGCCGGGCTGGGCGTTCAGCGCCTGGTCGGGCGCAGTGACCGGCAGCCAGAATCCTGTGGTCGTGGCCATGAACGGCCCGCTCGCGGTGACGGCCACCTTCGTGGCCGTGCCCCAGTACACGCTCGATGCGACCGTGGCCGCCGGCAACGGCGCCGTGGTGCTCTCGCCGCCCGGCGGTACCTATAACGCGGGCACCGTGGTGACCGTCAGCGCCGTCGCGGACCTCGGCTGGGCCCTGCAGTCGTGGGCCGGCGACCTGACCGGCGACACCAATCCGCAGCAGGTCACGATGGCCGGCAACCGTGCCGTCTCGGCGACCTTCGGCGTGCTCGACGAACACACGTTGACGGTGGCCACGTTCGGCCACGGCAGTGTCACGTCCGACCCCGCCGGCGGGACCTATTACCACGGCACCTCGGTCGCCCTGACGGCCGTGCCCGATCCGGGCTGGGTCTTCGGCGGCTGGTCGGGCGCGCTCAGTGGCCAGGCCAATCCCGACACCGTTCTGATCAACGGCGACAAGTCGGTGACGGCCACGTTCCTCGAGGTCCTTACCGTGGCCGACGCGGACGACTTCAACGGCTGCGCCCTGGATCCCCGGTGGACCGTGGTCGACCCCTTCAATGACGGCGGCGTTGCTGCGGTCATCAATGCCTACAGCGACAGCGCCCGCGTGGCGATCAGCGTGCCAGGCGGCGACGAGCACGAGATCTGGAACGGCTTCATCGGCGCCACGCACATCCTGCAGACCGCCGAGAACACCGACTTCGTGCTCGAGGTGAAGTTCGACTCGTTGCCGCCCTCTGGTTACGGGCAGCAGGGCATCCTGGTGAAGCAGGACCAGGCGATGTGGGTGCGTTCGGAAGTGTACCGCAATGATCTCGGCGCGCTGCGCATCGCCCTCGAGACGGGTCCCGCGCAGGTGCGGCACGATCTCGCCCTGCCTGGTGGCCTGCAGGCGCCGTTCACCATGCGCCTGACCCGCAGTGGCAGTGTATTCATGCAGTCCTGGTCGGCCGACGGCGTGATCTGGAACGACGCCGGCACTTCCTTCTCCTACGCGATGGCGGTCACGGGTGTGGGCACCTACGCCGGCAACCGCGGCGCCAACCCGCCGGCCCACACGGTGCTGGTGGACTACTTCGCAGTCACCTCCGGGCCGTACGCCGGTGAGGATGCGCTTCGCAACCGGATCGACGTGCAGGCCATCGGCAGCGGTTCGGTCAATCGCACGCTGAACCTGGTGGACTACGCCTGTGGCCAGGTCGAGACCCTGACTGCGGTGGCCGACGCCGGCTGGTACTTTGCCGGCTGGAGCGGTGCTGCCAGCGGGACACAGAATCCGTTGGATGTTTCGATGGCGGGCCCCGTCTCGCTGACGGCGACATTCCAGCTGCTGGATGCGCCGAACCACGTCGCCGTGGACCCGGCGCCGGGCACCTGCCTGTCGACGGTGGTCGCGTGCGCCGACAGCATCCCCGTCCGCATCACGCGCACGGATTCCACGCCCGTGAAGTCGTTCACCGTCCTGCTCCAGCTGGCCAACCTGGAACTCTGTGACGGCGCCGCCTCCGTTCGCGAAGGCGACTACCTGCGCGCCCATGGCAACACCTCGTTCCAGGCCGTGGAGAATTTCGACGGCTCGGTACAGGTCGACGGCGTGCTCCTTGACGGCCCCTGTGACGCCGACGAGTCGGATGGGGTGCTGTTCTATCTGGACCTGGCTTCCACCATCGCCGACGGCATCGGCACCGTGACCGTGGCGGCGGTCGAACTGCGTGACTGCGCGGATGCGGTGCTGCCGACGGCGGCCCTGCCCGCAGCCGTGCTGCCCATCGACCACACGGCGCCGGCGCCGGCGACCGGCGTGGCGGCGGCCCAGGTTCTGTCCGGCAACGCCCTGGCGGCGCAGACAGCCGTCGACGTGACCTGGAGCGTGCCGGCAACGCCCGACGCCCAGGGCATCCAGGTCTGGCGCAAGGGCTTCGGTTCGTATCCCGAGTTCTCCGACGGTGGTGGCTCGGTACCGGCCGTGCCGGCCGCCGGTGTCGACCCGGCAACCGTCGGCTGGCAGCTGGCTGCGGTGCTGCCGGCCGGTGCGGCCGCGCTGCGCGACAACCCGCCCGTGCGCGACTACTGGTACTACCACGTGCGCGTGCTGGACACCTGCGGCAACCCGGCGGTGTCCGTGACGCCGTCCGCCTCGCTGGACTACCTGCTGGCAGACGTCGCCGGCGGCCCGGGCAACCTGGGCGACAACCTCGTCGACGCTTCCGATGTGGCGCAGCTGACGGCTGCCTACGGGCGGGCGGACGGCCAGCCCGGCTACGCGAACCGGCTCGACGTGGGCCCCACCGCGAACGCGGGCCCGTTCTCGCTGCCGATGACCGACAGCGTCATCGACTTCGAGGACCTGATGATCTTCAGCCTCAGCCACGGCCTCAACGCCGGACCCGGCGGAGGCGGCAGCGTCCCGGCGTCGCCGGCGCCCGTGGCGCGCAACTTCCTCATGCTGGACGTTGCTCCGCTGCCGTCGATCGGCCAGACCTTCACGGTGACCATCCGGATGGAGGGCGACGGCACGGTGCAGGGCCTCAGCATCCCGTTGCTCTGGAACAACGCGGCCGTGCAGCCGGTGTCGGTGACCCCGGGGGCGTTGCTGGCGGCGCAGGGCGGTACCGCGGCGGTCTACATGCCGCAGCCCGGCCTCGTCGATGCGGCCCTGCTTGGCCTGCGCCAGCGCGGCCTGTCGGGTGCCGGCGTGCTGGCCGTGGTCACCTTCGAGGTGGTCGGGGCCGGACAGCCCGGGCTCTCCATCGGCCTGGTCGACGGCCGCAGCCAGGCCAACGCTCCGCTCGGCGTGTCGAGCGGCGGCATCTCGGCGACGCCCGACCTGCCGGTCCTGGTGGCGGCGACCACGCTGCACCAGAACGTGCCCAATCCGTTCAACCCGCAGACGACGATCGCCTTCGACTTGGCGCGGGCCGGCAAGGTGCGGTTGCAGGTCTACGGCGTCGACGGCCGCCTGGTGCGTGTGCTGGCCAACGGTGACCTGCCGGCCGGCCGTCACGCCTTCCGGTGGGACGGCACCGACGACGACGGCCAGCGCCTGGCCTCGGGCATCTACCTGACCCGGCTGGTGACGTCGGAAGGCTCGCAGACCAGTCGCATGACGATGCTGAAGTAGCCCCGGCCAGGGCCGCCCGGGACAGCCCGGCGGCACCCCGGCCCGATCCCAGGCCCCGGACCCGGACGGTCCGGGGCCTGTTTTTTGTTCCAGCCCCGGAATCGATGGCCGATGATGCCCACGGGCCGGGCAGTCCGGCCCGTAACTGTCGACCGGGGAGGACCATGGCCGAACAGGAAGAGCGGCGGCGCGATCCGTCACCGCCCGAGGGCGGGCTCTCGCTGCTGGACGGCGTGTCGCCGGTCGCCTCGACGCTGCCGGCCGACATGGCCGAGCAGCGGCTCGTGGCCGCCGACAAGGACCGCCCGCTGGCCGAGCGGCTCGCCGCCTTCGAGGACATCGCCGAGACGGAAGTAGGCGACACGTCGCTGTCGCGTGCGCGCAACCTTGAGCGGTCGGCGGGGCTGCGGCAGATCCTGCTGAAGTTCGAGGGGGGCAATCCCTCCGGAACGCAGAAGGACCGCATCGCCTTCGCCCAGGCGCAGGACGCGCTGCGGCGCGGCTACGATACGCTGACGGTGGCAACCTGCGGCAACTACGGCGCCGCGACGGCGCTCGCGGCCTCGATGGCCGGCCTGCGTTGCCTCGTCTACCTGCCGGCCGCGTACCACACGCGGCGCGACTCCGAGATGGAGGCGCTCGGCGCCACGCTGGTGCGCGTGCCCGGCGACTACGAGGCCGCCGTGGCCGCCTCGCGCGCCTTTGCCGAGCAGTCGGACGTCTACGACGCCAACCCGGGCGGAGCCAATACCTCGATCCAGCTGCGCGCCTACGGCGAGATCGCCTACGAGATCTACGACGAACTGCGCGATGCGCCCGCCGTGGTGGCGGTGCCGGTGTCCAACGGCACGACGCTGGCCGGCATCCACCACGGGTTCGTTTCGCTCTTCCGGCGCGGCAAGACCTCGCGCGTGCCGAAGCTGGTCTGCGGGTCCTCGCACGGGAAGAACCCCATCGTCATCGCCTGGCGGCGCAACCTGGCGGACTGTGACGACCTTGCGCCGGACAAGATCCGCGAGACGCCGATCAACGAGCCGCTCATCAACTGGCATTCGATCGACGGCAGCGAAGCCCTGGCGGCCGTGCGCTCGACCGGTGGCTGGGCTGCCGATTCCAGCGACAAGGCCATGCTGGCTGCGGCGCGCATGCTGAAGGAGAGGGAGGGGCTGCACGTGCTGCCGGCGTCGACCGCCGGGCTGCTCGTGCTGCTCGCCCGCCACGAGAAGGAACCGCTGCCGGGCGACCGTTACGTCGCCGTGCTGACCGGGAGGCGCTGATGACCGCAGTTGCAAACGAGTGGCCCGAGGGCAACGCCATCGTCTACTGCCAGGGTGCGTTCAACACAACCTACGGCAAGACCGCGCATGGCCTGGTGCGGCGCAGTGAACGCTATCGCGTGCTGGCCGTGATCGATGCCGCCTGGGCAGGGCGCGATGCCGGCGAGGTGCTCGACGGTCGCGCTGCGGGCATCCCGGTCGTGCCGGACCTGGAGGCGGCGCTGCGGTTGCGCGGCGCCGACGGCCGAGGCCCGACGCACTTCGTCGTGGGCCTGGCGCCGGACGGGGGCCGGTTGCCGCCCGAGGCGCGCGTGGTGGTGGCCGCCGCACTCGCGGCGGGGCTCAACGTGGACAGCGGCCTTCACGACTTCCTGGGCGACGACCCGGAACTGGTGCAGCTGGCCGCCCGGCGCGGGGTGCGCATCCGCGATGTACGTCGCACCCCGCCGCGGCCCGAACTGCACTTCTTCGACGGGCGCATCTCGCAGGTGCAGGCGCTGAAGGTGGCCGTTCTGGGCACCGACTCGGCCGTGGGCAAGCGCACGACGGCCTGGCTCCTGGTCGATGCCTTCCGCGCAGCCGGACGCCGCGCCGAACTGGTGGGCACCGGCCAGACGGCCTGGCTGCAGGGCGCGAAGCACTCGCTCATCCTCGATTCGCTGATCAACGATTTCGTGTCGGGCGAGATCGAGCACGCGGTCTGGTCGTGCTGGGAGGACGGGCGGCCCGACGTGATCGTGCTCGAGGGCCAGGGCAGCCTGCTCAATCCCGCCTACCCGGGCGGTTTCGAACTGCTGGCGGCAGGGAGGCCCGACGTCGTGGTGATGCAGCATGCGCCGGCGCGTCGCGAGTACGACGGCTTTCCCGGCCACGCGCTGCACGACCTGGCGACACAGATCAAGGCCACCGAGCTGATCTCCGGCCGTGAGGTGGCCGCGATCACCATCAACCACGAGGAACTGGACGCCGCCGGGATCGAGGCTGCACGTGCGGCCATCAGGGCCGAGACCGGCCTTCCCGCCTTCGACGTGCTGCGCGAAGGCGCCGGCGGGCTGCGCGAGGCGCTGGCGCCCTGGCTGGCCAGGGCCGACGAGCGCCGGGGCCGCGGGGCCGCCGGCGGAAAGGACTAGCGCGATGCCGGGCAGGGCACCAGCCGGTCCGCTGGCTCCGCTCCTGGTCTGGGACCGCCTCGAGGTGGGACCGGTCCGCGTGGAGCCGCGGCGCGTGACCGCGCCCTATACGGTGGTGCGCGGCGGGGGCCGCGAGACGATCGACCTGGTCTACTCCTATGAAGAGGACGTGTTCACGCCGGGCGAGGCGGCGGACGAGAACCTCGCTGCGATGATCACGGCGCAGGTCGCGCTGAACTACGGGCTCTTCGCGGCGGAACTGGTCTTCCACGGCGCCTTCGACGAACGCGACCGCCGCTTCCTGGCCGACATGGCCGCCAACACGGCGCGCGAGATCTACGTCAAGAAGATCCTGCAGCCGAACCCGTTCCTGGTCGGCGCTGCGGCGCAACTGCCCGTGGACCGCCGCGGCGAGTACCTGCAGGCGAGGCTCGTGTTTCCCGATCCCGAGCCCGAGGCGACGGCCCCGGCGGCGGCCTGGGACCGGGATCCGCAGGCTTGCGCCGTGCTGTCGAGCGGCGGCAAGGACAGCCTGCTCAGCTACGGCCTGCTGGCGGAGAGCGGCGTGCCGGTGCACCCGATCTTCGTCAACGAGTCGGGTCGGCACTGGTTCACGGCCCTCAATGCCTACCGCCACTTCAAGGACCATGTGCCGGGCACCTCGCGCGTGTGGACCAACTGCGATCGCGTCTTCACCTTCCTGCTGCGGCAGCTGCCGTTCATCCGGCCCGACTTCGCCGACGTCCGTTCCGATGCCTACCCCGTGCGCCTGTGGACCGTGGCGGTATTCCAGTGCGGTGCGCTGCCGGTCATGCGCAAGCGGGGCATCGGTCGCCTGGTCATCGGCGACGAGTTCGACACCAGCCTGCGCGCCCGTCACCAGGGCATCCCGCACTACGACGGGCTCTACGACCAGAGCCGCTGGTTCGACCTGGCCTTCAGCCGCTACTTCCAGCGCAAGGGCTGGCGTGTGCACCAGTTCTCGGTGCTGCGGAACCTGTCGGAGCTGCTGATCGAGAAGATCCTCGTCGAGCGCTACCCGGACCTGCTGCGGCACCAGGTCTCCTGCCACGCCTCGCACAAGGAGCCGGCCGCGGGCCGCGTGCTGCCGTGCGGCCGCTGCGAGAAGTGCCGCCGCATCGTCGGCATGCTGTCGGCGCTGGGTGCCGACCCGGCCGCCTGCGGCTACGAGCCCACGCAGGTCGAGCCCGCCCTGGGCCGCTTCGTGAGCGAGGGTGTGCACCAGGAGAGCGCCTGTTCCGAGCACACGACGGTGCTGCTGCAGCAGCGGGGGCTGCTGCCGCGCGACGGCCGCACGCGGGCGCATCCCGAGGTGCTGCAGGTGCGCATCGACCGCGAGCGGGCGCCGCTGACGACGGTACCCCGCGACCTTCGCGGTCCGTTGCTGCGCCTGTGCCTGGAGCATGCCGCGGGCGCCGTGCGCCGGCACGGCCGCCTCTGGGTACCCTGTGACCCGTTTGCCCTGCCCGAGTTCACGACGCCGGCCGCCTTCGAGGCGCCGTCGCCGGCAGGCCAGGGTGATGCCGGTGAGGGTCGTGGTCGGCGCTGGATCCTCGGCGAACTGACCTGGCCCGAGGCCGAGCGCCGCTTCCGCGAGGTGGACGTGGTACTGCTGCCGGTGGGCGCCATCGAACAGCACGGTCCGCACCTGCCTTTGGATGTCGACGCCTACGACGCCGAGTGGCTGGCCCGAGAGGTGGCTTCGCGCTGCTCGGACCCGAAGCCGATCGTGCTGCCGCTCCTGCCGTACGGGGTCTCGTACCACCACGAGGACTTCCCGGGCACGATCTCGCTGCGCAACGAGACCATGGCGCAGCTGATCTACGACGTGGGCATGAGCGTGGCGCGCTGCGGCGCCCAGAAGCTGGTGATGATCAACGGGCACGGCGGCAACGGCCCGGCGCTGGCTTTCGCGGCGCAGATGATCAATCGCGACGCCCACATCTTCACCTGTGTGGAGTCGGGCGAGACGAGCGATGTCGACATCGCGGCGATGGCCGACACCGTCAACGACGTGCACGCCGGCGAGATCGAGACCAGCACCAGCCTGGCCAACCGGCCGGAGCTGGTGCGCACCGACCGCCTGGAGGCGGCCGTGCCGCGCTTCTCGAGCCGGTTCCTCGACTTTTCCAACCAGCGGGCGGTCGACTGGCAGGCCCACACCGCGCGCATCTCGCCCACGGGCGTGATGGGCGACCCCACGCGCGCGTCGGCCGAGAAGGGCCGGCGCATGTGGGAGGTCATGATCCGCAACCTCGTCGAATTTGTGGAGGACCTGCGCGACCTTTCGCTCGACGAGATCCACCAGCGGCGGTACTGAGATGAAGATCCTGGCGGCAGAAGCCTGGCGCGTGGACATGCCCCTGGCCGAGCCGTACGCCATCGCCTACGAGAGCGTGGATCGCGCCGCCAACATCTTCGTGCGGCTCGATGCGGGTTCGCAGGTGGGCTGGGGCTGTGCCGCGCCCGACGAGCCGGTCACGGGCGAGACCCCCGGCGGCACGCTTGCGGTGCTGGCCGGCGATGCCGCGGCGGTGCTTCGCGGCGCCGATCCCCTGAGGCCTTCTGCCCTGCTGCATCGGCTGACGCCTGTGCTGGGCGGACGCCCGGCCGCGCGCGCCGCCATCGACATGGCGCTGTGGGACCTGATGGGCCGCCAGGCCGGCCTGCCGTTGTGGCGCCTGTTCGGCGGCTACAGGCTGCGCATCCGCACTTCGATCACGATCGGCATCCTCGATGAACCGAGCACCGTCGCCCGCGCCCTGGAGTATACCGGGCGCGGCTTCCGGTGCCTCAAGCTGAAGGGTGGGATCGACCCCGAGGGCGATGCGGCGCGCGTGCTGAAGGTGCGCGAGGCGGTGGGGCCCGGTGTGGAGCTGCGCTTCGACGCCAACCAGGGCTATACCGTCGAGGAGTCGCTGGCGTTCGTGGCACTGGCCCGTCGCGCCCGGCTGTCGCTGATCGAGCAGCCCACGCCGCGCGCCGAGCTGGAGCAGCTGGGTCGCGTCACTGCCGGCGTGCATGTGCGCGTCATGGCCGACGAGAGCCTCATGTCGCTGCGCGACGCATTCCGCCTGACGCGACGCGACCTGGCGGACATGGTGAACATCAAGTTGATGAAGGTCGGCGGCCTCAGCGAGGCCCTGAAGATCGCCGCTGTGGCGCAGGCCGCCGGCTGGGAGATCATGGTCGGTTGCATGGACGAGTCCGCGCTCGCGATCGCGGCCGGCCTGCACTTCGCGCTGGCGCGTCGCAACGTCCGCTACGCCGACCTGGACGGGCATCTCGACCTGCGCGACGACCCTTCGGCCGGCGCCGTGCGCCTGCGCGACGGGTGGCTCTACCCGACCGATGGGCCCGGCCTCGGTTTCACGCCGCGGGGATTCTAGGACGTCCGAAACCCGATTTGCCAATTCCATTCGTACCATTGGGTTAGCGAGAACCCGCTGCCGATAGGGCAGGAATCCGGTTGTTGACGACCTGTTCTTTGTGATATGATTTCATTTGCCAAACATTCGTCAGACGGCGCCCGACCATGCAACCCGCGATGGTCCGGTGCCTAGCGGCATGCCCTGTTCATGCGAAGGAAACTGCCCATGCGTGCTCGCCCCCGGCCGCTGCTGACCTTGTGTGCCGTGCACCTGTGTGCCTTGGCTGTGCTGATGGTGGCGGCAACGTCACCGACGCTGGCGGCGACCACCACGCCGGCGCGCGCTGCCGGACTCGTGCTGCAGCAGGTGCTGGCTGTCGATCGCGTTGCCGAGAGCCCGGCGCTGGCGCCGGCGGCCGACCTGCTGGCGGTCGAGCTCCATCGTCGCGAGTCCGACGGTCGCAGCGTGTTGCGTATCAGCTTCCTGGCGCTCGATTCTGCCGATGTTCCTTCGCTGCTCGCAGCCCAGGCCGCGGCGGGCAACCCGGGCGCCGTGCGCCTGGCGATCGCCGCCCGGGCCTGGCGCAGGAGGCGGTGCTCGTACGTGACGGCGACCGCTGGCTGGCTCAGGCGGACAAGCGCCCCGGGTCGGGCTGGTTCACCGTTCCCGGCGACGCGGACGCTGTGTACCTCGAACTGTCGAGTGATCCCGCCGCGAACGGCGTGGCCTGGCCCGTCACGGTGACGTCGACGACAACGACGACCGGCGGCGCCGGCGCCGGCGACCGCGTGGACGCATCGTATCCTGCCGACAAGGCCTACGAGGCGCACTGCGCCCTTGTCCTGCACGGCAACCAGGGCCTCGGCTACACCGACGTGCTGCACGGGCGCAGCGACAACCTCGAGGGCTCTGGCTTCGACGAGGCGCTGCAGGTGCACCAGGGGACGGGCGTGCCCGGCAACTTCCACCTGAGCGGCACGCTGATGACCGCCGCCGAATGGGCCGCCCGCAACGGCGATCCGGTCGACTTCAACGCCTGGCTGGCGGCCGGCGCGAGCGCGGGCTGGGCCGGCATGGTCACCTCGGCCTACGGGCAGCACATCATGCCGTTCGTCAACAATGCGATGAACGACTGGGCCGTCTCCACCCAGGCGCAGATGGTGCAGGCGCGATACGGCTACACGCCGCGCGTGGCGTGGGTGCCCGAGCGCGTGTGGCTGAACACGAGTGGCTATCCGAGCAGCGGCGTCAACGACTGGATCGGCGACAACTGGCAGGCGCACGGCATCTGGGGAGTCATCCTCGATGACGACGTGCACCTGGCCGGCCACGACAACCACCGCATCCACACCCTCAGCGGCAACGGCCTGCGCCTCGTGCCGCGCGACCGCAACTTCACCGGCAACATCATCGGCGGCAACGGCCAGGGTTCGCTCGACATCCTCACCGGCCTGGCTGCGGGCGGCCTGGGGCAGTACCGCATCGCCGTGCTGGCCGAGGACTGGGAAGCCATCGGCGAGATGGGCGGCTGGGCCACCATCACGCCCAACGCCAAGGAGACCTACGACTGGTTCGTGGGCAAGTGCGCCACCGAGAGCGCGTGGCTGCACACCTGGAAACTGGCCGACGCGATCAGCAACCCCGACTTCACCGGCGACACCATGACGGTCACTCCGGGCACCTACACCGAGATCGGCGGGGGCGGGGGCTACGGCGGCGGCGACAACGGCTGGTACAACCACTGGGCCGGCTGGGTGCCGACCGCCAACGGCGGCAACTCGAGCGGGGCCTGCGCGGGCACGGGCGGCAACTGCAAGAGCTACGGCACGCTCTGGAACGAGGCCTACGGCGCCCTGATGAGTGCTCCCGACAACAATGTCTCGCAGGCAGGCTGGTACGTGCTGATGACCAATCTGCACGAGACCGCCTGGCACGACTACATGGGCGGGCCGATCAGCGGGTGGCAGCACAAGTACTCGGCCCACATCAAGAACGCGATGGTCTACGCCGAAGCCGCCCACTGGGCCAACGGCGAGTACGCCACGGCGACCAACGCCTACCTCAGCGACATCGACAACGACGGATTCCAGGAGGCGGTGCTGCACAACGACCGCCTCTTCGCCGTCTTCGAGGGCACCGGCGGGCGCCTGACGCACCTGTTCGTGCGCGGCTCCGGGTACGACGACACCGCCATCGGCGTCGATAACGCCTACTGGTCCGACACCGAGGGCGACTACAACGATGCGAACCATGTCGCGGCGTTCAGCGACGTCTCGCCCGACTACCAGCACACGGGCTACACGATGTCGGTGACGACGTCCGGCGGTTCCGCCGCGTTGACGTTGACGCATGCCGAAGTCTCCAAGGCATTCTCGCTGGCGACGGGCGACCCGTTCGTGGCCGCGACGTACAGCGTCGGGCCGGCCACGCACTGGGTGAAGTCGGGCTTCTCGCCGTCGCTGGTCGACCTGGTCTGGAATGCCGAGATGCAGCGGGTGTGGGCGGGCGACGCCTCTTACATGGGCTTCCGCAACCCCAACACCGGGATCGTCGCGGCCCTGGTGCTGGGCGACGGCGGCGCGGCCCACCAGGGCGAGATCAGCGGCACGCTGATGCGCGGTGACGAGATCCGCGGCAGTGGCGTGTTCCAGTGCCTGCTCTACGCCGGCACGGCGTCGGCTCCCGGTGTCGGCGGCGAAATCGCCGAACTGCGGGCGCTCTCCGACAACCTTCAGGACTCGATCGGGCCGGCCGCCCAGGCGGCGGCCTGGTATCCGCAGACCGATCGCCTTGTCATCGGCTTCGACCAGCCGGCGTCGCTGGCATCGGCCACCGGCATCTCGCTGGCGGGCCCCGGCGCCACCGTCACGTTGCCGGCCGGCACCACCGTCGTGGGCAGCCAGCCCTCGGTCTCGCTGACGCTGGCGGTCGACGCCGTTACGGCGGCGCTCATCGACGCACAGGCGGCGCTCGGTCCCGTCACGCTGCGGCTGGCGGCCGGCGCCGTGACCGATGCGGTCCTCAACGCCAACCTCGCGCTCGGCGCCCCCGGGCTGCCCGTTTCGGTGCTCGGGACCAGCGTGGTCATCGACGGGCGGGTCGACGCAGGCGAATGGGCCGGCGCGCAGGTGCTCGACGACGCCAACGACTCGGCCTGGACCGCTGCCAACGAGATCGACCGACTGCTCGTGAAATGGGACTCCGAGTACCTCTACCTGGCGATCGACGGCCAGGTCAGCGGCAACAGCTGGCTGCTCTACCTGGACGTCAACCCGGGCTCGGGCAGCGGCCAGGCGAACCTGACGGCGATCAACGCCTGGGAGCGCGGCGCGCAGTTCACGGCTCCCGGCTTCGCGCCCGACTTCCAGTACGGATGCTACCAGCACCAGTCGCAATTCGACGGCGACGGCTTCTGGCAGCTCCTGTCGCCGACCACGACGCAGGACCGCGCCGGGGAGATCGCCTCGGCCTTCGATTCGTTCCACAATTTCGGAGCTCAGAGCGGCAGCGAGATCGCCATCCCCTGGAACACGCTCTACGGACTGGGCGTCGGCGCGGTGCCGGCGGGAGCGCAGGTGGCGCTGGTCGCCTCGGTGTGCTGGGATCCCGAACCGGCGGGGTCGCTCGGCGGCGATTCCGCGCCGAGCAACCTGGCGGCCGCGTTGCCGCTGGTCGACAACGCCTGGGCCGTGACCATCGACGGCAACGGCGACGGCGTGCCCGACGGCACCTGGGTGGCTGACGTGCCGCGCCCGGCGGCGTCCGGCGTGCGCCTGCTGCCGAACCAGCCGAACCCGTTCAACCCTTCGACGTTCGTCGTCTTTGCCGTGGAAGGCGGCCAGGGTGCGGATGTCGAACTGGCTGTCTACGACATGGGCGGTCGCCACGTGCGTACGCTCGTCGCCGAACACCTGGAGCCGGGGCAGCACCGCCGGCTCTGGGATGGCCGCGACGCGCGGGGACGCGCCGTCGCCGCCGGAACCTATTTCGCTCGTTTGTCCGCCCGCGGGCAGGTCGTGACCCGTCCGCTTTCGCTAGTCAAGTAAGGAGGAGACCCATGCGTGCTCGTCACAGCCTGTCGCGCCTGTCGGCGGCGGCCCTTTTGATGGTGGTCGCCGCTGCAGGGTGGGCGTTCGCCACCACGCCGCAGACGATCGTCATCGACGGCGTCAACGACTTCCTGCCCGCCAACCTTGTCGATGCCGATGGCGGGGACACCCAGTTCCCGAACATCGATCTCGGCGACACCTACGCCACCAACGACGCCGTGAACCTGTTCCTGGGATTGAGCCACAATCCGGCCGGCTGGAGCGGCGTGCAGCTGGGCATCGCCATCGATGTCAACACGGCCGCCGGCGGCTCGGTCGATCCCTGGGGTCGCCAGCTGGAATGGAGCCTGGCCGCCTACAAGCCGGACTTCATGTTCTACACCAACCTCAGCAACAACTGGCAGGCCGCCTACCAGTGGAACGGCTCGGCCTGGGTCGGCATCGGCACCGCCGGTCCCGGCGCCCTGGGCTGGTCCACGGCCACGGGCTTCAAGGAACTGCCGATCCTGCTCGGCACACTGGGTGTCACGTCCGGCAGCACCATCCGCTGGGAAGCCTGGGTGACGCAGGACGGCGGCACCAAGGGCCCGCTCGACGCCATGGCCAACGACGGCTCGCAGCTGTCGACGCCCGGCTTCACGCTGTGGGATACGGCGTCGCCCATCCCCATGACCGAGATGACGCTCTACACGGTGCAGGCCGCCGCCGACCCCGATCCCCCGTATGTCACGGGCGTGCAGGCGACCAGCTACCCCATCACGTCGCTGTTCGACGTGTTCTTCAACGAGCCGATCAAGCCCTCGAGCGTTCTCGCGAACGGCAGCCAGTTCGCCGTCAGCGGCGGCGCCGTGGTCACGGGCGCGACCGTTGCCGCCAACGTGGTGCACCTGACGCTGTCGGCGCCCCTGGCGGCGTCGGCTTCGCTGTATTCGGTGACGGTGACGGGCGTGACCGACAACGCCAACAACGTGATCCCGGCCGACAACGTGCAGAACCGGGCCTGCTTCGGCCTGAAGGATGTCGTCTTCCGCGGCAAGATGGGCCCGTTCCTGGCCAACCAGGGCGCCGGCCCGCATGCGTTCTCGATCGAGGGCGACCAGTCGCCGTTGACCTTCGACCCGCTGTGCGACGCGGGCGTCATGGTCGATACCGGCATCGATGACATCTGGCAGTACTCCACGAAGATGCTCTATGCGGGCAATTGCGCGGCCGGCACGGGTAGCGAGTCGTTCGAATGGAAGTTCAACTACAACTGCGGCACGTGGAGCCCCTGGCCAACAACCGCGTGCATACGCTGGACATCGCGAACGGCGCCCAGGACGTGCTCGAGTTCTGGTGGGCCGACGAGGACCCGACGCTGTTCACGACGCGCGCGGTGGCGGTCGAGTTCCACGTCGACCTGAACCTGTTCGGCTTCACGGCGACCGACACGATCGCCATCAACGGCAACGTGCTGCCGCTGAACTTCAACGTGCCGTCGGCCAATCGCATCCTGGATGACGGCGCCGGCGTCGATCTTGTCGCGGGCGACGGCATCTACGCCGGCCTGATCACGTTCCCGGCCGGTTCGCGCAAGGACGTGGCGTACAAGTTCCTGAAGGGCACCGCCTACGAGTGCACGGGCCAGGGCGACCGTACCCTCTTCCTGAACGACGCCGTCTTCGGCGACGGCTCCAACGGCGGCCCGGTGCTCGAGCTGCCTGTGGTGAAGTTCGACTTCTGCTCGTCCACGTGGCGCGACGTGGCCGTCATCTTCAAGGTCGACTTCAACAACACGGCCTGGGAAAACGTGCGTCCGGTCGATGTCGTGGGCGTCGACGGCACACCGAACTTCGACGACACCTTCAACTGGAATGTGCCGTCGCTGAACACCCTGCGGGACAACGGCGTGGCGCCTGACGCCGTGGCCGGCGACAAGGTCTACACCGGCCGTGTCGTCTTCCCGGCGGGCAGTACCCAGAACGTCGAGTACAAGTACCTGTTCAACGACGATTTCGAGTGCATCGGCGAGAGCAATCGCACCTTCTCGCTGAATCCCGACTCGTTCGACGCCGCCGCCAGCCCCCAGGTGCTGTCCGTGGACGTCTTCCAGGTCTGCCCGAACGCGTCGCCGGTGCCGCCGGTCCGCACGGCCGACCTGGTGCTCGGCCAGAACAACCCCAACCCGTTCAACCCGAAGACGGAGATCAGCTTCGCCGTGGCGCGCGAGGGCCGCGGCAGCCTGCGGATCTTCAACCTGCGCGGTGAGCTGGTGCGCACGCTGCACGACGGCGCCTTTGCCGCGGGCGAACAGTCCATGGCCTGGGACGGGCGTGGCGACAACGGCGTGCTGGTCGGCAGCGGCGTCTACCTGTACCGCCTCGAGGTGGGCGGGCAGGCGTTGAGCCGGCGGATGATGCTCTTGAAATAGAGCCTCGCCTCGGCAGTGTCGGAGCGATCGCACAAACAGGTCCGGCCGGCAGTCCTCGCGCCTTTGGCGCTGCGGATAGCCGGCCGGACCTGTTTGTGCGATCGCTCCGGCGCTGTCGAGGCGGGTCTACTTCGAGAGTCTAGTCCAGGTCGTATTTATTGAGGCGGTAGAGGAGGATGTGGCGGGGGATCGACAGGTAGTTGGCGGTGCGGCTGCGGTTGCCCCCGCACAGGGCCAGCGCGCGGCGGATCACTTCCTTCTCCAGTTCGACGAGCGAGAGGCCGCCGGGCGGCAGCGGGCCGAGGGGCAGGCCGCCGCCGTCGTCGTCGGTGCCGGTGGCGGCGGCAGGCGCCACACCGCCGGCATGGGGGGCCAGCTCGCGCAGGGCGGCGACGGTGAGGGTGTCGCCGCCGCGCATCAGCACCAGCCGCTGGTTGACGTTCTTCAGTTCGCGCACGTTGCCGCGCCAGGCCAGGCGCGCCAGCGCCTCCAGCAGTTCCGGTTCGGAAGTCACGCCGGGGCCGCCGTGCAGCAGCGTGAAATGTTCCCAGAGCAGGGGGATGTCGGCGGGGCGTTCGCGCAGTGGTGGCAGCGTCAACATCAGCACGTTGAGGCGGTACCACAGGTCCTCACGGAAGCGTCCGGCCGCCACTTCCTGCGCCAGGTCGCGATGCGTCGCGCAGACGAGGCGGAAGTCGACGGCAAAGGGCTCGGTGCCGCCCACCGGGTCGACGAGCCGGGCTTCAAGCACGCGAAGCAGCTTCGGCTGCACGGCCAGGGGCAGCTCGCCGATCTCGTCCAGGAACAGCGTGCCGCCGGCGGCGCCGCGGATGCGCCCAGGGCGGGCCTGGTCCGCACCCGTGAAGGCCCCGCGGGCATGCCCGAACAGCTCCGACTCGACCAGGTCGCCGGGGATGGCGCCGCAGTTGACGGCGACGAACGGCTTGTCCCAGCGCGCGGACAGGTCGTGCAGCGCGCGCGCCGCGAGCTCCTTGCCGGTGCCGCTCTCGCCCTGGAGCAGCACGGCGGCATCGCTGGGAGCGGCCTGGCGCAGGTTGCGCATGAGCTGGGCCATCACCGGCGAACGGTAAAGCAGCCCGTTGTCGGGTTCGCGGCGACGCAGCAGCCGGCGCAGCGCGTCATTGTCGCGTTCGAGGCGGCCGGCGTGGAGGGCCTGCTCCACCGAGAACAGCAATTCGTCGCGCGAAAACGGTTTCAGGATGTAGGTGAAGGCGCCCAGGCGCATGGCCTGTACCGCCTGCTCGACGGTGCCGTGGGCGGTCAGCATGATCACCGGC
Organism: bacterium; assembly: GCA_016703265.1. Classification (NCBI taxonomy): domain Bacteria; species bacterium. Next base: position 189,419 of record JADJCK010000007.1, read on the forward strand.
GGCACGGGCGCCGCCGTCTCGCGGATGCGGCGCAGGACAGCCATGCCGTCGATCCCCGGCATGCGGATGTCGGACACCACCAGGTCGGGCCCGGAGGCCAGCAGTTCCAGCCCGGCGGCGCCGTCAGCGGCCGTGAGCACTTCGTGGCCGGCCTCGTCGAGGATGTAGCGCACCACCTCGCGCAGGCTCTGGTCGTCGTCGATCACCAGGATCCGGGACATGGGTCACCTTCCCGAAGGAGCGCCCGCGGCCGCAACGCCCGCTGACGGCAGCCTCAATTCGACACAACCGCGGCCGGCCTCGCGATCGATGACCAGCGTGCCGCCCAGGTCCTCGATCAGCCGCAGGCTCGTCGCCAGTCCGAGTCCGGTGCCGCCGTTCGTCGTGCTGAAGAACGGTGTGCCGAAGTTGGCGGCGGCCTCGTCGCTGAATCCGGGGCCGTCATCGAGCACGCGGCAGCAGACGGTTTCGCCCTCGGCAACCACCTGCATCTCGATGCTCCCGCCGGGACCCGCGGCGGCCAGTCCGTTCAGCACCAGGTTGAGCAGCACCTGCCGGACCTGCTCGGGGTTGCCGATGGCCTGCGGCAGGGACGCGGGTCCGTCGACCGTTACCTCCGGAGTCCCGGGCCCGCGACGGGCCAGCTCGGCGACCGCGCGGGCCTCGGCCAGCAGGTCGAACGGGGCCGCGGTCGCCGGCGCGCCGCGCGCAAAGGTCAGGAAGCGCGTCAACACGTCGTTCAGGCGCCGGCTCTCATCGCGAAGGATCGCGGCCAGGCGGGCCTTGGGGTGCCCGGCCGGGAAGTCGTCGCCCAGCACCTCCGCCGCGCCGTTGATGCTGGCCAGCGGATTGCGGATCTCGTGCGCCAGGCCGGCCGACAGTCGTCCCACCGCGGCCAGCCGTTCGGACCGCAGCAGTTGCGACGCCATCCGGTCGCGGTCCTCCAGCGTGCGGCGCAGGCTGCGCTGGGTGGCGTGCTCGCGGTCGACCAGGACACCGGCCACAAGGCCCACGGCGAAGTAGAGGACCATCTCGAGCGACTTCTCCAGCGCGAACGCAGGGTCGAAGCCGATCAGCCCGAAGGCATGCGGCGCGTAGAAGGCGCAGGTGGCGAAGGCCGCAGCCAGTCCGCCGCGCCGGCCGTAGCGGAACGCAGCCAGCAGGATGGGGAAGTAGTACAGCCGCCGGTAGATGCCGTGCGCCTCGTGGATGTGGATCGCCGTGCTGTAGTGCATCAGCGAAACCGCCACGATCATCAGGGCGATCGTGCCCGGCCCCTCGATCCGTCGCCAGCGGCTTTCGCTCGCGGCATCGCGCATCCGCAGACTTCCTTCGCGCGCGGGACGCGCCCATCGCGCCCCGCCCCGTGGCATTGTCGGGCAACGTGACGGTCGCCGCCAGTGAAAGGTGGTTCGCCGCCGCCGCGCCCGCTTGCGGTACGGTGCCGTTGCTGGCATCTTGCGGTCTCCCTCGCGGCGGTCCCGCCGTTACCACCACCGGAAACACGATGAAGCGAGCCCCGCGATGCCCATGAAACTCGTCTCCTGGAACGTCAACGGCCTGCGCGCCTGCGTGGGGAAGGGTTTCGGCGATTTCGTCGCGACCAGCGGCGCCGATGTCATCTGCCTGCAGGAAGTGCGGGCCCATGCGACGCAGGTCGAGGCGCGCTGGCCCGGTTGGACGATGCACTGGAACCCCGCGCTGAAACCCGGCTACTCGGGCACGGCCATCCTGACGCGTCGTCCACCATTGGCCGTGTTCCCGGGCCTGGGCCTGGGCGACTACGACACCGAAGGCCGCGTCCTGACCGCCGAGTTCGAGGACCTGTTCGTGGTCACCGTCTACACGCCGAACGCGCAGCGTGAGTTGACCCGCCTGGACTACCGCTGTCGGCAATGGGATCCCGAATTCCTGCGCTTCGTCAAGCGGCTGGAGAAGTACAAGCCGGTGGTGTTCTGCGGCGATTTGAACGTGTCTCATCAGGAAATCGACCTGGCAAATCCTGCCGCCAACCGCGGCAATGCCGGCTTCACCGACGAGGAACGCGCCGGGTTCGACCGCCTGCTCGAAGCGGGATTCATCGACACGTTCCGCGTCTTCGAGGGCGGGGGCGGGCACTACTCGTGGTGGAGCAACCGCAAGGGCGTGCGGGAAAAGAACATCGGCTGGCGGTTGGACTACTTCCTGGCCTCGGCGGCCCTCCGCCCGCGCCTGCGGGCGGCCGGCATCCTGCCCTCGGTGATGGGTTCGGACCATTGTCCGGTGACCCTCGATCTGGCCTGACAAACCGGGCCCGGATATTGCGAGCGATCGGAAGACGGCGCCCAGGGGCCGTCTCACCGGTCATTTCGCAACGTTCGGGCGGTCGGGCCCATGCAAGGCGCACGCTGGCAATGGCGGATGTTGGTCCTGGCGGGAGCGCTGGTCGCGCTGGCGCCTGCCGGCGCCGGGGCCGCGCCACCACCGCCGACCCCGCCGGCCCGCGCCCAAGCACCCCGCCCCACCTCGTTCAGCTACACGGTCCAGCCCGGTGACAACCTCAACCGCATCTGCGGCCAGCTCCGCGAACGCACCGGCCACTACTCGCTGGACGACATGCTCGTCGCCGTGCGGCGCGCCAACGACCTGCAGACCAGCCTGCTGCGCCCGGGACAGGTACTGCTCATCCCGGCGGCAAGCCAGACCGTGACCGCCTCGGTGGCGCGCAAGGTGGCCGACGGGGCCGAGGTTCGCGGCATCTACCTGACCGGCCCAGCCTGCGGCGTCAGCAGTGTCCTGCAGCGCGTCGATCGCTTCATCGCGGCCGGCGGCAACACCGTGGTGTTCGACGCCAAGGACATCGACGGAGCCGTCAGTTTCCGGAGCGTCGACCCCCTGGCGAGCTGGGGCACCGGTCGCACGGCGCCCGTGATCCCGTCGCTGCCGGGCATGCTCGAGCAGTTCCACCGCCGCGGGCTGCACGTTGTGGCGCGGCTGGCGGTGTTCCTGGACGGCGATCTCGGCTCGCGCCGGCCCGACCTGGCGCTGCACGGTCCCGACGGCGCGCCCTGGAGCGAGCGCGGCTGCGTCTGGCTGGACCCGGAACAGCCCGAAGTGCGGGCGTACCACCTGTCGCTGGCGCTGGAGCTGGCGAAGGCGGGCGTCGACGAGGTGCAACTCGATTACGTCCGGTACCCGACCAACGGCTGGCGCGGTGACTGGCAGGGCGATATTCAACGCACTGCCCTGCGCCGGCAGGAAATGATCGCCGGGTTCCTGGCGGCCGTACGCGACACGCTCCAGCCGACCGGGGTCGAGCTGTCGGCGGACCTGTTCGGGATCATGGCCTGGGAGCGGACCGAGGACCTGGCCCTGACCGGCCAGCACGTACCGACACTGGCGGCGCTGGTCGACGTCATCTGCCCGATGATCTACCCGTCGCACTTCGCGCCGGGCTTCGAGGGGCGCCGCCAACCGGCCGACGAGCCGGCCTGGCTTATCGGCGAGGCCACGAGGCGCTTCCGCGAACTGGCCGGCCCCGGCGTTCGCGTGCGGCCGTGGCTGCAGGCCTTCCCCTGGCGTGTGACCAATTTCGACGGGAACTACATCGCCACGCAGGTCATCGCGGCCCGCGCCGCGGGCGCCGCCGGGTGGTGCCTGTGGAACCCGGCCAGCCAGTACGATGCCGCCCTGTCCGTGCTGCCGTCACTCTGCGCACCCGTGCCGGCGACGGTGACGGCGCTGGCGCGCCGCCCGGCCAACGCCGCAGTGCCCAGTACGCGCCCCTAGGCGCGGCCGGGCATCACCCGCCTAGCCCAGTCCGTGACGGATGATCTCACCCTCGACGGTATAGATGGTGTCCTCGGCGATGTTGGTGGCGTGGTCGCCCACCCGTTCCATGCTCTTGGCCGCCAGCAGCCAGCAGAACACGGAGTTGGCCTCGCGCGGCGTGGCGACCATCTGCTCCTGCAGCATGCCCGCCAGCTCGTGGTAGAGCGCGTCGACCTCGTCGTCGGCCGCGAGCACCAGCCGCGCGCGCGTCGTATCCAGGTCCATCAACGCTTCGAGGCTCAGCCGCAGCATGGCCCGCGATTTCGCGGCCAGGGTGCTCAGCTTGTCGCTGACCGCTGCTGGCATGTCGGCGTCGCCCGCGCGGCGCGTGGCGCCGGCGATGTTCACGGCCAGGTCGCCGATCCGCTCGATGTCCGCATTCAGCTTCAGCACCGAGACCAGGTAGCGCAGGTCGGCGGCCACCGGGTGGTAGAGCGCCAGGATCTTGAGGCATTCCTCCTCGACCTGGACCTCCAGCTCGTCGATCTCGCGGTCGCGCCGGCGAATCACCTCGGCGGCGCCGTCATCCGGCTTCTGCACGGCCTGGATGGCCATGGCCAGGTTGTCCTCGACGAGCGAACACAGGTGGAACACACGCTTGCGCAGGGCGTCGAGCTCGCGCTGCAGATGAATCTTCATGAAGCCTCCGCTCCGGGCAGGATGATCGTGAATGTGCTGCCGCGACCCACTTCGCTGGCCACTTCCGCGCGGCCGCCGTGTGCCTGGGCTATGTGCTTGACGATGGCCAGTCCCAGTCCCGTGCCGCCCAGTTGCCGGCTGCGGGCCTTGTCGACGCGATAGAACCTCTCGAAGAGACGGGGCAGGTGCTCGGCTGCGATGCCCGGGCCGTTGTCGCTGACCGTCACCCGGACATGTCCGTCGACCGTACTACAGCCGATGACCACGGATGTTTCCGACGGGCTGTACTTGAGGGCGTTCTCCAGCAGGTTCGTGACCGCCTGTTCAAGCAATGGTGCATTGATCCGGGCGTTCGTGACTCCAGGGCATTCCAGGCGGACCCGCGGCGCCTGGGCCGGGCGCCGCGCGGCCAGGTCCCTGACGACGCGCTCGAGAACGGGGGCCAGCGCACTGTCGAGGAGCTCGATGCCACCCCCTTCGGCGTCCTGCTCCAGCCGGGAGAGTGCCAGGAGGTCGGTGATGATCGAGTCGAGCCGGTCGGCCTGTCGCCGGACGATCTCCAGAAACCGCCGCAGGTCGGCCTCGTCCTCGGGCGGCTCGTCGATGATGGTCTCGACGAAGCCCTTGATCGAGGTGATCGGTGTCTTCAGCTCGTGCGAGACGTTGGCCACGAAGTCGCGGCGCATCGTCTCGAGCTTGCGGAGCCGGGTCACGTTGTTCAGAACCAGCAGCACACCGAGACGGCCACCGTCGGCGCCGAGCAGGGCCGAGGCCCGCACCTGCAGCCAGGTGTCCGCCAGCGGCCCGAGTTGCACGTCGCGCTCGAGCCGCGGCGCCCCGTCGAGCACCATCAGCGTCATCTGCGTCAGGTCCGGATGGCGACCGACTTCCTGGATGCTGCGCCCGACGGCGCGTTCGGGCGTGATGGCCAGCAATTGCGCGCCGGCCGCGTTCAGGCCGATGACCATCTCGTTCGCATCGATCGCCAGCACGCCCTCGGTCATGCTGGTCAGGACCGCTTCCAGCTCGCCGCGCTGGCGCTCGATGGTGGCGATGCGTTCGCCGAGCTGGTTCGCCATGCGGTTCATGGCTTCGGTCACGGCGGCGATCTCCTCGGTCTCGGCTGCGACCAGCCGCCCGCCCAGGTCGCCGGCCGCGAAAGCCTCGGCGCCGGCCTGCACGCGCTGCAGCGCGCGCCCCAGCGTGCGCGCACGCAGGTACCCCAGCAGCGCCGCCAGCAGTGCAATGCCCAGGCCGGCCAGGGCCGTTTGGCGGTACATCACGCGCAGGCGGGCATCGATCGACGCCACCGACACTGCCGCCCGTACCGCCAGGTGTTCGCCGGTCCCGGCCGCAACGGCAGGCGCGGCCACATAGAGCAGCCGTTCGGCGCGGGTCGAACTGTAGCGCGCGCTGTGCCCGGTCCGCCCGGCCAGGGCTTCCGACACCTCCGGCCGGTCGCGGTGGTTCTCCATGCGGGCCGGACGGTCCACCGAATCGCCCAGCACGCGGCCGTCGGCGCCGACCACCGTCACCCGCACGCCGGCAGCCGCGCCCAGTTCGGCACACAGCGCCTGCAGGCCGGCTTCATCGCCTGCACCGGCCAGCGCTGCGGCACGAGGGGCCGCTATGATGACCAGGCTTTCGAGCTGGGCGTCGGTGCGTTCCAGGAAGAAATTGCGGGCGGCGCGGCCGGCCAGTGCGGTTACCAGCACCAGCGTTACCAGGAGGATTGAAAGCAGGGGAGTGAGCGTCGCCCACAGGAGCGTGCCGCGCCGCATTCCTAGTCACCCATCTTGTAGCCCACGCCGCGCACCGTGTGAATCATCGCACCGGAGTCGCCCAGCTTGCGGCGCAGTGCGGCGACCTGCACATCGACCGACCGGCCGGTGACGGGATAGTCGTCCCCGTGCACGGCCCTGACGATCTGGCTGCGGGTGAAGACCCATCCGGGCCGGGAGGCCAGGAACTGGAGGATGCGAAACTCCGTGCGCGTGAGGTCAACCGCGCCGTTGCCGTCGGCCACTTCGTGGCGTCCCGGATGGATGAGGAGAGGCCCGACCTGAAGCGGTTCCTCCCCGTCCGCGCGGGCAGCGGCGCCGCGCCGCAGGACGGCCTGGACGCGGGCAAGCAGGATCTTCGGCCGGAAGGGCTTGGTGACGTAGTCATCGGCTCCGGCGTTGAAACCGGCCACGATGTCCTCCTCCTCGCCCTTGGCCGTGAGCATGATGACCGGGATGCCCGCGGTCGCCTCGGAGTCCTTGAGGGCGCGGCAGACGTCCAGTCCCGAAAGGCCGGGCAGCATCAGGTCCAGCAGGATCAGGTCGGGCTTGCCTTCGCGCGCTTCGCGCAACCCCTCTTCGCCCGTGCCGGCACAGCTGGGGCGGTAGCCCTGGCGCGCCAGATTGTACTCGAGCAGTTCGGCGATGTCTTCGTCGTCCTCGACGATGAGCACGTGTTCATTGGCCATCGATCCGCCCCTTTCGCTGCCGCCGGTGCGGTGCGTTATGCGGTGACGGTCGGACCCGTGTCATGATTTCGCAAGTTAGGAAATTGTAAAGCATTTTCGGCGTTTGGCGCCCAGGGGCCGAACGGGGGGCCGACTTACACAATCTTTACACCAAGCTCACTTTCCATTCACACGGGCGTTCTAACGTGGCCCCGACCACCGGGACAGTCAGTGGCCGGCCATGGGGGCCGGGACAACCAGAACAGAAAGGAGCGCGAGATGACGCGCAAGAGTTTCCTGGTCCGCACCGTTTTCCTGACGGTGGCCCTCACAGCCGTTGCTGCGACCGCCGCGGTCGTCGTCGATGCTGCTCTGCCGGCCTACAAGAAGGCGGGCACCGCCGCCGGCAACCTCAAGAGCATCGGCTCGGACACGATGAACAACGAGATGGCCCTGTGGGCCGAGGGCTTCCGGGGCTTCCACCCCGAGGTCAAGATCGAGGTCGAGGGCAAGGGCAGTTCGACCGCGCCGCCGGCCCTCATCGCGGGCACCAGCCACTTCGGCCCCATGAGCCGCTCGATGAAGGGCGAGGAAGTCGACCAGTTCGAGAAGCAGTTCGGCTACAAGCCCACGCAGCTGCGCACGAGCATCGATATGCTGGCCGTCTACGTGCACAAGGACAACCCGCTCAAGGGATTGACGCTCCAGCAGGTCGATGCGATCTTCTCCAAGACCCTCAAGGGCGGCTACGGCAAGCAGATCGCCACCTGGGGCGACCTCGGCCTGACCGGCGAGTGGAAGGACAAGCCCATCAGCCTGTACGGCCGCAACAGCGCCTCGGGCACCTACGGCTATTTCAAGGAGCACGCCCTGTTCAAGGGCGACTTCCGTGACGAGGTCAAGGAGCAGCCGGGCAGCAGTTCGGTGGTCCAGGGCGTGGCAACCGACAAGTACGGCATCGGTTACAGCGGCATCGGCTACAAGACCTCCGATGTGCGCGCGCTGCCGTTGTCGGCGGAAAAGGGTGCCGTCACCAGCTTCGTCGGCGCCGACCCCGAGAACGCCTACAGCGGTGACTATCCGATGTCGCGGTTCCTGTACCTCGTCGTCAACTACAAGCCGGGAAGCCAGCTTGACGATGTGCGCCGCGAGTTCGTACGGTTCATCTTCAGCCGCGAGGGCCAGGAAGTCGTCGTCAAGGACGGCTACCTGCCGGTGCCGGCGGCGGTGGCCCGTGAAGAGTTGACGTCCGTCGGCATCAAGCCCGGCTTCTAGGAGTCGCAGGACACGCATGAGCCAGATTCCCGGTGACCCGGTCGGATCGTTCACGGGCCGGCGGTACAGCCGCAAGCCCCGGACGTCGGTGCTATTGGCCGACCGGGTCGCCAGGCGACTGATCACGACCAGCGGCATCGGCGGCATCGCCGCCGTGTCGCTGGTCGGGCTTTTCCTGGTCTGGGTCGCGTTCCCGCTGCTCAGGCCGGCGCGGCTCGAGCCCGAGGCGGCCGGCATCGGCGCGGCCGGCGCCGAGACCGCGCACGCGGTGGCCGTGCGCATCGACAACTACGGCACCATGTCCTGGAGCCTGCTGCCCGATGGCCGCCTCGTCGTGCAGGACCTGGGCAGCGGCGCCGTGCTGCAGCGCCTGGAGATGGCCCCGGGCCAGGCGCCGACGGCGGCAACTTCGGGCGGCGACCGGCTTGTGCTCGGATTCGGCGATGGTTCCGTCGTCACCGCCGCCGTCGAATTCGCCTCGGAATATCTCACCGATGACGCCATCACGGATGAACTGCGCGCCATGCCCGTCGGCGACAGCCGGCCCCTGGGCTCGGGTCTCGTGGTGCGTACCCCTGAAGGCCAGTGGCGGCAGCAGGAAGTGACGCTCACCATCGATCCGCCGGTCGACCTGGGCGAGTCGCCGATCATGCTCGTCGACGTCACGGTGACCACCAGCGGGATGATGGTGGCTGCACTCGATTCCAGCGGTACCTTCCACCAGCGGCTGGTGACCTGGAAGCGCAACATGCTGACCGGTGAGACCACCGCGCGCGTGCAGGGCGGCGACGTGCCCCTGGGCGCCGACGGCGCGACCGTTTTCACCTCGCTCAAGCTCAACGACACGGGGACGTTCGCCGTGCTGGTGACAGCGGCCGGCGGCCTCGTCACCCTTGCCGACGAGGGCAACGGATTCGCCGTTGCCGGTCGCCAGGACCTGTCCCCGGCGCCGGGCGTCAAGGTCACCGCGGTGACTTTCCTGGCGGGCAAGGTGTCGCTCGCGGTCGGAGACGAGCGCGGGGGTGTCGGCATCTGGTTCCCCGTGGCCGGCACCGACGGCCGCAATCGCGAACTGGCCTGCGTGCGCCGGCTGGAAGCCGGCACGGCCGCCGTCACCGCGCTGGGTGTCTCGGAGCGGTCCCGGATGCTCGTGGTCGGCTACGCCGACGGCTCGCTGCAGGTCACGAACGCCACCAGCGGGCGTATCCTGGGCCGGGTCACGAGCAACGCGGGCCCCTTGCGCCAGGTCGGCCTCTCGCCGCGACAGGACCGCATTCTCGGCATCGGCGACGCCGGTCGCGGCTTGTGGCGCCTGGATGCGCCGCATGCCGACATCAGCCCCGCCATGCTGATGCGCCCGGTGTGGTACGAAGGCTACCCGGCGCCGGCGTATGTCTGGCAGTCCTCTTCGGCCATCGATAGCGCCGAACCCAAATTGAGCCTGGTGCCTCTGGTCTTCGGCACCATGAAGGCGACGTTCTACACCATGCTGTTCGGCCTGCCGATCGCCATTCTGGCAGCCATCTACACGAGCGAATTCATGCCGCGCGGTGCGCGGGCGCGGGTCAAGCCCGTCATCGAGATCATGGCGAGCCTCCCCAGTGTCGTGCTCGGCTTCCTGGCGGCCCTGGTCATGGCGCCGCTGGTCGAGGCTCATGTCGTCGGCTTCCTGGCGGTGCTGCTGCTCGGACCGTTCTTCGTGCTCTTCGCGGCGCACCTGTGGCAGCTGCTGCCCCGCGACGTTGCGCCGCGGCTGGCCAACCTCCGGCCCTTGGCCGTGCTGGCCGCCCTGCTCGGCGGCGGCGCTCTGGCCTGGCAGTCCGGCCCGGTCGTCGAGCACCTCCTCTTTGCGGGTGACTTCAAGGCCTGGCTCGAAGGACGCGTGGGCTCGGGCACCTCCGGCTGGTTGATCCTGTTCGTGGCGCCAGTCGCGCTGCTCATGGGCTGGTACAACGCACGCCACGGCACCGGGTTGTTGCGGAACCGGAAGGCGACGTGGCGGCATCGGGAACTGGCGCTGCTCGACCTGGCCAGGTTCCTGGTCGCCGCCGTGGCGACAGTCGGAGTGGCACTGGTTCTCGCGTGGCTGGCCAGTGCCGCCGGCTGGGATCCGCGCGGCGCGGTGTTCGGCACCTACGTCCAGCGCAATGCCCTGGTTGTCGGCGTGGCCATGGGCTTCGCGGTGATCCCCTTGATCTACACCATCAGCGAGGACGCCCTGGTCTCGGTGCCGGATCATCTGCGCGCGGCCTCGCTGGGCGCCGGCGCCTCGAAGTGGCAGACGGCCGTGCGCGTCGTGATCCCGCCGGCGATGAGCGGCCTGTTCTCGGCGGCGATGATCGGCCTCGGTCGTGCCGTCGGCGAGACGATGATCGTGCTGATGGCCGCCGGCAACACCCCGATCATGGAGTGGAATGTCTTCAACGGCTTCCGCACGCTGTCGGCGAACCTCGCCGTGGAGCTGCCCGAGGCCGTGCGCAACAGCACGCACTACCGCACCCTGTTCCTGGCCGCCCTGACCCTGTTCACCATGACCTTCATCCTGAACACGGTCGCCGAGGCTGTGCGTCTCCACTTCCGACGGAAGACGAAGCGCCTGTGAAGCCCGCCACTCCAGCCCCGGCGCGCCCCGCCGCGCCCGACGCGACCACCAGGCGGTCGCGGCCGGCCAACGCGCTGCTCGCCCGCAACGAGCCCATGGTCTGGTTGACCGGCGGCGGCCTGGTCATCGGCCTGCTGATGGTCGCCGCCCTGGTGGCCTTCGTCTTCTGGCAGGGACTCGTGACGTTCTGGCCGGGCCCCGTGGTGCGGTTGCAGACCGCCGACGGCGCCGTGGTGATGGGCGAAGTCACGCGCACGGAGCACTACGCGCCGGATCCGACGCAAGTCGCCGGCTTCGGAGTCGATGCGGCCGCGGCCGCCGCCAGGGAGATGGCCGCCGGCGACGGGCGCGTGAGGCGACGCCTGGTTCGCACCGGCAACTTCGAGCTGAGTGGCGAGCACTTCCGCTGGGTTGAGGATTTCCGGCTCGCGGCCGGCGGCGAGGATCGCCCCGAATGGGCCCAGGTCTTCGAGCGCACGGCCTGGGGGCGATTCTACGGGGTTCCCGAGGCGTTCGTCGACGGCGACAGCGTGCTGGCGACCGAGCCGGCCGTCATCGACGGCCTGCTGCGCAGCCCACCGCCTGGGGCCGCAGCACCTGCGGTTCGCGTGCGCACGGCGGATGGAGCCACGGCCGACCTGCCGCTGGCGACCATCGTCCGCAGCTACCCGGCAAACCGGCTCAACATGGCGGCGCGCATCGGTGTCTACTTCTCGCGCTGGCGCGAGTTCCTGGGCGACGAGCCGCGCGAGGCGAACAGCGAGGGCGGCGTCTTCCCCGCCATCTTCGGCACCGTCGTGATGACGTTGGGAATGACCATCCTGGTCGTACCCTTCGGTGTGATGGCCGCGCTCTACCTGCGCGAGTACGCCGCGCAGGGCTGGCTCACCAGCATCGTGCGCATCTCGATCAACAACCTGGCCGGTGTTCCCAGCATCGTCTTCGGTGTCTTCGGGCTGGGCTTCTTCAGCTACATCGTCGGAGGCGGCATCGACTCCCTGTTCTTCGCCGATAAGCTGCCGAACCCGACCTACGGCACCGGCGGCATCCTCTGGGCATCGCTGACGCTGGCGCTGCTCACCTTGCCGGTCGTCATTGTCGCCACCGAGGAAGCACTGGCCGCGGTGCCCACCTCGATGCGTGAAGGCTCTTATGCGTGCGGCGCCACACAGTGGCAGACCATCCGGCGGGTCGTGCTGCCGCGCGCCCTGCCCGGTGTCATGACCGGCGCCATCCTGGCGATGGCCCGCGGTGCGGGCGAGGTGGCGCCGCTCATGCTGGTCGGCGCCGTGAAGCTGGCGCCTGACCTGCCGCTCGACCTGGATTTCCCGTTCATGCACCCGGAGCGCAGCTTCATGCACCTCGGCTTCCACATCTACGACCTGGGATTCCAGAGCCAGAACAGTGAAGCCGCCAAGCCCATGGTCTTCACGACGACCATGCTGCTGATGTCGATCGTGCTCATGCTGAACGCAGCGGCGATCTGGCTGCGCACGCGCCTGGGGCGCGGTGCCGGCGGCTCCAAGTTCTAGGGAACACAAGTTCGAGGAAGGAATCGCGATGACCCCGCATGCAGCCACCGACAAGCGCCCGGACCGCCTGGCCGCCATCGCCGCCGGCGAGATCGTTCCGGCGGCCGTGCACGCCGAGGTGGGCGCCGAGAGTCCCGTGCTCGAAGTGGATACCTTCAGCCTCTGGTACGGCCCCAAGCGTGTGCTCCACGACATCAGCCTGGCCGTCCCCAAGGGCAAGGTGACGGCCCTGATCGGACCCTCGGGCTGCGGCAAGAGCACACTGCTGCGCGGCGTCAACCGGATGAACGACCTCATCGACGGCGTGCGCACGACCGGTGACATGCGCCTGGCCGGAGACAGCATCTACGGGCGCGGCGTGGACGTGATCGAACTGCGCCGCCGCATGGGCATGGTCTTCCAGAAGTCGAACCCGTTCCCGATGAGCATCCGCGACAACGTCACCTACGCGCTGCAGATCAACGGTGAGCGGAACCGCTCGGTGCTCGAGTCGGTCTGCCGGCGCGCGCTGGAGGGTGCGGCCCTCTGGGACGAGGCGAAGGACCGCCTGGGAGACAGTGCGCTCGGCCTCTCGGGCGGCCAGCAGCAACGGCTGTGCATCGCGCGGGCCATCGCGGCCGAGCCCGAGGTGCTCCTGATGGACGAGCCCTGCAGCGCGCTCGACCCGATCGCCACCAGCCGCGTCGAGGAACTGATCCTGGCCATGCGCGGCGAGTACACGGTACTGATCGTCACGCACAACATGCAGCAGGCTTCGCGCGTGAGCGACTACACGGCCTTCATGTACCTCGGGCAGGTGGTCGAATACGGACCCACAGCCCGTCTCTTCACGAATCCGCGCCTGCGGGAGACCGAAGACTACATTACCGGTCGCTTCGGATGAGGCGGGCCCGGTCAAAGTGTCCCGGATGGCTATAACCTGCTGAAACTGTATGATTTAAAGATGTGAAAATTTCGGCATGGCCCTCCTGGGCGCGAAATGGTCACCAGATGGTCACGCCTGGGGGCACGCGATCCCGGCGTTAATCCGGACTACATCAATATACTATAAATCGTTATTATAAAATATATTGCAGCTTTTGTTTTGCCTCGCCGCGCACTGGGAATTACCATTTTTTGAAAGCACGGACCGCTGGATGGGGACGAAGTGGCGCACGTTGGCGCGGGTGGCGGCGCGGTCCGGAGCGAATCTGTCAAATATTGCGCAGGTGGGGCCCCCTCATTTTCCAGGTGGCGCCCCTTGGGCCGGCGAAAGGAACGGACGCACATGACCATGCTCGCTGCCTGCCGGATGCTGCTCGCCCTCGCGTTGCTGGCGGCTCCCGCTGCGACGCTGGCGGGGAACATCCCCGACGCCGTCTGCGCCGACTGCCACGAGAACACCGGTGGGGACCCCGTCGAGGTCAGCCTCACCAGCCTCGAGGGCAGCGTCCACGAGGGACTTTCGTGCACCGACTGCCACACCGGCATCCACGCCGTGCCGCACGGCACCGAACTGGCCCGGCCCGACTGCACCATCTGCCACGATGACGTCGCGGCCCAGTACACGCAGCATGGGCGCGGTTTCGTCGGCAAGTCCGACAGCGTGCCGCGCTGCCAGGACTGCCACGGCAGCCACCACATCCTGCCGCACGGCAACCCGAAGTCGACGGTGCACCCCTCGAACCTGCCGGCCACCTGCGGTTCGTGCCACGAGAACCAGGAGTTCCTCAGCCGGCTCAACATCCGGTTCAAGCACCCGATCGAGGTCTACCAGCAGGGCGTGCACGGCAAGGCGACCGCCGGCGGCAAGGACACCGCCGCCAGCTGCAACGATTGCCATTCGGCCGGGGGCTCCTCGCATCGCATGCTGCCTCCCGGCGACAAGGACAGCCCCATCAACTTCTTCAACATCTCGAAGACCTGCGGCCGCTGTCACAGCACCATCCAGCAGGAGTTCGAGGGCGGCATCCACGGCGAACTGGTGGCCCGCGGCGAGGTCGATGCGCCCACCTGTACACATTGCCACGGCGAGCACGGGATCCTGGCGACGTCCGATCCCCGTTCGCCCGTCAGTCCGTTCCGCGTGGCCGAGGCCACCTGCACGCCCTGCCACGAGTCGGCCAACCTCAACGACAAGTACGACCTGCCGTCGGGGCGCCTGCAATCCTACGTCGATTCGTACCACGGGTTGAAGAGTCGCGCGGGCGACAAGACGGTGGCCAACTGCGCTTCGTGCCACGGTGCGCACGCCATCCTGCCCTCGTCGGACCCGCGCTCGTCGGTGGCGGCGGCCAACCTGATCACGACCTGCGGCCACTGCCACACGGGCATGTCGCCGGAAAAGGCCGCCAAGACGCAGATCCACGCCTCCGTGGGCGGGCACCGGACCGGCGTGGCCTACGTGGTCAAGATCGTCTACCAGGTGCTGATCTTCCTGGTCATCGGCGGCATGGCCGCGTACTGCCTCCTCGACTACCTGAAGCAGGTAGCCCGCGTGCTGGCCAAGAAGCAGGTACGGCGCATGGAGGCCGACGAGGTCGTGCAGCATACCCTGCTGGCGATCAGCTTCACCGTGCTGGTGGTCACCGGGTTCTCGCTGCGCTACTACGACGCCTGGTGGGCCAAGTTGATCTTCGGACGCGAGGGCGGGGCGCAGGTCCGCGGCCTCATCCACCGCGGCGCCGCCATCGTCATGATCGTGGGCTCCTTCTGGCACCTCGGTTACCTGCTGACGCTCAAGGGCCGCGTGTTCCTCAAGGACATCGCCCCGAACCTGGACGATGCCAAGCAGGCCCTCGGCATGGTCATGTACAACCTCGGCAAGCGCGAGACGCCGCCGGCGATGCGCCGCTTCTCCTTCGTCGAGAAGGCCGAGTACTGGGCACTCATCTGGGGCACGATCGTGATGGTCCTGACCGGCCTGTCGCTGTGGTTCGAGAAGGCCCTCGTGGCGCAGATCGGCAAGGGCTTCATGGAAGTCTTCCTGATCATCCACTACTACGAGGCCTGGCTGGCCTTCCTGGCCATCCTGATCTGGCACATGTACGGCGTGATCTTCAACCCGCACGTGTACCCGATGAACCCGTCCTGGCTGACCGGCACCATGCCGGAGGAGATGTTCAAGCACGAGCATGCCGCGGCGGAATCGACCGGCGGCAACGTGGACAAGGCCAAGCGGCTCGGGCTCGAACGCAAGGTCTAGGTCCTGATCCGGACAATGGGCCCCCAGTTCTGGGGGGAACCATCGGGACGGCCGCGCCCAAACGGGTGCGGCCGCTCCATTTACGGGAATGGCGGGCCGGTTGCGGCGCTCCGCCTACGGCCAGCGGCGACTCAAGCCCGCCGGTGTCCCGCCGATAACCCCAAGGAGCGCTGTCCGATCCCCGGTCCGGAGGCTGTCCATGCCGTTCATCGAACAACTCTTTTTCGGCGGCGACCATCGCCGGGACCCGTCCGCCCGCGGCGTGCTGGGCACGTCGGCAGGGGTGGGCGCCGACGTCGCGTCCGAAGTCGAGCGGCTGTGCCGCGGATGGGGCGATCCCCCGCCGATGGGCCTGCAGCGTCCCGCACTGATGTCGTTCCCGCTGGCGGCGATCATGCCCGCGATCCGCGGCCGCCTGTATGCGGTGATCCGGGTCGGCGCCGGCGACGAGCCGTTGTTCCATGCCGTCGTGCTCGGCGATGCGCTCTACTCGGTCTTCGACCGCAACCCGTACCTGCTGGCGCGTCACGTGACGTTCATGGACACCTGGCGTCCCGGCACCTCACCGGCCCGCATCGAGCTCGAGGCCGACACGCACGAGTTCCCCGAGGCGATGATTCCCGGCAAGCCCGACTGCGGCTTCATCGACGAAGCGGTCGTGCAGCTGATCCTGAACGGCCGGATGATCCTCCCGCTCGAGCAGGCGACCGCCGAGAGCGATCGCGCGCTGGCACTGATGATCACGTGCCTGCCGGTGAAGCTGCGCAAGGAGATGCGATTCGCATCGCTCGCCGCCAGCGAATCCAATGCCTACACGCTCGGAGCCGTGGCGACGCCCGGCGGCGTCTATGGCGGCTGGCAGCGCTTGTTGCTGGCCACGCCGAGCAGCGGCATCACTCCGGACATAGCGGCGTACCAGGCCGCCCTCGTGCGCGACCTTGGTGCCGGCGACCTGAATGCCATCGCCCGGCTCAGCCTGCGCCACGAGTTCGGCGGTGGCCGTGAAATGGAATCGCTGGTGACTTCCGTCCACGAATCGCGGCCGTCGATGGAGGCGCGTTCAACCCTCGAAGCGCGTCCGAACATCGAGCCGCGTCGGCTCGAGACGCCGCTGTCGGCCGTCGTGGCGCCCATGGGCCAGTCCGACTTCGGTCGGGCCCCGGCTGCAGGTGAGCGGCGTGCGTCGACCGGCGGCCAGGGCGTGCGGACCTCGTCCGTGATCGGCGGCGGCCAGGGCACGATGGCTGCCATGCGTGGTGCATCCGGCGGCGAATCGCGTTCGTCGCAGGGCCTGGGGAATCCCCGACGAGCGGTGAGTCGTCGACCGGGCCTGGTGCGTTCGCTGGTGGCGGTCGTGGTGCTGTTCCTGGCGGGTGCCGTGGTGACGCTCCGCATCAACGGGCGCACGCTGGCGCAGAGCCTGGACTGGGCGGGCATTCCCGGCATGATGCCGAGTGCCGACGGCGACCCGGCCACGACGCTGCTCGAGGTGATCGACGTCGGGAGGGTGTACGAAGACCAGCGTTCGTCGCTGGCCGGGGCCGGCGGCGGCCTCGGGCCCTCAGTGGACCAGGGGCGTCGCAAGGCCCTGGCGAACCTGACCGCGAAGGGGGCCGCGCCGCTGGTGGCCCAGATCGACCTGTTCGTGAATCTCTCGGCGGACGGGATCCAGCAGGGAAGCCGACCCGACCGCGAGACCGAGAGGCTCCGCTCGCTGGCGACGCAGGGCACGGTGCTCGGCAACGAACTGAAGCGGCTCGAGCTGGCCTGGTACTCCCTCGCGTCGGGAACGCTGTGGCGCGACCTGGCCGCGATGTCCGACGAGGCGGTTGCCGCGCGATCCGATTCGCTGACGCGCCGCGATCGCGCGGCGCTCGACGAGGCGCGCACCGGCATGGGCCTGACCTACAAGATCAAGGACCTGGCTGAAGCGCGTCGCAGCGTCAACGGCATGGCGTCGCTGGTGGAATTGTTCCAGGCCACGGCGTGGAGCCCGCGATGGGCGGCCGATCTGAAGGCGGCCGCGGACCAGGTGTCGCCCACGGCCAGCCCGCTGACGCGTGCCTACCGCAACTGCGCCTTCCAGCTGCTTCGCGTCAAGGAGGCCGAGCGTTCGCCGGCCAACCGCGGCCTGCCGTACGCCGGGGAACTGGTCGCGCAGGCCTGGCCGTCACCGGCCATCCGCGGGCTGTTGCCCGACCTGCGGCGGGCGGCCGGGGCCTTTGCCCGCGACGACGCGCCCGCCCTCGTCGCCGGCACTCTCAAGCTTTATGCGGAACTGGGTGATCCCTCGCGGGCGGCAGGGCAGGCGGCAACGGACAGCCAGTACCTGGCGCGACTCGAGGCCAACCCGGCGTTCAAGTTCGACGCTGCGGCGTACCGGCCGTTCATCGACCGCCTGCGCTACGAGGCGACCGTCCGTCGCGATGCCGGCACCGGCAGTTCAAGCAAGGCGTCCGCCGATGCGGCGCGGTTCCGGCGGGCCGTTGCCGATGGCCGCACGACACCGCAGTGGCGTGCGCTGGCCGATTCGCTGCGGACGCCGTTCCTGGCTGAGTGGGCGCGTCGGCAGGCGGGAGCCGCCGAAGTGGCAGCCGGCGAGCAGCGCCAGGTCCGCAGCGGCCAGTTGGCCGCAACGCGGGCGGCGACGGTCGACCTGCGTCGCGCGGTGGCCGAAGGCAAGGACTGGTCTGCCGACTGGCGGCGGGTCAGTGCGCTGGCGACCCGCTTCCTCGGCGAATCGGCGGCCTCCGGTGACGGCGCCGACGGGACTGCCGAGGTCGCCGAGCTGGCTGCGGCGCTGGAGCGTGCGCTGCCGCTGCGCCTCGAGCAGGCGACGATCCGCCTTCCGCAACCAGCATTGACCCTGCCGGAAGTGGCCGTGCTGGAACTCGCGGCGCCATCGGCCGCGGACCCCTGGCGCTCACGTGCCTTCACGGTCGGGCCGTCGGCCCCGGCCGGGACCGGCTGGGTGGGTCATGTCGACCTCGACTGGGCGGTCCTGCTGGGCGCCCGTGACGAGCTGTCGGGGCGTGTCGTGGCGGCCGACGGACGGGTCCTGCTGCGCTTCACGGCGCCGTCGCTGGCCGACGGCGGCGGTCCCGGCACCTTCGGGCGGCTGCGTCCGGCCGACGGCGGCTCCGTGCACCTGAAAGCCGGCGCGGGCTGGTGGTCCGCGCTGGAGGTGCCGGCCCCGGCCGTGAATTTCTGACGCCGGGACGCAACCCCGAACGCCCGGGTCCGTAACAGGACCGGAATCCCCCCCGGGGTTCCGGTCCTTTCCCGTCAGGCGCCCGGCGCTGGAGGTCGACATGAAGCTGAAGCAACGCACCGAACGTCCCGCCTCGCCGGCCCTGCCGGCGCTGGCCCTGATCCTGGTCCTGCTGGCGGGAGTCGCCACGGCCGGCCCGGCCGCCGACCCGGTCCGTGAGTCCGTCCGGGATGCGCACCGCATCAAGGTCTGTGGCGGGGGCAGGGGAGAGGTCACGCTTCTTGTCAACGGGCAACAGCTCGAGGTCACGAACCGCGACGGCGACCATGTCACGACCACGGTCATCGACATGGACCAGGTCGGGCGGCTGGTGGGCGATGCGATGGGCGAAGCGATGGCCGCGCTGGAGGACCTGCAGCTTCAGGTGCGTGTCGGCCAGGACAACCGCGTCAACATCACCACGGCCGACCGCGTCATCGAGGTCGACCTCGACCAGATCATGGACCAGGTGGCGGCTGCCGTGGAGACGGGGCTCGAGGACATCGATACCGAGACCTGGGCCACGAACGATGCGCGTGACGAGGAGCAGCTGCAGAGCGAACTGGCCGACCTGCAGGAGGAGATGCGTGCGCTGCGGGCCGAACTGCGCCGCCTCCGCGACAGTGCGCCGCCGGCGCCCGAGGCCCCGAAGGCGCCAAGGCGCCGAAATCCCCGAATGCCCCGGAAGGATCGCTGACGGCCTGCCGCGCGATCACCGACATCGCCGCCGACGGAACGCCGACGCTGTGCCCGGGTTACCGGATCAGCGGCGGCGTTCGATTTCCGTGAAGATCTCGGCGTGTTCGGGGAACCGGTCCTGCGCCTTCTTCGAGAAGACGAGCTCGCCGTCCACCGTCACCTCGAACACGCCGCCGCTCGAGGGGATCATCTCGGGAACCAGGCCGTAACGCGATCCAAGTGCCTCCGCCAGACCGGCGGCGCGCGGCTCGTAGTTTCAAACCCGGCAGTACTCGATCGAGACCTTCATGGCGATGCTCCTTCTATCGGCGCCCCCCTGCGGGCAAGGCGCCCCTCAGAACTGGATCAGCGGCTTGGGCCACGCTGCCAGCGTCTTCTCGAACGACTCGAAGTTGAATTCGTCGATGTGCACGACCGATTCCTCGCCGCCGCCGAGGATCTCCTCGAAGATGCGGTCCTGGATCCGGTTGCTGCGGTCTTCCAGCAGGTTGCGCGTGATGTACCACGACTCGAAGATGCGGCGGCCGATCACGCTGTGCAGGCGCAGTCCGTTGACGATCATGCGGTCGAAGGCCTGGATGTGGAAATTGCCCTGCTTCAGGCCGAAGAGGATCACTTCACCGCCGCGACGGGTGCTCTGGATGGCGTTGTTCACGCTGGAATTGAAGCCGGCCATCTCCATGGAGACGTCGGCGCCGATGCCGCCGCAGGCCGAGCGGACAGCCTGCACCAGGTCCTTGTCCGCGCCCCAGGGCTGCGCGCCGTTGCGGGGCGACTTGAGCGAGATGACCTCGTCGGCCCCCAGCCTGCGGGCCAGTTCGGCATTGCGCTCGTTGGGCTCGATGCCGATGACGCGCGTGGCGCCGAGCGCCCGCGCGACCATGATCACGAACAGCCCGATCGTGCCGCAACCGAAGACAGCCACCGTGCGGCCGCGCAGGTCGGCCGTCGTGCAGGCGTGCACGGCGTTGCCGAACGGCTCCTGGATGGCCGCCACCTTGGTCCGGATCTTTCGCGTGTCCGTCGGCCACAGCACGTTGGCCGGCAACTTGATGTACTCGGCGAAGCAGCCGTCGCGGCCGATGCCGATGATCACGTCCTGGCTGCAGATGTGCGTCTGGCCGAGCCGGCACTGGTAGCACGTGCCGCAGATGATATGGCTCTCGGCCGAGACGATGTCCTTGACGCCCAGCCCGTATCGCGCGGCCACGTTGGAGCCGACGCCCACGATCTCGCCCACCATTTCGTGGCCGATGATCCTCACCGTGCTCTGTTCGCGCTTGAGCGAGTCGAAGATCATGCCCTTGAAGGCGACCCGGTTCCAGATGCCGCGGTCCGAGCCGCAGAACCCGGCATAGATCACCTTCACGAGGGCACATTCGGCGTCCGCAGGCCGGGCTGATTCGTCCAACCGCGGCGTGGGTTGGCGGGTGGCCTGGAAACCCCGCGACGTGTCCCACGGCATGCTGGACTTGTCGTAGACCAGGCACTTCATCGTGTCAGCAGACTTCCTGGTGTCGGCAGACTTCCTGGTGTCGGCGGACATCCTGGTGTCGGCAGACTTCGTGGTTTCGACGGACAAGGGGCTACCTCCGCGCCCCGGGTCCGGCCGCCCGGGGGCCGTCAGTTCAAACGGTCCGAGTCGAAGCTCCAGTCGTCACCGCTCCAGTCGTCCTCGGAGCCGGTGCGGCGTTCTTCTTCGTCAAGCAGGTCGTCGAGCGAGACCATCTCCGGTCCGCCGAACGCTTCCAGCGGCAGTTCCCCGTTGTCACGGTCGCCGAAGGTGCGCTCGCCGAACTCGCGGTCACCCGCATCGCGCTCAGGCAGCGGGTCGCCGCCATCGCCGGCCAGCGCCGCCAGGAAGCGTTCGAGGCCACCCGATGCGAACCGGGCGCCGCCACGATCACGCTCTCCGGGGGCGGTACCGCCGTCGGCATCCACCGCATCGCCGCGCTGTCCTGCAGACTGGTCTACACAGTAACGCGCCACCAGCTCGTCGGCCAAATCAAAGTAGGCGCGGCTGCCCGCCGAACGGCGATCATAGATCACCGCGGGCTGGCCCTTCAGCGCCATCTCGGCCAGGCGGACCGTGCGGGGGATGGCCGTATCGAAGAGAAGATCACCGAAGTCGTCCTGAATGCGGGCCGCCACTTCGCGGCCGATGCGCGTGCCCTGGGAGGACATCGTCAGGAACAGGCCCTCGAGCTGCAGCGGCGCGGCGTGCGGGCCGTCATCCGGGTCGCCGGCGAAATTGCGGTCGCGGAAGGTGTCGATGAACTCCAGCAGGGCGTCGAGCGATTCGCGGCAGAGTTCCTCGTTCTGCACGGGAACCAGGTAGCCGTCCGAGGCGAGCAATGCCGCGCGCGTCGGGGCGCCGAGCCCGGGAGGGCAGTCCAGCAGGATGGTGTCGTACAGGCTGCGCGCGCGATCGACTTCACGCATCAGGTCGCCGCCGCGATCCTGCAGGTGGTCGAGGTATCGCTCTTCCTCGGCCAGCGTGAGGATGCGCGGCGATGCGAAGAAAAGATTGTCGACGGTGGACGCCTGCGCGAGGTCGACCAGACGTGCGCGCGCGGACCACAGTTCGTCGAGGCAGCGCGGCATCTCGTGCGGGCGCACGCCGAGCGTACGACACACGCCGCACTGCGGGTCCAGGCCGATGATGAGCACCGAGTGCCCCGATAAGGCCAGCGCGGCGCCGAGGTTCACCGTCGATGTCGTCTTGCCAACCCCACCCTTGCGACTGACGACACTGATGACGCGTCCGCCGACTGTATTCCAGGGCGTGCGCCGGCGCGGCAGCAACTCGGGCAGCGGCGAACCGGGCGCAGATGCGTGGGGAGCGTTGGTCTCGTCGGAATCGAAGTGCGGATCATCCATGGGTGCTTCTCCTTGCGGATGCGGATCCGTTTCCGGGAGGGAGGAAACTAGCAGCGCATGCGCGCGGAGGCAATAGGAAAACCGCGTAACGGCGTGCGGATCCTCGGGTTGTGCGGCTCCAATCAGGGGCACAGCATGAGGAGTTTCTTTACGACGGCGCCACCGCTGGCGAAGACCTCGCCGATGTTCCCGGCCAGCATGTAGGCCGGCGTTGAAACCAGTCGCGCTTCCTCGTCGACGACGACATCGGCGGGCCCGCAGGCCTGGTGCCGGGCGCCCATCGCCTCGACCAGCGCGGCGGTCGCGGCATCGTTGCCGATCGTCAGGAGCGGCCGGCCGCCCTGGCCGAACAGGCGGGCCAGGATGACCGGCGCGATGCACATCGCGGCGATCGGCTTGCGGAGCGAGTGCGCGTCGCGCAGGAACGTCTCGACTTCGGGATGCACGCGGCAGGCGGCGCCATCGGTCGCGAACGTGCACAGGTTCTTGGCGGCCCCGAATCCGCCGGGCAGCAGCACACCATCGAAGTCGCGCGCCGAGAGGCCCGCCAGCGGCCGGATGTCGCCGCGCACGAGCCGCGCCGATTCCACCAGCACGTCGCGCTCCTGTCCAATGGCCGGTTGCCCGCGCAGGTGGTCCACCACATGCATCTGCGGGCCTGCCGGCGCACAGGCCACGGCGATGGCGCCGGCTTCATGCAGCGCCAGGAGGGCAGCGCAGGCTTCGTGGATCTCGCTGCCGTCGTACACGCCGCACCCGCTCAGGATGACCGCGATTTTCTTCATGTCCGGAGCCTTTCATCCGATCGCCGCCTGGCCCGCCTCCGCAGGCATGATCCCGGCCGGGGGCAGCTCTTGTCAATGTCCCGTGCTGCATCGCCGTTGCCGCGTCCCCCGGAGTGGCGTCCGGCCGGGTGTTGGGCGGTCCCCGGATCGGGATTTGGCTTCGGCAGGTCGGCGGGCTAGCTTTGCCCGCAGGGGCTCGGCCGGCTGGTGGTCGTGCCTGAGGCGGCGTGAACGCGGCGACAGCCGGGACGGGGCGGCAATGACCGGGAAGATCGCGGTCGGCGGCATCACGAGGATCGACGGGCTGGTGCTGATCCGCATCCTGGGCGCGAACGTCGCTCACGGACTCGAAGGGCGGGCGCTGTCGGCGCTGGGCCACAAGGGTATCAACCTGACCTGCGTGTCGTCGCTGCTGGACCACGAGGGCGCAACAACGTCGGCTTTGCCGTCGGGGTGGGCGACCTGGACCAGACACTGGGCATCCTGCAATCGTTGCAGGACGAGCTGCAGGCGCGCTCGATCGAGGTGCAGCGCCGCTGCGCCGCCATCTCGATCTACGGTCCCCATTTCAGCGAACGACCGGCCATCGCCGGCGCCGTTTTCCAGGCCACGGGCGAGGCCGGGGTCGAGATCCGCATGATCGCGACGTCCCTGTCGACCGTCTCATTCCTGACCAGCGAGGAACAGGCGGACCTGGCCGTCCAGAAGCTCCAGGAGCACTTCCTGGTGCCCTGAGGGCCTTTCCGGGGCCGTTCCGGGGCTGTTCCGGCGCGAATCGGGGGGCATGCCCGCCCCGGGCGGCGGGGCCGCAGGCCGCCCCGCGACTGAATAATTTGATGCAACTTTTACGGAATCCGTGTGTTACCTTGGGATCTCGACGGGGGGCCGCAGGTGCGGGCCCCGGTTTTTATTGACGAAACCCGTAACGCTGAATCCGCAACGCCAAACCTGTGGCGCCAGGTCGCGCCCGAGGATGTCAATGACCCCGCCAGCCAAGGTCTATTTCGACCGTAATGAGAACCGCTACGGTCCCGCCCCTGCCTGCATGCAGGTGTTGAGGGAGGCGGAAGGTGAGCTGCTCTTCAACTACAGCCGCACCTTCCAGCGCGGGTACTACAGTGAGCTCTCGGCGCGGCTGGCGGCCATCCACGGCGTTGATGAGCAGCGGATCATCCTCGGATACGGTTGCGAGGACATCCTCAAGGAGGCCGTGCACCACTTCCTGCCGGCCGGTCGCGCGGTGCTGATCCCGTCCGCGTCGTGGTGGTACTACCATGCCGTGGCGGCTGAAGTCGGCGGCGTGACGACGGAGTACCCGCTGCGCCCGGTGCGGAACCGCTACGAGTACGATGTCGAGGCCCTGCTGCGCCTGCGCGAGACCGCGGACCCGGCGCTCGTCCTGCTGGCTTCCCCGAACAACCCGACCGGCAATTCGCTCGGGCGGTCGGATCTCCGGCGGCTGCTCGAGGCCTATCGCGGCGTGCCTTTCGTGCTGGACCAGGCGTACTTCGGCTTTACGCCCGCGGCGCAGGACGATGTCGGCGCCCTGACGGGCGAGTTCGGCGACCTCCTGGTCCTGCGCACCTTCAGCAAGCTCTATGCGCTGGCCGGCGTGCGGATCGGCTACGCCCTCTGCGGGAACGACCTCGAGGTGTTCCGCCGGTTCTGTGCGCGTAACCTCGGCTACAACCGGATCTCCGAGAAGCTGGCGCTGGCTGCCCTCGACAGCCCCGGCTACTACCGCGACGTTGCTGCGGGAATGTCGCGGTCGCGCCAGCAGCTGTACGACCTGTTCGGGTCGCTTCCCGGCTGCGCCGTCTACGAGTCGGAGGCGAATTTCGTCCTCGTCAAGATGCCGCCCGAGATGGCGGTGCTGCTCGAGCGCGAATTGAATGCCCGCGGCATGATCGTCAAGTTCCTCAAGGAAACCGGCTTCACCGACCACGCGCGGATCAGCCTCGGCAACGCGGAGGAAACCGACCAGCTGGTCGCCGCCATCGGGTCGCTGCTGGCGCGCCCGGCCGTCCGCTCCCGTGCGATCGGGGAATCGGCATGACGAGCTGGGCTGGCCGCTGGCTGGCCGACTACCGACGCATGCTGAAAGGCCCGGAACTGGAGGAGCCGTTCGACGTCTGGCTCTACCGGCCCCTGGCCTACCTTCTCGTCAAGGTGATCGCACCGACTCCCATCACGCCCAACCAGGTCACCGCCTTCAATCTCCTGCCGGGCCTTGCTGCTGCGTGGTGCTACTGGCAGGGGACGCCCGGCGGCTATCTCGCCGGCGCGGTCCTGCTGTTCGCCACCAACGTCATCGACTGCGTCGACGGCATGCTGGCCCGTGTGCGCGGCGCCGGGTCGGTGACCGGTTATATCCTCGATGGACTCGCCGACTACATCATCCAGGTTTCCCTGTTCGTCGCGCTGCTGCATGGAGTCGCCGTGACCGAGGGCGATCCGTGGCTCAGCCTGGCCTGCGGCGTGCCGGCCGGCCTGGTCTTCGCCTGGTGGTGCGCACGGCTCGACCTGCTGCGCGGCGAGTGGCTGGCCAGGGTCCACGGCCGCCGTCGCGATCCGCACGCGGAACTCGCCGCGCTTCGCCGCGAAGCCGAGCAGTGGCGCCGGCAGGGTGGACATCACCTGGAGCGCGCCCTGGTGGGAGCTTTCGGCATCTATGTGCGGCTCTGGTATCGCGGCGGGGATTCCGACCCGGCGACCGTCGCCGATGAACCCCTGGCCGAGTGGATGTGCCGCAAGCGGCCCGTTCTGCGGCTGGCGGTCCTGATGGGCCCATCGACCCATATCACGCTGATCGTGATCGCCGGCCTGCTGGCGCGACCCCTCTGGTATCTCTGGACGGCGCTCGTACTGGGTGCCTTCTGGGGCGCCATGGTGCTGGGCCTGCAGGCTGTCCGGGAGCGCGGGTCCCTTGTCCGGACTTCCTGAGGAGATGGTCTTGCAAGTGCTGCTGCTGGCCGCGGGCCAGGCGACCCGTTTGCGGCCGCTGACCGACGACCGACCCAAGTGCCTGCTCGAAGTCGGCGGCCGCCCGATCGTGTCGCGGGCCGTGGCCCAGCTCCTGTCGCGCGGCCTGCGGCAGATCACGATCGTCGACGGCTACCGCGGTGACATGATCCGCGCGACGCTCGCAGCGGAGTTCCCCGACGTCGCCTTCCGCTTCATCCGCAACGAGGACTTCGCAACGACCAACAACGCGTGGTCGATGCACCTGGCCGCAGACCTGCCGCCCGGCCCGCTCATGCTTCTCGATTCCGATATCGTGTTCGACACCGGCGTGCTCGACCTGCTGCTCGCCCATCCGGCGCCCAGCCGGCTGGCCCTGCGGACGCGGGGCGAGATCGGGCAGGAGGAGATGAAGGTCGTCCTTGACGGCACCGGCCTGGTGCGGGCGCTCGGCAAGGAGCTGGAGCCGTCCGCAGCGGCGGGCGAATCGGTCGGGATCGAGGTCTTCGCGGCCGATTTCGTCGCCGCGCTCTGGCCGGTCCTCCGTCGTCGTCTCCACGAGGAACAGCGCGTGGGCGAATACTACGAGGACGCCTTCCTCGAGTTGATCGGGGCCGGGTGGCCGGTGGCCGCCGTGGACATCGGGGCCCTGGCCTGCCGCGAGATCGACACGGTCGCCGACCTGGAGGCCGCCCGCACGGAGTTCAGTGACCCATGATGACTGCCACCGCCTGGGGATTCCTGCTCGGCTGGGTCGGCTCGATGCCGATCGCCGGCGCTGTCTCCGTCTTCATCGTACAGCGCGGGCTGGCCGGCAGGTGGCGGAACGGCCTGGCAATGGCGCTGGGTTCGGCGATCGTCGAAGGCGCCTGGTGCCTGCTCGTGCTGGTCGGCGCGTCGCGCGTGCTCGGGCGCTGGCCGCTGGTTGCCGATTTCGCGCGGGCGATCGGCGGCATGGTGGTCACGGGCCTCGGCGTCTATTTCCTGCGCCGGCACACATCGCTGCCGACTGCGGGCCGCATCCCCGACCCGCCGCGCCGGAGCCTGGGCGGCGACTTCCGCAACGGCGCCGTGCTGGTCGCCGCGAATCCGCTGGTGCCCGTCAACTGGCTGGCCCTGGTGACCGCCGCGGCCTCGCTCGGCCTGGACCCCAACGTTTCACCACCGCGGTTCGCGGCCGGCGTGTCGTTCGGCGTCGTTTCCTGGTTCACGACGATGCTCTGGGTGCTTTCGTCCGTGCGGCATCGCCTGTCGGCACGCCAGCTTGACCGGATCATGCACGGGCTCGGCGCGGTCCTGGTGGTGGCCGGCGTGCTGGTGATCTGGCGCGAGATCGCGATGCACTACTAGTAGTCGAAGCTCGACCCCCCGATAAACTCCCGCAGGATCGACGTTGGCGGCACCTGGCTGGCGTCGATCGGCAGCAGCAGCGAAAGCTGCTCGATCAGCGTGCGTGCCAGCCAGTAGAACGGGTCGTCCGGCTCGACCCCCGCCAGCCGGGGTTCGGCCCACAGCTTCAGGACCGGCAGTTCGTAGGTGAGCCCCGAATTGAAGAACAGGTCGGCGTTGTTCTGGTACGGGAAGATGTGCAGTTCCTCGCCCTGCCTGACCTTCGGCCAGCGCGCCAGCGTCTGGCTGGCGGTGTAGCCGCGGTACTGGGCGTCGCGCACGATGCGGCGGAACAGCCGGCTGTGCGTGGTCTTGATGTAGCTGTGGCTGTCGATGTTCAGGTGGCTCAGCGCCGAGACATAGATCTGCAGCTTGTCTCCGGCGGCCACCGAAGCCGTGAGCGCCGGGTTCAGGGCGTGGATGCCCTCGACGATGAGCGGCTGGCCCGCAGCCAGGCGCGTGGCCGTCGCCGATTCGCGTCCGGTCCCGCTGCGGAAGTCGAACTCCGGCAGGTGCACTTCGCGACCGGCCAGCAGATCCTCGAGGTGCTGGTTGAAGAGGTCGATCTTCAGCGCGCCCAGCGCTTCAAAGTCGAAGTCGCCGTCCGGTCCCCGCGGGGTCGCCTCGCGATCGACGAAGTAGTTGTCGAGCGACAGCGCGAACGGCTTCAGGCCGAGCACCCGCAACTGCACCATCAGGCGCTTGGCGCTGCTCGTCTTGCCCGAGCTGGACGGGCCCGCCAGCAGCACCAGGCGCCCGCGCACGGGCAGTCCGGCCACGCGCTGCGCCGCCTCGACGAAGAACTGGTTGTGCCGCGCCTCGGCCACCTGGATCAGTTCGCCCGTGCGGCCGTCGACGATGTGCTGGTTCAGATGCCCCGTGTCCGGCACGCCGATCATGTCGACCCAGCGCGAGTCCTCGCGCAGCGTCTCGAGCAGCTTGGGCTGGCGCCGGAAGGCGGGTACGGTCTCGGGGCGTCCCTTCTCGTTGGTCAGGAGCACGAAGCCGGGCGCCTCGGGCACCAGATGAAAGGCCTTCAGGTAGCCGGTGGAGGGCAACTGGCGGCCATAGTACATCAGCCGCGCGCCTTCCATGCGGTACATGACCAGCGTGTCGCGACGCAGGTACTTCGCCGAACGCCAGGCGCGCTCGTCGCCGTTGCGACGGAGGATCTTCAGCAGAGCGCGCAGGCCGAAACGCTGCGGCGTGAGCGGCAGGTCCTGCGCCACGAGATCGCGCATGCGGTTCTCCAGCAGGGCGATCTCGTCTACCGACAGCGGCTCGGGGCGTTCGAGTTCGCAGTACATGCCGCTGTCGTAGCTGAAATGGAAATACAGGGGGTTCTCGGGGAACAGCTGCTCGGCGGCGACGGCGGCCACGAACTGCACCGTGCGCTGGATGGTGCTCTGCGCCTGCGGATCGCGCAGGCGGATCAGGCGCACCCGTTCGTCGCTCGACAAGGGTTCGGCCAGAGGTGTGCGACGACCGTTGATCGAGGCCAGCGACACCGGGTTGTCACCTTGCAGCCAGTTCGGGTGGGCCTGCTCGAGGTACTGCAGGACAGTGATGCCCGAGGCGACCTCGATCCGCCGCCCGTCCAGCTCGATCGTGATCATCTCCGTCGCCATGCCGTTGCCCTTCCGCTTCCGGGGCTAGTCCCGGTTGCCGCGCTTGCCCTTGCCCGCACCATCGCCGCCAGCACTCGCGTTGCCGGCGCCCTTGTCCCTGGCCGGCGCTGCCGGCGTTGGCGGCGCGGCAGGAGCGGACGCACCGGTGTCACCGCCCGCGCCACTGTCCTTCGGCGCGGAACCGGCCTCGGCAGTTCCTTCCTTCGGCCGGGAACGGTTCGCCTTGCGCGAATCGTTGATGTAGAATCCGTCTCCCTTGAAGAGGACTCCCAGGCCGCCGCTGATCTGCAGCTCGACCTTGCTGCGGCAAAGGGGGCAGCGTTGGCGCCGCGGCGCCGACATGGGCTTGAATTCGGTCGTCAACTCGCCGCAGCGCGTGCACTTGTACTCGTAGGTGGGCAAGGTGTGTGCTCCCCGGCGCCGGTTGGGTGGCATGGTTCCGCGCCGCGGGCCCGGCGGGCCGCGCGCGACGGCAGGCGAGCGGCAACAAGCGGCCATGATCGCCGACCAGCGGCCGAAACGCCAGTTCCCGGTTGGCGGCGATGCGAGGGCGGACTTCACAGGAAGCGGGGCGCGATGAAAGTGGCGATCAACGGGTTCGGCAGCCGGGGGCGCGCGGTGTTCCGGGCCCTGCAGGGACGGCCCGGCCTGGAACTGGTGGCCGTCAACGCCGCCCTGGACGCCGAGACCATGGCCTACCTGGCGCGGCGCGATTCGGTGCGCGGTCCGTTCCCCGGCGGCTGCGAACTGGTCGACGGCTGCCTCGTCACCGCGCGCGGGTCGGCCCTGTTGACGGCGGCCACCGACCCCGGTGACCTGCCCTGGCGGCGGCTGGGCGTAGAGGTGGTGGTCGAGGCCGGGGACTGCCTGGACGGTTGCGGGATCCCGAATCGGCACCTGGCGGCCGGGGCCCGCAAGGTCGTCGTGGCGGGGGCGGCGCACGACGGCGTCGAGGTGACGATCTTCGTCGGCGCGAACGACGATGCGCTGCAACCGCGGCACGCCGTCATGGCCACCGGTTCCGGCGCCGCCAACTGCCTGGCGCATCTCGCCGGCGTCCTGGACAGCGCCTTCGGCCTGGACCTGGGATTGATGACCCGTACCGGCCCCGGCCCTGCCGACCAGTGCCTGGTCGATGCGCCGCACGCCGACCCTCGGCGCGGGCGCGCGGCCGGCCGGAATATCGTGCCCACGCTGGAAGGATCCGGGCGCGAGGTGGGCCGGGCCCTGGCGCACCTGGCGGGCCGGCTCGACGCCCAGGCGCTGTGCGTGCCGGTGGCGGGCGGGTCGCTGCTCGAACTGGTGGCCGTGCTGCGCCGCGAGACCACCGCCGGTGCCGTGAACGAGGCCTTTCGCCTGGCCGCCGAGCTGCCGGCCCTGGCCGGCATCCTCGGGATCGCCGAGGATCCGCTCGTCTCGACCGATATCGTCGGCGACAGCCGGTCGTGCGTCTTCGACCCGGGCTGCACGCGCGTTCCCGGGGCCCGCACGGCAAGGACGGCCGCCTGGTTCGATGAGGACTGGAGCGTGGCGGGGCGCGTCTGCGACCTGCTCGAGCGGCTGGCGAAAACCGGATGATTCCGGCCCGCTTGTGGCCGCCGGTCCGGATGTTGTATCATCATGCAGGCAGGGGGCCCGGACGGCCGCCTTCCCATGCACACCTTCCCCGGACTGAAGCGAGTTCGCCATGACCCGTCGTTCCTCCTGCTGCATCCTGGCGGCGGCCCTCGTGCTTTCGCTGGCCGTGACCAGCCAGGTCCGGGCCGAGGGCGTCGCTGCACCGGTCGTCACCCCGGTCGGCGAATCGCTCAGCCCCCTGGCGCCCCTGCCCGAGGCCACGCCCTGGAGCGGCCCGCACGGGACGCGGCAGCATCGCGCGCGTGAAGCCGAGAGCAAGGCGCGGGCGGGGATGCGTATGCAGAAGGGCGCCGGTGCGGACGCCTCGGCCAAGGCGATGGCCGATTTCGACGTGCGCTGGTATCGCCTGGCCCTGGACCTGAATCCGACCACGCAGATCCTCACCGGCACGACCACCGTCGAGGCTGTGGTGACGAACGGACCGCTGAGCCTGCTGCACCTCAACCTCGGCAGCCAGGTGACGACCTCGGCGGCCAGGTCGGGCGGTGCCGCGACCACGTTCTCCTGGAGCGGCGGCATCCTGGCCGTCGTGCTGGATCGCGCCTACGACGCGGGTGAGAAGGTCACCGTCGACATCGACTACGCCGGCAATCCGGCGGGTTCCTACTTCGGCTGGAGCACTTTCGGCGGGCAGCCGCTCATCTGGACGCTGAGCGAGCCGTACGGCGCGCGCGTCTGGTGGCCGTGCAAGGACCTGAACACCGACAAGGCAGACTCGGTGGCCCTGGACGTGACGGTGCCGTCGAACCTGGTCGTCGCCAGCAACGGCGTGCTGACCGGGGTGACCACGCCGTCCGCGGGCAAGAAGACTTACCACTGGCGCGAGAGGTATCCGATCGCGCCGTATCTGGTGTCGCTGGCGATCCATCCCTATGCGATCATCAACGATACCTACTACCCGGATGCGGGCGGGACCATGCCGGTCACGCACTACGTGGTGCCGTCCGAACTGGCCAACGCCACCGCCGGGTTCGCGCCGACGGTGGACATGATCGGCGCGTTCGCCGATGCGTTCGGCGAGTACCCGTTCGTCGACGAGAAGTACGGCCACGCCCACTTCCCCTGGGGCGGCGGCATGGAGCACCAGACCTGCACGAGCCTCTACCACGGCACCTATGCCGAGTACATCATCGCGCACGAGCTGGGGCACCAGTGGTTCGGCGACCTCA
The DNA here is from genome assembly GCA_016703265.1 of bacterium. Taxonomy (NCBI): domain Bacteria; species bacterium. Next base: position 221,309 of record JADJCK010000007.1, read on the forward strand.
TCACCTGCGCCGACTTTTCCCATATCTGGCTGAACGAGGGCTTTGCAACCTGGTCCGAGGCCTACTGGAAGGAAGTGCGCTACGGTACGGCGTCGTACCACGCCGAGATGGCGGCGGCGCGCTACCTGGGGCCCGGCACGATCTTCGTCGAGGATCCCAGCGACTTCAACGCCATCTTCGACTACAACCTCACCTACCAGAAGGCCAGCTGGGTCCCGCACATGCTCCGGCACGTGATGGGCGATGCGACGTTCTTCGCGGGCCTGCAGCAGTACCGCGCGCAACACGGTTTCGCCAGCGCGAACACCGCGCAGTTCCAGGCCGTGATGGAGGCTGCCAGCGGCCGCGACCTGTCGGCCTTCTTCCAGCAGTGGATCTACGGGCAGTATTTCCCGCGCTACGATTTCTCGTGGGTCACCGAGCCGGCCGGGGCCGGCTGGCGCGTGCGCCTGCGCATCAAGCAGTCCCAGATCAACACCGGCCTGTTCACGATGCCGCTCGACGTGCGCATCGAGACCGAAACAGGTCCGCAGACGTTCGTCGTCGAGAACAGCCAGGCCGTGCAGTGGTACGTACTGGAACTGGACTCGCCGCCCCTGGGGCTGGCGCTGGACCCGCAGAACTGGGTGCTCTGCGACAAGCGCTTCCTGGGCACTTCCGACGTGCCGGTCGCTGCGGCCGCGGCACAGCTGCTGGGCGCTGCGCCGAATCCGTTCAACCCGCGCACGACGGTGCGGTTCAGCCTGCCGACGGCCGGCGATGTGCGGCTCGACCTGCATGACGCCGCCGGCCGCCTGGTCGCGGTCCTGGCCGAAGGGCCGTTCGCGGCCGGGGAGCACGGCGTCGCCTGGGACGGTCGCGACCGCCAGGGGCGGGCCGCAGCTTCCGGCACCTACTACGCGCGACTGCGCGCCGCCGGCGACACGGGCACCATCCCGTTGACGCTGGTGCGGTAGTGCCGGCGCTGCTGGCCGCGTCGCTCCTGTGGGCGTTCTCGTTCGGCCTCATCAAGGGCGAACTGGCCGGCCTGTCGCCGCTGGCCGTGGCGGCGGGCCGACTCGCGATCGCCGCGGCCATCTTCATGCCCCTGGCCGCGCGCGGTGCGGCCCTGCCGCGCGGCGCCCGCCTTGCCGCGGCATCCCTCGGCGCCGTCCAGTTCGGCCTCATGTACGTGCTGTATATCGCCGCCTTCGGCTGGCTCGACGCCTGGGTCGTGGCGCTGCTCACGATCTTCACGCCGCTCTACGTCATGCTCCTGGCCCGGGGGCTGACGGCGCGCCGGCGGGCGCGGGGGCTGTTCGCAACGTTGCTGGCGGTACTCGGGGCGGCGCTCGTCACCTGGAAGGAAGCGGGTGCGACGGTCGGTTGGCCCGGGATCCTGCTGCTGCAGGGGTCCAACCTGTGCTTTGCCTGGGGGCAGCTGCGGTTCGGCGCGCTGAAGCAGCGCACGGGCGCTGCCGACGTGCCGCTCCTGGCCTGGATGTACCTCGGCGCTGCAGCGGTCACCGCGGCGGCGCTCCCGGTTTCGCTGCTGCTCGGGCACCTGCCGTTCGCCGGGTGGACGCCGCGGTCTCTCCTGGTGCTGCTCTACCTCGGCGCCCTGCCGACGGCCGCCGGCTTCTACCTGTGGAATCGGGGCGCCGCCCGCACCCAGCCCGCGTTCCTGGCGGCAGCCAACAACCTGAAGGTGCCGCTGGCCGTGGTCGTGTCGTGGCTGGTATTCGGCGAGGACGCGGCCGGCGCGACGGCGCTGTGCGGCATGGCCCTTCTGGTGGGCGCGCTGGTCGTGGCCGGCAACCCCGATGCGCGCAACGCCTAGCGCCTAGCGCGTCTCGCCGTCCAGCCCCAGCGCGCGCCACAGGAAGGCGTAGCGGTCGGCGGCCTCGGCGATCACCATCGCCGTGGGCTTGCCGGCGCCGTGGCCGGCCCTGGTCTGGATGCGGATCAGCACCGGCAGGTTGCCTGCCTGGCATGCCTGCAGCCGTGCGGCGTACTTGAAGCTGTGGCCGGGCACGACGCGGTCGTCGTGGTCGGCGGTCATGACCATCGTCGCCGGGTAGTGCGTTCCCGGCCGGAGGTTGTGGTACGGGCTGTACGCGTGGAGCACGGGGAACATCTCCGGGTCGGCGCTGCTGCCGTAGTCGCTCGTCCAGGCCCACCCGATCGTGAATTCCTGGAACCGCAGCATGTCCATCACGCCCACGGCCGGAATGGCGGCGCCGAACAGTCCGGGTCGCTGGTTGACGACGGCACCCACCAGGAGGCCGCCGTTGCTGCCGCCGTGGATCGCCAGCCGGTTCGGGTTCGTGTAGCCCTGTGCCACGAGGTACTCTGCCGCGGCGATGAAGTCGTCGAAGACGTTCTGCTTGTTCTTCAGGATGCCGCCTTCGTGCCACGTCTCGCCGTACTCGCCGCCGCCCCGCAGGTTGGCCACGGCGTAGATGCCGCCCTTCTCGAGCCAGGGCAGCAGGGCGATCGAGAAGGCGGGCTGCAGCGGGATGTTGAAGCCGCCGTAGCCGTAGAGGATGGTGGGGTTGCTGCCGTCCAGCGCCAGGTCGTTGCGGTGGACGAGGAACATGGGCACGCGCGTGCCGTCCCTGCTTTCGAAGAACACCTGTGTCGTCCGGTAGGCAGCGAAGTCGAACCTGATCTCCGGCTTGAGGAACAGTGTGCTTTGGCCCGTCGTGAAATCGTAGTGGTAGATCTCGTTCGGGTTCAGGAAGCTGTTGAACGTATACCACGTCTCGGTATCGTCGGGATGGCCGTGGAAGCCGGTCACCGCGCCCAGGCCGGGCAGTTCGATGGTCCCGAGCGCCGCGCCGTCCAGCCCGACGATCCTCACGCGGCTGGCCACGTCGTGCATGGTGGTGAGCACGAGGCTGTGGTTGACCAGGCTCACGGCGTCGATCGGGTCGGGTCCCTCCGGCACCACCTCGCGCCACGCGGCAGGCGAGGGATCCGCCAGGTCGACGGCGATGATCCGCTCGCGGGGCGCGTCCTTGTTCGTCCGAATGTAGAACAGCGTGCCGTTGTTGCCGATGAACTCGTAGCTGGCATCGAAGGCGTCGAACAGGGGGCGCACGACCTTGCTCTTGTCGGCCAGGTCCTTGTAGTAGAGCCGGTTGTTGCGGCTCGTGCCCTGCGAGATGTTGATGACCAGGTAGCGGCCGTCGTCGCTGACGACGCCGCCGAAGCCCCACTCCTTCTCCTCGGGACGCTCGTACACGAGAACATCGCGGTCCTGGGTGGTGCCCAGGCGATGGTAGTACAGCTTCTGGAAGTAGTTGGCGCCCTCGAAGGCCTCGCCCTCGCGCGGGGCCGCGTAGCGGCTGTAGAAGAAGCCTTCCGCTGCGTGGTCCCACGCGGCATCGCTGAACTTGCTCCACTCGACCTTGTCCGGCAGGTCCCTGCCGGTGGCGATGTCGCGAACGTACCACACGCGCCAGTCCGAACCGCTGACGCTGGTGGACCACGCCAGGTACCGGCCATCGCGGCTGATGCCGGTGCCGCCAAGGGCCACCGTGCCGTCATCACTCAGGTTGTTCGGGTCGAGCAGGACGCGCGGTTCGCCGTCGGGCGTGTCCTGCACGTAGAGCACGGCCTGCGCCTGCAGCCCGTCGTTCCTGGAGAAGAAGGTGCGCCCGCCCTCGCGCACCGGCGCCGAGGTACGGGCGTAGTCCCACAACCCGGTCAGGCGTGCGGCGAAGATCTCGCGTTCGGGAATGCCGGCCAGGTAGTCGAACGTCACGCGGTTCTGGGCCTCGACCCAGGCGCGCGTCGCCGGCGCATCGACGTCCTCGAGCCAGCGATAGGGGTCCGCCACGACGGTGCCGTGGTAATCGTCCGCTTGGGCGACGGTCGCGGTCTGCGGGTAGTTCAGCCTGGGCATGTCCACCGGTTCCCTGGTCAGGCGCACGGTTGCGTCCGCGCCGGCCTTGTCCCGTTCGCGGCAGCCGGCGAGCAGTGCGCACGCGGTCGCGAGCATGATGGTCCGCTGCTTCGCATTCATCCGGGGGTCTCCTCGGCCGCGCCCGGGGGGACGGGCCTGCGCTGGGCGGATTCGGGGGACGGGCCGGCGCTGCGTCAGGGGACGAGCCGGGCTATCATAGGCGACAACGCGCAGGTTGTCAGGCGGGCAATCCGGCCCGTACAATGAGCGGAACGTCCGGGAGCCGACCATGCCGCTAGCCGTCATCTACGAGGACAATCACCTGCTGGCGGTGGCCAAGCCGGCAGGCCTGCTGTCCCAGGGTGACGCCGGCGGTGAGGCTTCGCTCGTCGACCTGGCGCGGGCCTACCTGAAGGAACGCTACGCCAAGCCGGGCAACGTCTATGTGGGCCTGGTCCATCGGCTCGATCGCAACGCCAGCGGCCTGGTGCTGCTGGCGCGCACCAGCAAGGCGGCCTCGCGGCTTTCGGCCTGTTTTCGCGACGGCACGGTCGAAAAGACATACCTTGCGGTCTGTGCCGGCCTTCCGTCGCCGCAACAGGGCGGGCTCACGCATTGGCTGGCGCCGACCGGCGACCGTCAGGGTGTCACGCGCGCCGAACGCGCCCCGTTTCCGGACGCGCGTGAATCCCGCCTGACCTACCAGGTGCGGGAGACGCATGAGGGCTTCAGCCTACTGGAAGTACGGCCGATCACCGGCCGCCGGCACCAGATCCGGGCCCAGTTGGCCCTGGCCGGGTGGCCACTGCTGGGCGATGTCAAGTACGGCAGCCGGCGCCGGTTGCCCGATCACCGCGTGGCCCTTCACGCATGGGGTTTGACCGTGGCGCACCCGGTGGGCGGGCGTGCCCTGAGCCTGGAATGTCCCCTTCCCGTGGATTGGCCGTGGCCCGTGCCGCCCGTCCGCACGGAGGAATGATGTCATATCGCCGTGGCTTCCCTTGCGTACCGGTCGTCGCCTGCCTGCTGGCGCTCGCCATTCCGGCGGCAGCGCCGCGTCAGGCAGCCGGCGCCGTGCCGGAGTCCGAAACCGCGCCCGTGGTCTGGTCGAATTTCCGCGAGGGCAAGACCGCCGCGCGTCACCAGGACCGGCCACTGCTGGTCTATTTCACCGCGGCCCGCAACACCGAATCCGGGCGCCTGGATCGCGAGACCTGGACGGACCGCCGCGTGCGCGCGTATCTCGCCGCGAACCTGGTGACCGTCCGCGTCGACATGCAGGACATGCCGGGGGTTGCCGAGAAGTACGGCGTGGGCGAGCCGCCCGCCGTCATGCTGCTTTCCCCGCAGGGCAGCCCGCTGGTGGTGATCCGCGGGTTCCACGGCCCGGATTCGATCCTGCGCGTGGCGACCTACGCCGTCTCGGGTGCCTGGGAATACGCGGATTATGCAACCTGGCTCTCTCGCCAGCCCAACCGCTGAGGAACCATGCACGATATCGATTGCACGATCATCGGCGGCGGCATCGTGGGCTGTGCCGTCGCCGCCGAACTCGCCGGTCGCGGCCTGTCGACGGTGCTGCTCGAGATGGAGGATGGCCTCGGCCGGGGCACGACCTCTCGCAACAGCGAAGTCTCCCACGGCGGCATGTACTATCCCACAGGCTCGCTCAAGGCGCGGTTCTGCGTCGAGGGTCGGCGCCTTCTGAAGCAGTTCTGCGAGAGCGCCGGCGTCGGCTACCGCGAATGCGGCAAGCTCATCGTCGCCGCGACGAGCGATGAGATACCCTATCTCGAGAAACTGCTGGCGCGCGGCATGGAGAACGGAGTCGAGGAACTCCGGCTCGTCGATGCCGGGGAACTGCGGCGCCTGGAGCCGCAGGTGAGCGCCTGCGCCGCGCTGTACTCGCCGCGCACCGGCATCGTCGACGCCGAGGGCGCGGCGCGGGCCTGGTCGCACCTGGCGCAGGAGCACGGCGCCCAGGTGATGACTGCGGCGCGCGTGACCGGGCTTCATCCCGGGGCAGGCGCCTGGACCGTGGAGATCACGGCTGCCGGAGCCGGCCGTCGCGAAGGCTGGAGCCACACCAGTCGCATCGTGGTGAATGCAGCCGGACTCTGGGCCGACCGCGTTGCCGCACTGGCGGGCATCGATACGGCCGCCCGCGGTTGGGACCTGCACCTGGTGAAGGGGAACTACTTCGCCGTGGCGAGCGAGCACCACGGGCGGATCAGCCGCCTGGTGTACCCGGTGCCGCCGAGCCACGGCGCCAGCCTGGGTGTGCACGTCTGCCTGGACCTGGGCGGCCAGATGAAGCTTGGGCCCGACGTGGAGCACCTTGCCGCCGATCCGCGCGACGCCGGGTTCGACTGGCGCGTCGATCCGGCGCTCCGGGAATCGTTCTGGGAGGGTGCCCACCGGTTCCTGCCGTGGCTTCGGGTCGACGACCTGTCGCCGGGCATGAGCGGGCTGCGCCCCAAGCTCGTGCCGACCGGCTTCGCCGATTTCGTCGTGCAGCGCGAGGAAGGGGACCTTGCCGGGCTGGTCAACCTCGTGGGCATCGAGTCGCCGGGCCTGACCAGCGCCGCGGCATTGGCGCGCGAAGTGGCGCGCCTGGTCGCCGGGATGGACGCCGCATGAGCGCGCCCGTCCACGCCGGGCCGTTGTTCAAGGGCACGGGCGCCCATTGGCGCCGGCAGTACAGTCGCCGTTCGTTCCTCAAGCTCGGCGGCGCCGTCGCCGCGGCCGGGGTCGTCATCTACTCGGGACTCGACGAGGCGGTGACCGCAGCGCACGACAAGCACGTGCGCTCGCCCGCTTCGGACCGCGTCTCGCGAGTCGGCTACGAAACGGGCAATCGCCCCTGGTTCCTGGCCTGGCTCGGTGTGGCAGCCATCGACGCCTGGGTGCGATCGGTGCCGTTCACTCGTTGGGGGCGCGCCAACTTCGAGTCGATGGTCGTGGGCTTGCCGCTGCTGTGGACTGTTCAGCGCGTGCTGGGGGCCGATCGTCCGAGCGCCGAATTCCCGACTCCCGACTGGCAGCCCTTCCGCACCGACCATGCCGCTTCGGGCCACTGCTTCATCGGGGCCGTGCCCTGGCTCAACGCGGCGCGTGCCGCCGGACTGCACCGCTGGCGGCCCTTCCTGCTGGCCGGTTCGTGGCTGGCCGGTTGGTCGCGCCTGAACGATCGCAAGCACTACCTGTCCCAGGTCGGCCTGGGCTGGTTCATTGCCTGGCAGGCCGTGTCCGCGGTGGACTACCGCGGCGATGCGCCGGCCGATCCTCCCAAGGAGTTGCCATGATGACCTGGTCGAGTCGGCTGTCGGGCGCGTTGGGCCACAATCGGACGATGGGCGCTGCCGCGTTCGCGTGTTTCCTGTCGATGGCGCCGCTCGCCGTTCTTGCCGCCGTCGAGCGGGTGCAGGTGCAGTTGCCGCCGGCTGCCGACCTGGCGGTCGAGGACGCGGCACGCGACGCCGAGGGCCTGCCGTGGCGGTACGCCATACCCGAGGCCGTCAGCGTGACCCCGGCCCGCGACGGCCGCTGGGAGCGCCTGCCGGACGGCGCGCGCCGCTGGAGCCTGGAAGTCTCCTCGCCGGGCGCCGCCTCGCTCAACCTGGGTTTTCCCGTGTACTGGCTGCCGGCCGGGGCCACGCTCGTCGTGCGTGACGCTGCCGGACGCCTGCCGGCACTCGTATTCGACGCCGGGGACAACGCCGACCACGGCGAACTGTGGACGCCGATCCTGCCCGCCGACGCGCTGCTCGTCGAGCTGAACTTGCCGGCGAACGTGACCACCGAGCCGCTGCTGGAACTCGGCTTCATCAACAGCGGTTACCGGTCGTTTGGGCAATCGCCGGACGCCAAGGCCGGTACCTGCAATGTCGACGTCGTCTGTTCCGAAGGTGACGACTGGCGCGCCGAAATCGCCTCGGTGGGGCTCATCTCCGTCAACGGCTCGTTCACCTGCACCGGCGCGCTGTTGAACAACACCAGCAATGACGGCACGCCATACTTCCTGACGGCCGACCATTGCAACATCTCGGGGACGGCGGCACCCACGGTGGTCATCTACTGGAACTTCGAGAGCCCTGTGTGCGGCGAGCAGGCGAACGGTTCGCTCCTGCAGTTCACGTCGGGCTCCACGCTGCGCGCCAGCTGGTCCACCAGCGACTTCACGCTGCTCGAGCTCGACGAACTGCCCGAGCCTTCGTTCGGCGTGACGTACGCCGGCTGGAACCGCGGCACGGCCATGCCCACGTCGGCCACGGCCATCCATCACCCCGACTCGGACGAGAAGAGCATTTCCTTCGAGACCGCGCCGCTGCGGACGACATCCTACCTCGGGACGGTCGAACCGGGCGACGGCACGCACCTGCGTATCATCGACTGGGACCTCGGCACCACCGAGCCCGGCTCCTCGGGCTCGCCGCTCTTCGATCAGGATCACCTGGTGGTCGGGCAGCTGCACGGCGGCTGGGCCGCATGCGGCAACAACGAGTCCGACTGGTACGGCTGGCTGCAGCGCTCGTGGGACGGCGGCGGCTCTGCGGATACCCGCCTGATGGACTGGCTCGATCCCGGCGCCACCGGTGCCGTGACGCTGCCGATGCTGGACCCGGCGGCCGGCTCCTTCGCGGTGACGCCGACCGCGGCGATCGAGGCGTCCGGTCCGCAGGGCGGGCCGTTCACGGTGTCCGACTGGGAGTACACGCTGACCAACGACGGCGAGGTGGCGGTGAACTACACCGCCGCCGTCGACGTGGACTGGCTGACGGTGGCGCCTGCTACCGGCAGCATCGCGATCGGTGGCGCTGCAACCGTCACGGTCTCGCTGGCCAGCCCGTCGATCGGCCTGGACGGTGGTATCCACGAGGCGACGATCACGTTCGGCAATCCCAACCGCGGCTCCTCCGAGTCGCGGACGCTGCGCCTGGAGATCATCCCCGACCGGTCCGAGCTGGCCGGCGTGGGGCCGAACCCGTTCCGCGATTTCACCTCGGTGCGCGTCTCGCTGCCGGCGGCGGGCTCCCTCGTCTGGCGCGTCTTTGACCTGCGCGGCCGCCTGGTGCGCGGCCCGGTCACCCTCGAGGGTGTGCTGGGCGAGAACGAGATCGCCTGGGACGGCCATGACGCCGGCGGGCGACGCCTGCCGACCGGCGCCTACGTGATGGCGATCCAGGCGCCCGACCGCGAGATCCGGGTGCCGCTGGCCTGCGCACGCTGAGCGGCGTTCGCCACCTCCACCCTGCCTGTCCGGCGCCGGAATCCCGGCGAGCATCAGGTACCGTATCCGGTACCTCGGACAAATCCGACGCATGCTAAGGTTTCGTGGCCAGGTCGAAATCCCGGCCAAGGGCGCTCATGCCCGACAGCAGTTCCTTGCCAGCCGTGCGACCAGGACGTCCGTCGACGCCCAGCCGTTCATTCAGCCAATGCGGAGGACAGGCATGAAGAAGACCATGTTGTTCGCTGTCGTCGCGATTGCGGCCAGCGTGATCCTGGCGGCAGCCATCGCGACTGCCGGTGAGCCGCCAGCCAAGGTCGAGCCATCGGGACTCGAAGCTCAAGGCCATCGGCACCAACCCTACGGTTGTCGCTGCGGTCAAGGCCGCCAATGCGGCCGGGCTGACGCTCGACCAGATCAGGCGCGCGATGCCGAGTGGCAGAAGTCGCCCGGCGTGACGAAAGAGATGCAGGCTCTCATCGACAATGCCTGCGGCAAGTACCTGCACGGCCTGCAGAAAGAGATGCCGTTCCTGGCCGAGGCCTTCGTCATGGACAACCAGGGCGCCAACGTGGCGATGACCGACAAGACCTCGGACTACTGGCAGGGTGACGAGCCCAAGTGGCAGGAGTCGTTCAAGGGCGGGGCGGGCGCTGTCCATGTCAGCGATGTCAAGTTCGACGACAGCACCCAGACCTACACCGTCCAGGTCTCTGTGCCGGTCATGGATGGCGGCAAGGCCATCGGAGCCATCACGTTCGGCGTCGACGTCGACCAGGTCCAGTAGCAAGGCGGGTGTCATGAACTGGTTCAATCGGCTCAAGATCGGGGGCAGGCTCAACTGCGGCTTCTCCCTGATGACGGTCATCGTCCTGGCCATAGGCCTGACCAGCATGTTCAGTTCGAGGACTCTCAACGGCAGCCTGCGATCCATCACGGAGCGCCGGTTGCCGGCCCTCGAATCGCTGCTGCAGGCTGACCGCGACCTGCACGGTGCATTGGCTGCGGAACGGTCGATGATCTTCGCCAATGCCGGTTCGGACCAGTTCAAGGCCCTTGTACAGGACTACGACGAGCACGTGGCCCAGGCGGATGCGAACTGGAAGAAATACACGTCGTTCGCGGACAGCGACAAGGAACGGGAGATCGTCCCGCGTTTCGAGTCGACCCATCGCGAGTGGGCCGTACTGTCCCGCCGCATCGTCGACGCCCGAGTGGCCGATACCCGCGAGGGACGGCGCGAGGCGCTCGACCTCTCCCTCGGGCAGGCGGCAGAGGCCTTCCTGGCGATGGAGGCGATGGTTGCCGAACTCACGGAGCTGACACTGGCCCAGGCCGAATCGGCGCGGGAGCACGCCGGAGCCGTCTATGCCTTCAACAGGATACTGCAGCTGGGCATGATCGTCGCCGGCCTGGTCGCCGGCGGCCTGCTTGCCTGGGCGATCCGTCGTTCCATCGCCGGCCCGTTGTCGCGGCTTATCGACGGCCTGACGACAACCGCCTCCCAGCTCACGGCCGCTTCAAGCCAGGTGGCGGCTGCCAGCCAGCAGTTGGCCACCGGCGCTTCGTCGCAGGCGGCGGCGATCGAGGAGACTTCGGCGTCACTGGAACACATGTCCTCGATGACCGGGCTCAACGCCGGCAGCGCGACCGATGCGGATTCCCTGATGCAGTCGACCAACGCCGTGGTGCGCGGCGCCAACGAGGAGATGCAGCGACTCGAGGTATCGATGCGGGAGATCTCGGAGGCGAGCCTTGAGACCCAGAAGATCGTACGCACGATTGACGAGATCGCCTTCCAGACGAACCTGCTGGCCCTGAACGCCGCCGTGGAGGCGGCCCGGGCCGGCGCTGCCGGCGCCGGATTCGCGGTGGTGGCGGAAGAGGTTCGCGGCCTGGCCCAGCGAGCGGCAGGCGCATCACGCAATACGGCGGGCATGATCGAGCACCGTGGCCCGCGTCAACGAAGGCAGTGCGCTGGTCGGACGCGCCTGCCAGGCGTTTGCCGGCGTCTCGAGCAATGCCGAGAAGGTCGGTACCCTGGTCAGCGGGATCGCTTCGGCCTCGCGTGAACAGTCACAGGGCATCGGCCAGGTGACCCAGGCGGTTGCCGGGATGGACCGCACGACGCAGGCCAATGCGGCCAGCGCCGAGCAGTCCGCGAGTGCGGCCCAGCAGTTGAGTGCGCAGGCGATGCAGATGATGACCTACGTTGCTGACCTCGAGGCGCTGGTGGGCAGTGGGGCGCCACAAGCAGTGCCCGCGCCCCGGCAACAGGCCAGGCGCAGTTCCGCGCTCGGCGCCTCGCGGACGTCGACCAAGTCGGGTCCGACGATCGCGGCCGCGCGCGGCGGGCGTCCCGGACGAACCCGGGCGGGCGCACCCGCGACGACCGGGGCCGTCAATCGCCAGGCGGCGGAGCGGCGACCGGACACCCTGGCCCCGGCTCCCCAGGTCGTGATGTCACTGGACGACGACGACTTCTTCGATGTCGCCATGACGGCACCTGCCGGTCGCAGTTCGGACGGGCGCTGAGCCCCGCTCAGCGCAGCCTCGCCGCTGCCAGCAGCAGTGTCAGCCATCCGCCCAGCAGGCAGACGCCGCCGACCGGGGTGATCGCGCCGAGCGCGCGCACCCCGGTCAACGTCATCACGTAGAGACTGCCGCTGAACAGGATGATACCCGCCACGAAGAGCCAGCCGGCCACGCCGGGCAGGCGCCCCGTCAGGTGCGGGGCCAAAGCCGCGACCAGCCCGAGCGCGAGCGCGTGCGCCAGGTGGTACTGGGCGGCCGTCTGCCACCACTGCAGGCGCAGGGCGCCGTCGGGCGCCGCCTCGAGCATCCGCTTGAGCCCGTGGGCGCCGAAGGCCCCGAGCGCGACCGCCAGGAAGCCGTTCGCCGCCGCCATCATCAGCCAGAGCCTTGACATGGTCACTCCGTCCAGGCCCGGCCGCAGCCGGGCGGGCTAGGTGGTGGTCGAGCGCCGGAACAGCGCGAAGGCGGTGCCGAAGGCCGCCAGTCCCATCGCCAGCAGCATCAGCAACTCGCGCGACAGTTCGGCCAGGCCGGCGCCGCGCAGCAGGACACCGCGGACAATGGCCATGAAGAACCGCATGGGATTGAGCCACGTCAAGGCGCGGGCCCATTCCGGCATGTTCTGCACCGGGAAGAAGAACCCGCTCAACATGATCGCAAAGACAAGGAAGAACCACACGGTGAAGACGGCCTGTTGTTGCGTGCCGCTGACCGCGGAGGCCAGCAGTCCCAGGCCCAGCGTCACGAGCAGGTAGGCCAGCACGCCCAGGAGCAGCACCCAGGGCTCGCCGGTCATGGGTACGTGGAACCACAACATGGCGACCGCCATGGCCAGGAGCAGGTCGACCAGCGCGATGATGGCGAAGGGTATGGTCTTGCCGGCGATGAGCTGGAGCGGCGAAAGCGGCGTGACGTGGATCTGCTCGAGCGTGCCGAGCTCCTTCTCGCGCACGACCGCCAGGCCGGTCACCAGCGCCGAGATGATCGTCACCAGGATGACAATGACACCCGGCACCATGTAGAGGCGGCTCTCCAGTTCGGGATTGTAGAAGAACCTGACGGCAGGGGTGATGGCCGGAGCGCCGGATCGCACGCCTCCGGCCGCTGCCATGCGCACGGCTTCGCGGGTGATGAGCGCCTCGGCATAGCCGGCGCCCCTGCCGGCGATGCTGCTGTTCGAGCCGTCGACGAACAGTCCCACGGTCGGTGCGGCGCCACCCGTCACATCGCGGGCGAAACCGGCCGGGATGTGCACGGCCAGGTCGCATTCGTGGCTGCGCAGGAGACGCTCCAGTTCCGCGGGGCCGGAGGGGGTCGGGCCGGCACTGAACGTGCTGCTACGGGGGAAGGCCTCGACAAGCTGGCGGCTGAGCGGGGAACGATCCTCGTCGAGAACAGCCACGCGCAGGTCGCGAAGGTCGCTGTTCAGCGCGTACGACATCACCATCAACTGGACGATCGGCAGCACCAGCACGAGCCGCAACAGGGCCGGGTCGCGGCGCAGTTGCCGGAATTCCTTGCGCACGAGTATCCGCAGCACGTGCATCACGTCACTCCAGGCGCAGCCGGAAGCTGCGGGTTGCCGCGCCGAGCAACAGCACGGCCTGGGTCGCCAGGATCGCCGTCTGCAGCGGGTGCCAGTTCTCGCCGCGCAGCATCACGCCGCGCAGGACTTCAAGGAAATGCGTTGCCGGCAGCAGGCGACAGATGAACTGCAGCGGCGCCGGCATGCTTGAGACGGGGAAAAGGAAGCCCGACAGGATCATGGTCGGCAGCATGGTGGCCGTCACTGCGGCCATCATCGCGACGCGCAGGCTGCTCGCGCGGGCGGAGATGAGCAGCCCGACGCCCAGGGCGATGACGATGAACAGCAGGCAGTAGCCGGTCAGGGCCCACCAGGAGCCGTTCATCGGCACCTGGAACACGAGCCGTCCGATGACCAGGATCAGGGCGGCGTCCAGCGACCCCAGCGCCACGTAGGGAGCACCTTGCCGACAATCACCTGCGCCGGCCGGATCGGCGTGGTGAGGATCTGCTCCAGCGTGCCGGTTTCCTTCTCGCGCGTGATGGCGATGCTCGTCAGGATGGCGCAGATCATCATCAGCACCAGCGCCACCAGGCCCGGCACCACGAAATGGGCGCTGCGCAACTCGGGGTTGAACCAGACTCGCGTCCGCGTCGAGAAGGGCAGCGGCGGCGCCCCTGTCTCGCGGCGGACGCCCAGCGCCTGCCGCTGCACCACGGCCTGCAGGTAGTTGGCCGCCATGGCAGCAGTCGATGCGTCCGAACCGTCGACCAGCACCTGGACCGCGACCGGTTCCCCGCCGGCCAGCGTCGCGGCATAGCCGCGCGGGATGACGAGCGCCGCCAGGAACCGTCCGCGGCGGAAGCCGGGTTCCACCTGTGACGGGTGTTCCAGCCGGTCGACGATCTCGATGAAGCCGCCGGACTCCATGGCCCTCATGAAATCGCGGCTGCGGTCGCTGTGGTCGTTGTCGACAACGGCAACCGGCAGGTCGCGCATCTCCATGTCGATGACGGCGCCGTAGAGGAGCACCATGACCACCGGCATGAGCACCGCGACGGCCAGGCTGCGCGCATCGCGCACGATGTGCAGCAGCTCCTTGGCCGCCAGTGCCAGAACCCTCTTCATGCGTCCACCAGTCTCAGGAAGACATCCTGCATGTCGCGCCCGCCGGTCGAGGCCTTCAGGCCGCTCGGCGTGTCCAGCGCCACCAGCTTGCCCTGCACCATGATGGAGACGCGGCCGCAGTACTCGGCCTCGTCCATGTAGTGGGTCGTGACGAAGACCGTGACGCCGCCGGCCGCCTGCTCGTAGATCAGGTCCCAGAAGCGCCTTCGAGCCACCGGATCGACGCCGCCGGTCGGCTCGTCGAGGAAGACGACGCGTGGGCGGTGGAGCAGGGCGCAGCCGAGGGCCAGCCGCTGCTTGAAGCCGAGCGGCAGCGAGCCGGCCAGTCGCCGCTCCAGGTCGGCCAGGCCCAGCTGGGGCAGCAGTTCGTGCCGACGTTCGGCGAGTGCGGTGTCGAACAGCCCGTAGATGCCGCCGAAGAACTCAAGGTTCTCGGCCACGGTCAGGTCGTCGTAGAGGGAGAAGCGCTGGCTCATGTAGCCGATGCGCCGCTTCAGTTCGCGCGCCTGCCCGCCGCTATTTCCTCCGACTTGCACGCCGGCGACCATGGCCTCGCCGCCCGATGGCGCCAACAGCCCGCACAGCATGCGGATCGCCGTCGTCTTGCCCGCGCCGTTGGCGCCGAGGAACCCGAAGATCTCGCCGGCGGGGACGTCGAGGTCCAGGCCGTCGACGGCCGTGAAGTCGCCGAAGCGGCGCGTCAGGCCGCGGGCGTGAAGACGGCGGATGCCGGTGTCGTCGTCATCCGGCCGCCTCCTGTTCCGCGCGCGCCATCATCTCGACGAAGACATCCTCGATGCCCGCCTGGGCCGGCGCGAGTGCGGCTCCTGTTCCCTGCAGTGCGGTGGCGGCAGCCCGCGCCTGGTCGTCGGTGTCGTGCACGAGGTGCAGGCGATCCCCGAACCGCCGCACTTCGAGCCCGGAAATGTGTGCCGCGCCCAGCAGTTCGGTAGCCCTTCGCAGGTCGCCCCCGGTGACGGCAAGCAACCGGCGGGGGAACGAGGCCGCAACCGCCGCCGGCGTGCCGCGGCTGATGGCGTGCCCGGCATGCATGAGCACGATCTCGTCGCACATCGCGGCCTCGTCCATGTACGGCGTGCTGACGATCAGGGCCAGTCCGCGTCCGGCAAGGTCGCGAAGGATGCGCCAGAACTCGCGCCGGCTGACCGGGTCGACACCCGTTGTCGGCTCGTCGAGGATCAGTACCGAGGGCGTGTGGATCAACGTGCAGCTGAGCGCGAGCTTCTGCTTCATGCCGCCGGAGAGCTGGCCGGCGCGGCGATTGCGGAACGGCTCCAGACGGCTGAAAGCCATCAGTTCGCGGTCCCGCTCGGCACGCTCGGACTTCGGCACGCCGAACAGGTCGGCGAAGAAGCGGAGGTTCTCGCCAACCGTCAGGTCCGGGTACAGGCTGAACCGCTGCGGCATGTAGCCCAGGTGCTGCTTGACGTGTCGCGAGTCGAGCGTGCAGTCGTGCCCGAGGATGCGGGCGGAGCCGCTGTCCGGACGCAGAAGGCCGCAGAGCACGCGCATCGTCGTGGTCTTGCCCGCGCCATCAGGCCCGATCAACCCGCATACCGAGCCCGGCGGCACGCTCAGCGAGAGTCCGCGCACGGCAGCGGTGCTGCCGTAGCTCTTGTGCAAGGCATCGAGGACGATGGCGGCTTCGGTCACGGCAGGTCGACCTCGGCCGGCATGCCGACATGCAGGCGTCCGTCGGGGTTCGCCACGCGCAACTTGACCGCGTAGACCAGCTGGGCGCGGGCATGGCGCGTCTGGGCGTTCTTGGGCGTGAACTCCGCTTCGTCGGCGATCCAGGCCACCGTGCCGGTCAGCGGGCTCCCCGGCAGGGCATCGACGCGCACCGGCAGTTCCTGGCCCGGCTTGACCCGCGAGAGATCGCCGGCCTCGAGGTAGATGCGCAGTTCCAGGTGGGCGAGGTCGGCCAGACGCAGGGCCGTGCGGCCGGCGGCGACTACCTCCCCGGGCTCGACAGTGCGCGTCAGGACGGTGCCGGCCATGGGCGCGAGCACGGCGCTGTCGCGCAACTGGCGATCAAGGACGGCAAGTGCGGAGTCGAGGTGCGTGATCTCGGCGTCAAGTGCCGCCTGGCGCCCGCGGGCGGCGTCGATCGTCGCGCGGGCCACGTCGCGTTGCGCGGTGATATCGTCCACCTGCTGGCCGGTAGCCGTGCCCTGTTCGCGAAGGGTCAGCGTACGCGTCAGCGTCTTCTCGAGGAGCGAGAGTTGCCGACGGGCCTTTACCAGTTCCGCGTCGGCCACCAGGCGCTGCGCGCGCAGCGTGGCGTGGTTGGCGGCTGCCTGGGCGCGCTGCAGCGCGATCAGCTCGCCGTCGAGCACCAGCAGGGTGTCGCCGGCAGCCACGCGCTCGCCTTCCTGGCGCGTCACCGCAAGCACGCGTCCGCCCTGGACCGGCGCGATGTCGACGACAGTCGCCTCGAACGTGCCGGCCGGCGCCGGCGGCCCGCCGCGGCCGCAGGCGCCGAGCGCCAGGACGGGAATCAGCCAGAACAGGCCAGGGACTCGTCGCATCGTCGTTCTCCTCTTGTCAGCGGTCGGGTCCGCGTTGCTCCGGTCGGCGACCGTCGCCGACCATCGATGCCCGCCACGGGTGATCATCGCCCGAGGGTCCAGAGCAGGAAGGACTCGGCCTGGCGAACCCGCGTGCGGACCAGGGCCAGGTCCACTTCCGCCTGGGCCAGGTCATCGTGTGCGTCCAGGAATTCCGTCTCGGTGGCCGAATCGAGCGCCTGCCGTCCTGCCACCATCTCGAGCAGGCGGCGCTGGAGGGCGAGGCGTTCGCCGACCTGCGCCTCCTGGCAAGGGCAGCGCAACTGGGCGCGGGCAGTCGCCGCAGCGGTCGTGAGCGATTCGTCCAGGTCCCGGCGCTGCGCGTCGAGCCAGCGCGCGCGGGCTTCGGCCTGATGGATACGCTGGCGGCGGGCGCCGGCATCCCACAGCTGCCAGTCCACGCTCACGCCGGCGGTTCCGTAGCCCATCCACTCGTTGGCCAGCGCGTCCACCCCGGGCCGGCCGTAGTGGGCGCGTACATCGGCCACCACGCGCGGGCGCAGGCGGCCGCTCGCCGCGGCGGCCAGTTCCCGCTGGCGCCGGGCCTCGGCGGACAGGGCGGCCACTTCCGGACGCGGCCCTTCCGCGGGCAACGTGTCGCCGGCGGCGAGCAGCAGCGAGGCGCCCACATCGCCGCTCGGCAGCACGGGCACGCCGGGCCGACCGACGAGCCTGCCGAGCGCCAGTGCCGACGAGTCGCGCGCAGCCTCGGCCTGCAGGTGACGTTGACGGGCGAGCGCCAGACGCGTTTGTGCGCGCACGACGGACTCGGTGGTCGCGGCGCCGGCCTGCTCGGCCCCGGTCACGGATTCCAGATGACGCGACAGCCGGGCCACGGCCAGTGCCGAGGCCTCGACCTGCGCCTGGCGGCCCAGGGCGCCGGTGAAGGCCAGGCGCACGCTGCGGGCCAGGTCGAGCTTCACGCCGTCTTCGCGCCGGGACGCAGCCTCGACGCCTGCCGTAGCCGCGGTCGCCGTGTGCGCCAGTTCGCCGCCTGTGTAGAGCGGCACGGCCAGGCCGAGGTTGATGCTGGCCACATGGCCGTCGCCGAATTCGAGCGTGCGCGACGGCAAGCCGGCCGGCAGTTCCAGTTCGCTGCGCATGTGCTCGCTGGCGTACTGGTAGGAGCCGCCCGCGCCGAGCACCGGTTGCCGCCGGGCCGCAGCCTCGGCCGACACGGCCTCCGACTCCCGGCTCGCAGCAGCCGCGGACTCGAGGGACGGGGCGGCGGACAGTGCGGCCTCGAGGCAACCGGACAGGTCCAGGCGCAGCGTGTCGCCCGCTGCGGTGGCGGCAACGACCGGCGGCGACGCGACGAAGATACCGGGGCCGAAGCCGAGGCAGAGCAGCAGCAGGGTCGCCGGCAGCGCCGGGGCCTGCAGCCGCGGATTCCGCGGGTCACGCATGGATATCCTCCCCGGGAGCCGCAGCGCCCAGCAAGCCGTAGCGCAGGAGGCGGGACAGGTTCGTCCGGTGCTCCTGCCAGTGCGTATCGTCATCCATCGCGAAGCCCACGACCTCGCGCGCGATCGGCTCCATGAAGACGAGCCCGTAGGCATTGGCCATCAGGAAGAGCAGGATGGAGCGGGCCGGGAGCAGGGGCAGGCGCCCGCCAGCCTGGGCTTCGGAGACCAGGTCGGCCAGCACGCGGCTGACGCCGAGTACGCTGCTGTCGCCCAATGAACGGATGATCCGGCGAAAGCGGTCAGGCTCGGTGGAGACCGCCAGCCGCATCAGGCGCAGCCGCCGGGGATCCTCCCGCAGGGAAGACAGGATGCGCAGCGGAAACTCGGCGAGGACCTGCTCGGCCGAGGCATCGCTGTCGAGCCCGGCGATCACGTCGCCGATCAGGTCCTGCAGTTCCCGGGTCAGCACGGCATCGATCAGGTGGTCCTTGGTGCCGAAGTAGTAGTTGATCATGGCCACGTTCACGCCGGCGTGACGGGCCACCGCGCGCACGGGGACTCCCGCGAATCCCGCCTCGGCGAACAGTTCGCGCGTGGCCGCGAGGATGCGACCGGGCGGCGAATCGGGTGGGGGCGGGGCCAGGTCGCCCGGTCGGGCTTCCAGCAGCGCCCGCAGGCGTCCGGCGGCCGGAATCCCCGAGGGGGCATAGGGGGCACGGGGTTCTGTCATGGTCAGGCTCCGGGCTGGGGTCACCCGGTGAGTATAATTGAACGATTGATTAAGTCAAGCGATCGTTTAACTCCGCCCCGGCTGCTGTGTCACTGCCGCCCGCCGGCCCCGCCCGCGTTCGGCGGCACGACGGGCTCAGGCGGCGCTCCCGCCCGTTCCTGAGCGCGCGGAACGGCGCCGCTGGATCGCCTGCCCCAGGCCCACCCCGGCTCCGAACATGCCCGCGGCGACCGTCAGCAGGCCCACCAGGCGCACCGGCTTGCCCGGCATGTCGACGGCCGCCAGGACCGTCACCAGGATCCCGAGGACGACCTGGATCAGGTCCCCGTGTCTCTTCAGGGCTGCCTTCATGCCGCCTCCATCGATAAAGAACCCGCCCGGGCAGTTCCTTCGGCCATCTGGTCGGGGAACGTCCCGGGCGGGATTTCAGGCACTGCCGGACGGATGTCAGGTGTTCGGCGTCGCCGCCGCCACCGTCTTCTTCATCCACTCGGTGGTGACGCTCTTGGGGCGCTCGATCGGGGTGCCCATCGCGCGGTTGATGATCAACTGCGAGAGCATGCCCATCGCACGCGAGACCGAGAACAGCACCGTGTAGTACGAGAACTCGCGCAGGCCGTAGTGGTACAGCAGCGCGCCGCTGGCGGCGTCGACGTTCGGCCAGGGATCCTTGGCCTTGCCCTGCTCGACCAGCACCTGCGGCACGATGTTGAACACCTTGTCGACCAGGCACATCACGGGGTCATCCGGGAAGTGCTTCATGCCGAACTCGCGGAAGGCCGAGAAGCGCGGGTCGGTGATCCGCAGCACGGCGTGGCCGTAACCGGGGATGACCTTGCCGCTGTTGAGCGTGTCCCACGAGTACTTGCGCAGCTGCTCGTCGGTCGGCACACCCTTGAACTTCTTGGTCGTCTCGATGATCCAGCCCAGGCATTCCTGGTTGGCCAGGCCGTGCAGCGGACCGGCCAGGCCGTTGAGGCCCGCCGAAACCGAGTAGTAGGGATCGCTGAGCGCGGAGCCGACCACGTGGCAGGCGTGCGCCGAGACGTTGCCGCCCTCATGGTCGCTGTGCAGGACCAGGTACAGGCGCATGCAATCGGCGAACTCGCCGCTCTTGTCGGGAATGCCCAGCATGCGCGCGTAGTTCTCGGCCATCGTCAGGCCCTTCTTGGGGGCGATGCGCGGGCCCTTCTTGAAGCGCATGCGGTAGATGCCGGCGGCGATGGTCGGGATGCGGGCCATCAGGTTCAGGCTGTCCTCAAGCGTCGGCTTCCAGTAGTCGGCCTTCGCCATGCCCTTGTCGTAGGCCTTGGCGAATTCGCTCTCGCGCTGCATCGCCAGGATCGCCGTGTCGAGCATCGTCATCGGGTGGGAGTCCTTGGGCATCGCCTCGAGGATCTTCCACACGTACGCGGGCACCTTCGCGCGCGTGGCCAGCTCTTCGGTCAGCGCCTTGCGGTCGGCGGCCGACGGCAGGTCGCCGGTGCACAGAAGGTAGAAGGTGTCTTCGGCGGTCTTGTTCGTGAGGTCGGCGATGGGGATACCGCGGATGAGCAGGCCCTTGTCAGGCGGGACTTCGGAGGTGTCGCACACCATGCACTTGATACCGCGCATGCCGCCGTACGCCTGTCCCACGGTGACGGTGTCGATCTTGAGGTTCCCGTGAACCTTGTTCAACTCGCGAATCTCGTCACGCCACACGGGGATCTTCTTGGCGAGTGCATTCTGGAGCTTGGCCATCACGCCCTCCTTGCTGGGCCGCGGCTCCCCGGCAGGGAGGGGCGGCGCGCTGGGATTTCGAACCGGTCCAGTCCGCCCGGGCGCACGGGCGCCGGGCCGGCAAAATTCGGACTTAATTGCACTTGTTAAGGGCGCAACACCATCCTGTCAGGGAACCTAGCAGGAGCCTGCTGCAAATTCAACAGGCTGGTCGCGACCACCTGATTTTTCATGGCATTCGAACCTCCGGTGATTACCATTGACGGGTCCGAATCGACCGGGAACGACCCTGGAGGACCCGCAATGAGCGACGACCTGAGGCTGTGTGTGGAGATCCTGGAGAAGGCGATCGCCTTCGAGGAAGAGGGCATGGCCTTCTTCCAGGAGCGCGCCGAGCACGCGCCCACCACGTTCGAGCGCAATCTCTTCAATTCGCTGGCCAAGGACGAGGCGGGCCACAAGGCCTACCTCGTGCGCATGCGCGAGGACCTGCTTCGCGAGCGCAACCTCGACGTGCTGCCCGATGTCGGCGAGGACCACCTCGTCGATGTCCGCCGCATCTTCGATACGGCGCTGGCCGCGGCCCACGACCCCTACGACTACCTGCCTGAAGAGCTGGAGATCCTCAACGGCGCCATGGATGTCGAGCGCCGCGGATTCGCGCTCTACGACGGCGCTGCCGCCACGGTGAAGAGCGACCGTGCGCGCGGCATTTTCGCGCACCTCGCAGCCGAGGAACGCAACCACTACGCGTTGCTTAAGAACACCTATGACTACCTCGCCGACCCCGAGGGATTCAGCGGCTTCGACGGCAACCCGATGCTGGACGGCGGCTAGGAACGTGACCGGGAGCACCGATCCGGAGAGCCAGGCACCGTCTCCATCGCCAGAGCGCCAGTACGACCGGGGCAGGTCCGACCTGTTCCGCGGTGTCCTGGCGCTTTCGCCCATGGCCATGGGCGGCAACCTGCCGTATCGCCGGCTCTGCCGCTCGTTCGGTGCACAGCTGACCTGCAGCGAGATGGTGCTGTCGCACAAGCTCGTTGGGGGCGGCGAGAAGCCGCTGCTGCGCCACCATGCGGACGAGGATGCGTTCGGTGTCCAGATCGCCGGCAAGCACGCCGACGTGATGGCCGAGGCCGCGCGCATGGCGGCCGATTCCGGTGCACGCTTCATCGACCTCAATTTCGGTTGCCCGATCGACCTGATCGTCAAGCGCGGGTCGGGCGCCGCCCTGCTGCAGCGGCCGGGAAAACTGGCCGAGATCGTGGGTGCGGTGCGCGCAGCGGTGGACCTGCCGCTTTCGGTGAAGCTGCGGCTCGGCTACAGCGAGGACAAGCTGAACGTCGTCGATCTGGCGCGTCGTTGCGAGGAAGCCGGGGCCGATGCGCTCGGGATCCACGGGCGCACGCGCGCGCAGCGCTACCGGAACAGCGCGCGTTGGGAACTGATCGAGGAGTCGGCGGCCGCGGTCGGCATCCCCGTGCTCGGCAACGGCGACGTGCTGACGCCGTGGGACCTGCGCCGCCGTCGCGCCGAGACGCGGGTGCGCTCGTTCCTCGTGGCCCGCGGCGCCCTGATCAAGCCCTGGATCTTCCGCGAGCTCCTGGCCGACGAACCGTGGTACCCGACCACGGCCGAGCGCTGGGCTGTCATGCGTCGCTTCGTGGACCTGGCGCTCGAGCACTTCGGCGACGACGAGAAGGGCCACGGCCGCGTCGAACGGTTCTTCCTCTGGCACTGCGGCTTCTCGCACCGCTACCACCCGTGGACCGAGGCGGACTTCGTGGAACTGGGCGCCGAATCGCTGCTGCAGGCCCGCACGCCGCAGGCGGAAGGCGACGCCGACACGCTGCTGCTGGCCAGCCCGGCCGAGGACGACCACCGCCTGATCTGGCGCCGGGTCCTTGACAGGGACTACCCGGCCGCCTAGACTCCCTGACGGCGCGACCTCCGGGTCGCGCGACCGAAAATTCCAGCCAAGGCCTGGGACCAGCGGAAGTCCGGTGCAAGACCGGCGCGGCCCCGCCACTGTAAGCGGCGACGAAACCTGCATCAAAGCCACTGGGCCCCCTCAGGGGACCCGGGAAGGCGCAGGCGGTAGGACGACCCGCGAGCCAGGAGACCGGCACCAGGCCTGCCACCAACCTTCGTGGGCGAGGTCGGGCTGTGGCTTGTTCCCTGGGCCGGGGTGATCCCCGCCTGCCTTGCGGCGGCGCGGGCCGGCATCATGCATCCCTGCAAACCAACTGCGTAAGCGGTCGCGGCGCGCGCTATGCCGTGCCTGCCGTTTGGCTGTGCCTGGCAGCAGCGTCGCTGTTGCCGTTCGCGGCCCGGGCCGATGCCACGACGGCGCTCGCTGGGGCGCCTGTCGTCGCGCTCGGTGTGGTGCACGACGGCGCGATCGATGGCGGTGTCCTGCCCGGCGTGACCTGGGCCTACACGCTCGTGATCAGCGCCACGCCCATCCTTGCCTCGCCGCTGCCCGCCACTGCGGGCGTCATCACGCGCATCGAACTGGAGGACGAGCCTGCCGGCCGCGACATCGCGGCGCTGCTGGCGGCCACGGCCGGCCTGCAGGTGCGCCGTCTGGGCGTCGACGGCTCGTCGGCTGTGCCCTCGCTGCGCGGCGGCTCGGCGGCGCAGGTGCGCCTGTTCCTCGACGGCATGCCCCTGCCCGACGCCTGGGATGGCGCCGCCGCGCTCGATCAGGTGCCGGCCGAACGACTGGCCGCCATCGAGGTGCACCGCGGCGTAGTCCCGGCGGCGCTGGGTGGCAGCGGCGGCATCGGCGCCGTCAACCTGCTGACCCGTCGCGTGCCGTCGCACCCGTACCTGGAGGCCTCCGTCGGTTCGTTCGGCGCGCATTCCCTGCGTGCAGGCGCGGGCTGGATCAGCCGCGACGCCCTCACGGGCCTGGACGTCGTCGCCCACGCGCGCCGCGCCGACAACGACTTCACGTTCCTCGATCACCACCAGACGTTCCACAACACGGCCGACGATTCGCTGCGCACGCGCACCAACGCATGGCTGCGCGAATGGGGCGCCTGGGTCGGCGCCAGCCGCCTGGCCGGGCGTGTGGCCCTGCGCGTCGGCGCGGGCTACACCCGGCGCGACGGCGGTCGCCCCGGGCCGCTGACCTACCTGAGCCCGCACGCCACGGTGCGCCACGAGCACGGTGACCTTCGCCTGCGGGCCGACCTGGATGACGGCCTGCTCACCGCCGACCTCGCGGCCGGTCGCGGCGACGAGCGGCTGCACGATCCGCGCGGCGAGGTGCGCTCGAGAGACCCCGGCTCATCGCGATCATTGGCGCAGGATCTCGGCGGTCGGGTGGCCTGGTCGCCGGCGCGCGGCCGCGCGGTGGCGCCTTCGCTGGGCCTGACCTGGCGGCGCCAATGGCAGGACGACTTCCTGCACGATACCGCGGAGCCGCAGCGTCGACGCACGCAGCACGGCGTATTCGCCGCGGTCGACCTGACCACCGCGCGGCTTCGCGTGACGCCGTCGTGGCGCTGGCAGCGCACCGCCGACCGCTTCGCCTCGGCGCCGCTCTACCCGTGGCTGCCGGTGCCGCCGCCGCTGGTGCGCCGCGACGACAGCGCGCCTTCGCTGGGCGCCGTCTGCGAAGTGCTGGCCGGACGGTTGTTCGTCGAGGCGCATGTCGCGCGCGCCCGGCGCGAGCCGAGCTGGGTCGAACTGTTCGGCGTGCGCGGCGGCATCGACGGCAATCGCGACCTCAAGCCGGAGTCCATCACCTCGCACGATGTCGCCGTCACCTGGCGCCCACAGGACGGTCACTTCGACCTGCGCCTGGCCGCCTTCGATGCCACGACGGGCGACAAGATCATCTACTTGCAGAACAGCCAGCTGACGAGCAAGGCGATCAACATCGGCAAGGCGCGCACGCGCGGCCTGGAATGCGAGATGGCAGCGCACCGCCAGGGAAGCTGGCGGGTGGCGGCCAACGTGACCACGCAGGACGCGCGCGACCGCAGCGGCCTGCCGGCCTGGGATGGCAAGCCGCTGCCGTACCTGCCTGCAGTCGAGGCGCGCCTGCACGCGGCGCTGGCTGCCGGGGCCTGGGAACCGTGGGCTGAAGTCACGCACCAGTCCGGCAACCCGCGCGACCGCGCCGATACGGAACTGGCGCGCGCGCCGGAGCGCACCCGCCTGAACCTCGGGCTCGGTCGCGCGCTGCCGGCCGCCTGGCTGGGCCGCGGCGTGTCACTGCACGTGTCGGCGGCCGTCGAGAACGTGACCGACGAGGCCGTCTACGACGTGGAAGGATATCCGCTGCCCGGGCGCACCTGGCGCCTGGCGGTGGCCGTGAGGGACCTGTAGGGAAGGGACGCCGGCGGGGCGGGAAACGCAGGACATCGATCGCCACAGCATCGTGCAACGCAAGGAGCCGACCGTGAAATCCAGCCGCATCCCCCTCATCATCGCCTGCCTGGCGGTCCTTGCCGCCGCAGCGGCCGACGCCGCCACCGGCTGGGTGCTCACCGGCGACTACTCCCAGTTCGGGCGCTTGCGCTCGTTCAGCCATGCCTCGCCGTGGACAGCAAGCGGCGACCTCGCGGTGACGCCGGGCGATGCGGTGGGTCGCGAATACGACGGCCTGCTCTACGTCGTGGGCCGCGGCGGCGCCAGCGTGTTGCAGATCTACGATCCGGCGGCCGGCATGGCGCTGGTACGCGAGTTCAGCCTCGGCGCCGGGCGCAACCCGCAGGACATCGCCTTCGACACGCAGGGCCGCGCGTTCGTCAGCTGCTACGACCAGGCCGTGCTGCTGCGGGTCGACGTCGAAGCAGGTGCCGTCGTGCAGTCCTATTCCACGGCGGCCTTCGCCGACGTCGACGGCCTGCCGGAAACCGCGTGGATGCTGGCGCGCGGTGACCGCCTGTTCATCACCTGCCAGAAGCTGGACCGCACCAACTTCTACGCGCCGTCGGGGCCGGGCGCCCTGCTGGTCTTCGACATGGCGAACGGCCAGTGGGTCGACGCGAACCCGGCGCTGCCCGGCGTGCAGCCCGTCGTGCTCGTGGGCCGCAATCCCTACACGCGCATCGAGGCTGTCGGCGTGGCGGGCAGCGAGAAGCTGCGCGTCGGTTGCGTCGGTTTCTACGGGCTGCTCGACGGGGGCATCGACCAGGTCGATCCCGCGACGCTGGCCGGCGAAGGCTTTGTCGCGACCGAGGCCCAGCTGGGCGGTGACATCGCCGCCTTCGTCACCACCGGGCACACGAGCATCTACGCCGTGGTGGGCGACGTCGTGACGTTCAACACGAATTTCGTGCGCTGGCAGGGCGGACCGGGCAGCGCGCTGCTGCGGGCGGGCGGAGGCTTCGTGTACTCGGACCTGGCCTGGGACGGCGGCTGCCAGCTCTTCCTGGCCGACCGCACGCTCGGCGCCGACGGCTTGCGCGTGTACAACGCCTGCACCGGCCTGCCGCTGGGATCGGCGCCGATCGCCACCGGATTGCCGCCGTTCAGCTTCGTCCTGCCGGCCGACCCGGTGGCGGCGCCGGTGCCCCCTGCGCCGGCGACCGCGATGCTGCGGTTGTCGCCGCCGTTCCCCAACCCCTGCAACCCGTCGGCTCGGCTCGACCTCAGCGGCCCTGCCGGTGCCATGGTCCAGGTGCTGGCCACCGACCTGGCCGGGCGCGCCGTCGCCTCCTGGTCCCTGGAGCTCGACGCCGACGGGCGGGGGCTGGTCACCTTCGACGGCCGCGGGCCCGACGGCCGTGCTCTGGCGGCGGGCGTCTATCGGCTCACGGCCCGGGGCGGCGGGGGTTGGGCCACGCGGTCGATCACGCTCCTGAAATAACAGGATCAACAGGCTCCGCGCCTTTCGGAAAGGGTAGCCGGGTGGGGCAGCGCGCCCCGCCCGGCCGTTCCCGTCAGGCGCGCAACCTTGGCGCCCGCGCGCGCGTAATGATACCTTCCCGGCGCCGACCCACCCGACGCCCGGCTCCCGCACACAATGAAGGGACTCCGCCCTGATGGTCCTGCCGGTCCGTTCCCGACCCGTGGCGACAGCGTTCGCCTGTACTGCCCTGCTGACGGTTCTCGTGATGTCCGCAACGGGCTGTTCCAAGGATGGCGGGCAGCCTCCGGCTGCCGCAGCAGGCCAGGGCGCCGGCGCCGGTGCGCAACGCGCCCAGCCCGAGGAGCAGGCGCTGCCGATCGCCGTCGAGCCGGCGGCCACCGGCGACATCGCCCGGCACTACGAGGCCACCGCGACGCTGGAAGCGGAGAAGGAAGCGGCCGTGCTGGCGCGCGTCACGGGCGTCGTCGAGAAGCTCCTGGTCGAGGAGGGCGACGAGGTGCGCGAGGGCCAGGCCCTGCTCGTCGTGGCAAATGACGAGTACCGCCTGCGCCTGACGCAGGCCGAGGCGCGCACCGCGAACCTGCGCGCGCGCTTCGAACGGCTCGAGGCCATGCTGGCCGAACAACTGGCCACGGAGGAGGAGTTCCAGACCGCGCGTTCGGACCTGGCCAGCGCCGAGGCCGACGAGGGTCTCGCGAGACTGAACCTTTCCTACACCACGGTGAAGGCCCCGTTCAGCGGGCGGGTGACCGCGCGCCGCGCCAATATCGGCCAGAACCTGGCGGTGGGCACCGAGCTGTTCGTGCTGGCCGACTTCCATCCGCTGCTGGGACGGGTGCACGTGCCGAGCAAGGAGTTCGCGCGCCTGCGGGCCGAGCAGCCGGTCGACCTGGTGCTCGACAGCGACGGCACGCGGCTGACCGGCCACATCAAGCTGATCAGCCCGGTCATCGACCCGGCCAGCGGCACGATCAAGCTGACCATCGAGGTGGACGACTACCCGGCCGCCACGCGCCCCGGCGACTTCGCACAGGTGAAGGTCGTGACGGAGAAGCGCACGGGTGTGCTGCTGGTGCCGCGCGAAGCCGTGCTTACCGACAAGGGCGAGTCCGTGCTCTTCGTGGCTGCCCCGCCGGCCGGCGGCGGCGATCCCGTGGCCGAGCGTCGCGTCGTGGAACTGGGCTTCACCGACGACACGCACGCGCAGGTCCTCAGCGGCCTGGCCGCCGGCGAGCCGGTGGTCGTCCGCGGCCAGCGTTCGCTGAAGCACGGTGGCGCGGTGAGGATCCTCGCCGCCGACGTTGTCGCTGCGCCGGCTCCCGCCGCACCGGCCGCGGCCGCCCGCTGATGCGCGCATTCGTCGAGATGGCGGTGCGCCGCCGTGTCAGTGTCGTCATGGCCTCGCTGGCGGTGATCGCCTTCGGTATCGTCGGCTACAGCCGCCTGTCGCTCGAGCTGTTCCCGGAGATCAGCTACCCGTCCATCACCGTGCAGACCGAGTTTCCCGACACCGCGCCGCAGGAAGTGGAGAATCTCGTCACGCGGCCGGTCGAGGAGGCCGTGGGTGTGCTGCGCGGGTTGCAGACCATCCACTCGGTGTCGCGACCGGGCCAGTCGGAAGTCATCCTCGAGTTCGAGTGGGACGCCGACATGGATGAACTGGCCATGGAGGTGCGCGAGAAACTCGATCGCCTGGTGCTGCCGACCGAGGCGCTCGACCCGGTCGTGCTCCGCTTCGACCCGGCCCTGGATCCCGTCGTGCGGCTGGCCCTGACCGGCCCCGGCGACCTGACCTCGCAGCGCCGCCTGGCCGAGCGGCAACTGAAGCAGGACTTCGAGACGGTGAAGGGCGTTGCCGCTGCGTCCATCAAGGGCGGCCTCGAGGAGGAGATCCAGATCGACGTCGACCAGGAGCGCCTGGCGGCCCTGGGCCTGTCGCTCGATCGCCTGCGCCAGGTGGTCGGCGTGGGCAACGTGAACCTGCCGGGCGGCGCGCTGCGCGGGCGCGACAGCCAGTTCCTGGTGCGCACCATCAACGAATTCGACTCGGTCGAGGAGATCGCCGACCTCATCATCAGCCTGCCGGGCGCGGCGCCGGTGCGGCTCAAGGAAGTCGCCGAGGTGCGGCGCGGCGCGCGCGAACGCGAGGAGATCACCCGCGTCAACGGCCGCGAGTCGGTCGAGATCGCCATCTTCAAGGAAGGTGACGCCAATACCGTCACCACCGCGGCGCGCCTTCGCGAGCGCATCACCGCCTGGCAACAGGGCAAGCTTCCGCCGGGCCACGAACTGACGGTCCTCTTCGATCAGTCCACGTTCATCAAGCAGGCCGTCGACGAGGTGCGTGACGCCGCCCTGGTGGGCGGACTGCTGGCCGTGGTGGTGCTGTTCCTTTTCCTGCGCGACATCCGCAGCACGCTGATCATCGGCACGTCCATCCCGATCTCGGTCATCGCCACCTTCGTGGTCATGTACCGCATGGACATCTCGCTGAACATCATGTCGCTCGGCGGGCTCACGCTCGGCATCGGCATGCTCGTGGACAATTCCATCGTCGTACTCGAGTCCATCTTCCAGAAGAAGCAGCAGGGGCTGCCCCTGTACCGCGCCGTGGTCGACGGCACGGTCGAGATGGGGCCGGCGGTGGCCGCCTCGACCATGACGACCGTGGCGGTATTCCTGCCGATCGTGTTCGTGGAGGGCGTGGCCGGCCAGCTCTTCAAGGACCAGGCGCTCACCGTCACGATCAGCCTGCTGGCGTCGCTGGTCGTCGCGGTCACCCTGATCCCGATGCTGAGCGCCATCGGCGCGCGGCTGCCGCGGCGTCACGACGGCGTGGACGGATTCGCGGGCGACAGCGCCCCGGTGGAAGCGGTCACGTCCACGACCAGGGCCGCCGCCGAAGTGCCCGTCACGCTGGGCTGGTTCTCGGCGTTGTACGGTCGCGTGCTCGGCGCGGCCTTGCGTCGGAAAGGCCTGACCGTGGCCGTGGCCTTCGGCCTGTTCGTCGTTTCGGCGTGGGCCATCCGCTTCCTGGACACCGAACTGATCCCCGAGTTGAGCGAGGGCGAGTTCTACTTCGAGGTCAAGCTGCCCGAGGGCGCCTCGCTGGATGCGAGTGACCGCACCCTGCAGGGAATGGAGCAGGCCGCCGCCGGGGAACCGGCATTGGCCCGCCAGTACGCCACCGTGGGCAGCCGCCTGGCCGCCGGCGGCATGTCGATGGTCACGCGGGCCGAGAACCTGGGCCAGTTGAACCTGGTGATGGCCGACCGCGGCGACGACGCGGCCGAAGCCGCCGTCGTCGAGCGTTTGCGCACCGACTTCGCGGCGATGCCCGATGTGGAAGTGAAGTTCGGCCGGCCCAGCTACTTCAGCCTCAAGACCCCGATCGAGGTCGTCATCTACGGCGAGGACCTGGACGAACTGCGCGACTACTCGCTGGACCTCGGTCGGCGGCTGGCCGCCGTGCCGGGGCTGGTCGACGTGCGCTCGTCGCTGGAGGCCGGGAATCCCGAACTGCAGGTGGTCTTCGACCGCGAACGCCTTGCTTCGCTGGGCCTGGACATGGGCGTGCTGTCGGAGACGCTGCGCAGCCGTGTCCTGGGCGTGGTGCCGACCCGCTACAAGGAAGAGGACCGGCAGATCGACGTGCGCCTGCGCAACCGCGAGGGTGACCGCCGTACCGCCGACGACGTCCGCAACCTGGTGCTGCCGGGCCCGGACGGCACATCGCTGCGCCTGCTTTCGGTGGCCGACGTGCACGAGGCGCGCGGACCTGCCGAGATCCACCGCCTGAAGCAGCAGCGCGCCGCCGTGGTCTCGGCCAACCTGGACGGGCGCGGCCTCGGCGCCGCCATGACCGACGTGCAGGCGCTGCTGGCGGCCTACCCGCCGCCGCGCGGGCTCAGCACCGAGCTGGGCGGCCAGAACGCGGAGATGAAGACCAGCTTCAACAGCCTGCGTTTCGCCATGATCCTGGCCGTCTTCCTGGTCTACCTGGTGATGGCGGCCACGTTCGAGTCGTTCCTGCACCCGTTCATCGTGCTGTTCACGATCCCGCTGGCGCTCATCGGCGTCGTCGGCGGCCTGCTGCTGACGGGGACCACGGTGACGGTGATCGTGCTGATCGGCGCGGTCATGCTCGTGGGGATCGTGGTCAACAACGCCATCGTGCTGATCGACACCGTCAACCGCCTCCGGCGCGAAGTTGGTTTGCCGCGCGAGGAGGCCCTGGTGCGCGCGGGGCACCTGCGCCTGCGCCCCATCCTCATGACGACCCTGACCACGGTACTGGGCCTGGTCCCAATGGCGCTGGCCTGGGGCGAGGGCGCCGAACTGCGGGCGCCCCTGGCGATCACGGTGGCCAGCGGCCTGGCGCTGAGCACGCTCCTCACGCTGGTGGTCATCCCCGCCGTCTACCTGCTGGTGCCGATGCGCGACGAGAAGGCGGAGGATTGAGCATGGAGCGGCCGCGCGGCTTCAGCCTGCCCGAACTGGCCATCCGGCGGCCGGTGACGACGTTGACGGTCATCGTCAGCCTGATCGTGCTGGGCGCGGTTGCCCTGACGCGCTTGCCGCTGGCCTTCATGCCCGAGATCGTGCAGCCGCAGCTGTTCATCCAGCTGCCGTACGACAATGCCTCGCCGGAACAGGTCGAGCGCATGATCGTGCGTCCGGTCGAGGATGCGGTGGGCTCGGTGCGCGGGTTGCGCAGCCTCTGGTCGCGGTGCGGGGGCGACGGCGGCAGCCTGCGGCTGGAGTTCGACTGGTCAACCGACATGCAGCTGGCCCGGGTCGAGGTCTGGGAGCGGCTGGACCGCATACGCGGCGAACTTCCGGACGACCTCGGCGACGTGCAGGTCTCGACCAACTGGGACTCGCGCGACGCCGACATGCCCGTGCTCGAGGGCCGGCTCAGTTCGCCGCGCGACCTCAGCGAAAGCTACGACCTGCTCGACCGCAAGATCATCAAGCCGCTCGAGCGGGTGCCGGGCGTGGCGCAGGTGCGGCTCGACGGCGTGAACCCGCGCGAGGTGCGCGTCAACCTGCGAGTGGCCGACCTCGAGCGACATCGCATCGACGTGCGCGAAGTGGCGCGCGTGCTGCGCGTGGGCAACTTCGACCAGTCGCTGGGGCGGGTGGCCAGCGGCGACTCACGCTACACGCTGCGCACCGTGGGCACCCTCGGCGAGGTGGACGAGATCCGCAACCTGCCGCTCCGCGCCGACGGATTGCGCGTGGGCGACGTGGCCGACGTCATCTACCAGGAGCCGCCCCTGGAGTACGGCCGCCACCTGGACGGCGACTTTGCCGTCGGCGTCACCGTGGCCCAGGAAGCGCGTGCCAACACGGTGGAGGTCTGCGACGAACTGCAGCGCGTGATCGCCGCCATGGCCGACGATCCCGAACTGGAGGGCGTCAACTTCCTGGTCTGGTTCAGCCAGGGCGACGAGATCCGCAAGACGCTCAAGGATCTCACGTTCACCGGCATCTTCCAGGCGCTGCTGGCCACCGTGGTGCTCTTCCTGTTCCTGCGCCGCTTCTCGACCACGATGGCCGCGGTCGCCTGCATCCCCTTCTCGCTCATCGTCACCTGCGGCGTCATCTGGGCGCAGGGGCACTCCCTGAACACGCTGACCCTGCTGGGGCTCATCGTCGGCATCGGCATGCTCGTGGACAACGCGGTCGTGGTGATGGAGAACATCTTCCGGCACCGCGAGCAGGGCGCCGACCCGCGCACCGCCGCCCTCGAGGGTTCGCGCGAGGTCGCCACGGCGGTCACGGCGGCCACGCTGACCTCGGTCATCGTCTTCCTGCCGCTGATCTTCAACAAGCCCAGCGAGATGAACATCTACCTGAAGGAGCTGGGCGTCACGGTCTGCCTGACGCTGCTGGCGTCGCTGTTCATCAGCCAGACGCTGATTCCGCTCGCCACGGCGCGCTACATCCACTCGCAGCCCCGTCCGCGGGGCCGCTGGATGAGGGGGCTGGAGTCGCGCTACGAGCGCCTCCTTGGTTGGAGCCTGCGCCGGCGCTGGGCCGGCGTCGCCGTCGGCCTGCTGGTGGTCGGTTCGGCGGTCTACCCGTTCCAGAAGATCGACAAGAATTTCGACACCAGCGAGAGCGAACTGTTCGTGCAGCTGCGCTACGACATCAGCGAGGAGCTGAGCCTCGAGCGCAAGCGACAGCTGGTGACGCAGGTCGAAGAGGCGCTGGAGCCGCATCGTGAGCAGTTGCTGGCGAGGTCGCTGTACAGCTTCTGGAACGACAACTGGGTCATGACGCGCGTGTACCTGAAGGAAGGGCAGGCCACCGAGGACAACATCGCGCTCGTGCGTCGTCGCCTGCGCGAGATCCTGCCGCAGATCGCCGGCGTGCGCCTGCAGGTCGAGGAGAGTCGCCAGGGTTGGCGCGGGGGCAGGGGGGGCGCGAATTTCGTCGCCTTCCAGATCGTCGGCGAGGACACCGAGGTGCTCATGCGCCTGGCCGAGGAGGCCGTCACGCGCCTCGAGGCGGTGCCGGGCCTGAGCGAGCCCCAGGCGCGTCGCACCGAGGCCCGGCAGGAGCTGCACATCGAGCCCGATCGTGACCTGGGTGCGCGCTACGACCTGACCGCGACCGAGGTCGCCGACGTGGTGGGCCTGACCTACCGCGGCCAGCGCCTGCGCCGGTTCCGCACCCCCGACGGCGAACGCGAGATGCGGCTGACCCTGGACGAGCAGCAGAATGAAAGCGTGGAGCAGCTGGCGCACCTGCCCCTGTGGCCGCAGGGCGGGGGCCGGGTGCCGCTGGGCGCGGTTGCCGACCTGGTGACCCGGCCCGGGCGCGAGCACATCGAGCGCGACAACCGCCTGACCAGCGTGTGGGTCAACGCCCGCTACGAGGGTGGCACCCGCGAGGAGTTCATGCCGCGCGTCGAGGCTGCGCTGGCGGCGATGGAGTTCCCCTACGGCTACAGCTGGACGTTCGGCGCCTGGCAGAACCGCCAGAAGGAACAGTCGCGCGAGTTCGGCGTGAACCTCGCGCTGGCCCTGCTGCTGGTCTACGCGGTCATGGCTGGCCTCTTCGAATCGACCCGGCAGGCCGCCGCGCTGATGGTTGCCCTGCCCTTCGCGCTGGCCGGCGCCATCTGGACGCTGCACCTGACCGGCACCGCCTTCGACCAGCCGGCGGCCATCGGCCTGCTGCTGCTCATCGGCATCGTCGTCAACAACGGCATCGTCATGCTCGAGCACATCAACCAGTACCGCCGGCGCGGGATGGCCCGCGAGGCGGCCATGCTGCTGGGCGGGCGGGAACGGTTGCGCCCGATCATCATGACGGCGCTGACGACGCTGATCGGCCTGGTGCCCATCGTCGTGCAGCGGCCGTCGCTGGGCGGCGTCTACTACTACTCCATGGCGCTCGTGATCATGGGCGGCCTGCTGGTCAGCACGTTCCTGACCTCGATCCTGTTGCCCACCCTGGCCTCGCTGGTCGAGGACGGGTTCGACCTGGCCGGCCGCGCGCTCCGCTTCGGCTGGTTGCGCCGCCGGCGCCCGGCCGCATGATTTCCCCTTTCGCCGCCGCGTCCCATCGCCCACAATGGGGGCCAACCGGACCCGCCCGCCCCGGACCTTCCGGCGCCGGCCCACGCCCGCAAGGAGCCGATTCATGACGCGCATCTATACCCGAGCCGGCGACCGCGGCGAGACGTCGCTCGGCGACGGCGCCCGTGTGCCCAAGAACAGCCGCCGGGTCGGCGTCTACGGCGAGGTCGACGAGCTGAACTGCGTGCTGGGCTGCTGCGTGTCGCTGCTGGCCCGCGAGGGCGGCTCCGAGGAGCACGGCCTGGCGGCCGAGCTGACCGCGCTGCAGAGCCGCCTGTTTGACCTCGGGACGGTACTTGCCGACCCGCGCCGTTCGATCGAACTGCTGGCCGCCGGCGCCCCGGCCGACCCCTTCGACGCGGCCCGGCTCGAGGCCCTCATCGACGCGCACGACGCCCGGCTGCCGCCCCTGCGCCAGTTCATCCTGCCGGGCGGCACGGCCGCGGCGGCCCACCTGCACCTGGCCCGGACCGTCTGCCGGCGCGCCGAGCGGGCTGCGGTGGCCCTGGCTGCCACGGAGGACGTCCCGGGCGGCGCCCTGGTCTTCCTGAACCGCCTGAGCGACTACCTGTTCACCCTGGCCCGGGCCGCGAACCGGGCAGCCGGGCTGCCTGACGTGCCCTGGCGGGGTGGGAAGGACGCCTGATTGTTCCTGTCGGCTTTCAGCGGGGGGCGGGCGAATAAGGACGACGACGCCGGGGTAACTGCGTCGTCATCCGGCATTCCGGGGCCTGCCGCCATCGATCCGTGGGAGGAGCAGCGCCGCCGGGACCGTGCCGACATCGAACGTTTCCTCTCGGGCGACACGGATGGATTCGAGCAGCTGATGAACCGCTATCGCCAGCCGGCCTACGGCATCGCGCTGGGCCTGACAGGCAACCACGACGATGCGATGGACACCGTCCAGAAGTCGTTCCTGCGCATCCACCGTTCGCTGGAGCGGTTCCGGCTCGAGGAGCCGTTCTTCCCCTGGATGTACCGCATCGTGCGCAACACGGCGCTCAACCAGAAGCGCGACGAGAAACGCCATCAGGGCGACATCCCGCTCGAATTCGTGACGCGTCCCGACGGTGCCCCCGACGCACTGGCCACGGCCGAGGCCGCGGACCTCCGTGAGCGCCTGGGCCGGGCCATCGCCGAACTGCCCGAAGAGATGCGCATGGTTTTCGTGATGTACCATTTCCAGGGCCACAAGTACCGCGAGATCGCCGCGGCGATGGACATTCCCCTGGGCACGGTGATGTCGCGCCTGCACGCGGCGCGATTGCGGCTGCGACCGGCCCTCGGCCTGGAGGAGGCGCCATGAACGGGCGGCCTGCCTTCGACCCCGTAGCCGATGCGCCGCTGCTCTCGGCGTACGTCGACGGCGAACTGGACGGCGCCGACCTGGCGCGTGTCGAGGCCCACCTGGCCACCAGTGCCGAGGCGCGCCGCGAAGTCGAGCGGCTGCGCACCTTCAAGCAGGTGACCGACGGCCTGCGCCTGCGCGAGGCCCCGCCGGAGGACTGGGAGTCGTTCTGGAACAACGCCTACAACCGCAGCGAACGCTCGCTGGGCTGGGTGCTCCTCGTGGCCGGGCTCGTTGTGGGCGGCACCTGGGCGCTGCTGCAGACCGGGCGCGCCATCTTCGCGGCCGAACTGCCGCTGCTGGTGAAGGGCGGCCTGCTGGCCGGCGCCCTGGGCGTGACGGTCCTGCTGGTATCGGTCCTGCGCGAACGGCTGTTCACCCGCAAGCGCACCCGTTATGACGACATTGTCCGCTGAGGAGGGTCCCGTGTCAGACCGCATCATCGTCACCACCACGCACGAGATCGCCGGCAAGCGCATCGTGCGCACGATCGGGCTCGTGCGCGGCAACACCATCCGCGGGCGCCACATCGGCCGCGACTTCATGGCGGGACTGAAGAACCTGGTGGGCGGCGAGATCACCGAGTACACGAAGATGATCGCCGAGTGCCGCGAGGAAGCCCTCGACCGCATGATCGCCCAGGCGCAGGCCAACGGTGCCAACGCCGTGGTCGGCGTGCGCTTCGCCTCGGCCGAGATGATGGAGCACGCCGCCGAGCTGCTCGCCTACGGCACCGCCGTGATCATCGAGGACCTGTAGCCGGTCGGGCGGGTACGTTCCGTCGCTACTCCGGAGAGCAACGAAGAGGGCGCCCGCCGGGAGCGCCCTCTTCGTTTTCCGCGGACTGCGGGGCGGTGGGCCGGTCAGCCGTCCACCATGCTGATCGCGTCTTCGGGGCACGCGTCGATGCAGGCTTCGCAGTCGATGCACTCTTCGGGATTGACCCAGGCCTTGCCGTCGACCATCGAGATGACCTCGGTCGGGCAGGCATCGACACAGGTTTCGCAGGTGTTGCACAGGTTCTTGTCGACAAATGCGGGCATCGCTTCATCCTCCTGGGGGACGGGTCCGGCGCCGCACCCAGGGGGCGGCGGTGAACGGGCCGAATATGACGCATTGACGATGTGCTGTCAAATCGACCGTGATTTTCAATTGTGAGCGCAAGCTGTGTGGTGACAATTGATTATGCAAATCAGCCGCGGGCCCGTCGGGGATCTTTCCTAGCGATCGCGATCCAGTCCGAAACCGCCGCGGGCCGCCAGCAGGGGCGGCAGGCAGGCGATCAGCAGCAGGAGGTCGCGCCAGAACAGGTCCAGCCCCACGGCATGGCCGCCGTCGGTGTTGAAGCAGCCGCAGCTGATGTCCAGCCCGCGCACCAGGGCCGAACCGATGGCCACCAGGAACACGAGCAGCATGCCGGCGCAGGCCAGCGCCGCACCGCGCCGCTGCCAGCCGATGACGAGGGCGACGCCGGCCACGGCCTCGACCATGGGCAGCAGCAGCGCCGCCGGGTGCAGCAGCGCGTAGGGCGCGATCCGGTAGTGGTGGATGGCCTTGGCGAACTCGGCGGGGTGCGCGAGCTTGTCGAGCGACGCCCAGATGAAGACCCCGCCCACGACCAGGCGGCACACCAGGGACAACCAGCGCATCATGGTGCCACCGCCGGCGCCCGCGGCGAGACGGGGCCGCCGGCTTCGCGCCACGCCGCCAGCCCGCCCTTGAGCAGCTCCACATGGGGATAGCCGCGCTGGACCAGCCGCGCCGCGACATTGTTCGCCAGGGCGAGATTCCCGTCCCCGAAGAGGATGAGCCGGTCATCCGGCGAGATGATATCCAGCAGCGCGAGCAGGTCGTCGTCGAAGAGGTCCGGTCGGATCACGAACGCGCCGGGCACGGTGTCGTCGACGCCGGGTCCTTCCTCACGCGTGTCGATGAACAGGTGGATGCCTTCGTCGTAGTAGCGGCGCGCGAGGGACACGTCGAGCGTGGGTGCGCTCAACTCCAGTTCGTAGTCGGCAGGATCGGCGCGCAGCGGCAGTCGCGGGCCCACGAAAGCCCAGCGTCCGGCCGCCAGGACGGCGCTCAACGCCAGCAGCAACAGCAATTGCCGCGCAGCCGTCGCCAGGGGCGGCCGCGCGGGCAGGGACGTGGCGCCGGACCAGGTACGCGCCATCGGGTCACATCCGGATCATGTACGAGACCGGCACCTCGATAACGGGCACCGCCTTGAGGTCCGTGTAGACCTTCAGCGTGCCCGTGATGCGCCCCTGGGAAGAGGCTGCACGCGGGTCGGTCTTGGCGATGGGGGCGCCGGTCAGCTTGATGTGCGTCTCCTGGCGCGGCACGGCCTCGACGATCTCGAACTTGACCTCGGGCAGGTCGATCTCCGCGCGCAGCACCTTGAAATCCAGGGGCGGCTTGGCGGCGAAGATGCGCACCGTCTGCGTGAACGACGGCTGGTAGCGGAAGTTGACCACGTCGGGACTGGCGCTCACCGCGGCGGCGATTATGGCGCGCATCTCGATGTCGATGGTCGGGCGCTCCGGGATGTTGGTCGCCAGGCGCACGACATCCTGGTGCTGGCCCGAGCCCATCCGGGCCGGCCTGATGACTTCGAGCACCGACTTGTGGGGGTCGCCGTCGGCGCCGTTGGTGATCTTGATGTCGAACAGGCCCTTCTGCGTCTTGTCGGCCTGCAGCTTGAGGTTCACCTCGGGCGCCGTGAAGGTCACCGTCCGGCTCGCCACTTCGCCCTTCAGGCTGCTGGGGAAGCCGACGCGCTCGGAAACCGGGTCCACGATGAGCACGGCCTTGACGTTCGCGGTCAACGGCAGGTCGACCGTGCGGCGGTCCGGGTCGTTGGACGTGATCTTCACGGTCTTGTGCACCTGGCCGTTGAACTGCTTGCTGTCGAAGTTCACCACCAGGTCGGTCGACTCGCCGGCCTTCAGGCTCTTGACCTTCAGTTCGGGAACGGTACACCCGCAGTCGGCATGGACGTCCTCGATGACGAGCAGTCCCGCACCCGCGTTGGTGACCTTGACCTTCACCGTGCGCGTATCCATCTGCTTCATCGTCCCGAGGTCGATGGCGGTCGGGTCGAGCTTGATGGACTGGGCGGAGGCGACGCCGGCCAGCAGCAGGGCCGGCAGCGCAAAAGCGATCAGCGGGATTCGGCGCATGCGCAGACTCTCCGGGTGGTTGGGATCGGTGTGCCTGAGGGGGCCGGACGTACAGTCCGGATGATACCCCGGCCCGGCGGCTGCGGTTCCGGGAAAATCCCCGCCCGACAGGATGGCCCCGAACAGCGGCGGTGGCAAGTCCCGGTCCCGGCGACTTATCATGGTGGCCGCGCCGCCGCCGGACCCTGCCGGGTCCCGGCCGCGCCGGGAGCACATCGTGACCGATGAGGAACGCGGCAGGCGCCTGCGGGCCCTGGCCCGTGAAATGGCCGACAGCTATCGCGACCTGGGCGGACTCAACCGGCTGGGCAGGGAAAGCCTGCCCTCCCCGGAGGTGATCGCGCAGCTGCTCGAGGAACTGCTGGCCCTGGTGTTTCCCGGCTACCACGGGGCGCCGGTCCCGCCGGGCGCCGACCTCGAGCTGCAGCTGGGCGGGCGCCTGGACAATGTGGGCCGGCAGCTGGCGGACGTCCTGGCGGACATCCTGCGCTTCTGCCACCGCAAGGGCAGCCGCTGCGAGGACCTCTGGGCGCCCGAACTCGGGGGGCTGGTCGCCCCGGCCGGGCCCGGCCCCGTCGAGGACCGCTACGCGCTGGCCGCCCGCAGGCTCACCCTGGAGTACCTGGCCGGGCTGCCGGCCGTCCGCCGCCTGGCCGACCAGGACGTGCGGGCCGCCTTCGAGGGCGACCCTGCCGCCACGAGCTGGGAAGAGATCATCCTCTGCTACCCGGGCGTGTACGCCGTCACGGTGCACCGCCTGGCGCATCCCCTGCACGGGCTGGGCGTGCCGCTGCTGCCCCGCATGATGAGCGAATGGGCGCACCGCCAGACGGGCATCGACATCCACCCGGGGGCCGGCATCGGCGCCTCGTTCTTCATCGACCACGGCACCGGCGTGGTCATCGGCGAGACCACGCACATCGGCGATCGGGTGAAGCTGTACCAGGGCGTGACCCTCGGCGCCCTCAGTTTCCCGCGCAATCCCGACGGGACGCTCGTCAAGGGTGGCCAGCGCCACCCGACCATCGGGGACGACGTGACCATCTACGCCGGTGCGACGATCCTCGGCGGCGAGACCGTGATCGGCAACGGCGCCGTGATCGGCGGCGGGACCTGGATTACCGGTTCGGTCGCCGCCGGTGCCCGCGTGGTGAAATGAAATCCGCAGCCGCCTGTCGCAGGTCGGGGCAGACCGACGGCCCGCCACCGTGCTATGCTGGGAGCATGATGACCCCATCGAATCCTGCCAGGCGCCCGCGCATCGCGGCCCGCGCCAGGGCGGCCCTGCGGGCGGCCCTCCTGTTCCTGCTCCTGCTGCCGGCTGCGGCGACCGCCGCATCTGCGAACCGGGCGCCTGCCCGCGAGCCGGTCCATCCCGGCCTGACCCGGGCCGAGTTCCAGGCCGCCAAGTCCGCCGCCGGCGCCGGCCTGTCTTCGGCCGCGGCGGCTGCTGCCGAGGGCCACAACGGCGAACTCGGTGATGCTGCCGTCACCAGCGACCACTACGACGTCCTGCGCTGTGACCTGGACCTGACGCTGGATCCGGCCCCTCGCACCATCGAAGGCTCGGTGGCCATGGTGCTGGCCAGCCGGCGTGAAGGCCTGCGGGACGTGGTCTGCGACCTGCGCACGAGCCTGACCGTCGCCGGCGTGGATCACGCCGGCGGTCCCCTGACGTTCGCGCACGCGGGCGATACGCTCACGATCACGCTGCCGACCGGGCTGGCTCTCGGCGAGGTCGACTCGTTCGTGATCCGCTACGGCGGACAGCCCCTGCAGCCGGTGGTCAATCGCGGCCTCATGTACTACCAGCGCGCGCCGGACATCTCGCAACCGGAACAGCGCGTGCCGCTGGTCGCGAACATGAGCCAGCCCGCCTACGCGCAGTCGTGGTGGCCCTGCAAGGACAAGCCCGGCGACAAGTTCAGGGTGTCGATGGCCGTCACCGTGCCCGACACGCTGGTCGCCGTCTCCAACGGTACGCTGCTGGCGGTCGAGCCGGCGGGAGCGGGGCAGGCGACCTGGCGCTGGCGCGAGGACTACCCGATCGCCTCCTACCTGGTTTCGCTGGCCGTCACCGACTATACGCTGTTCGAGGAGGAATGCCTGACGAGCGGCGGCACGGCCGTGCCGCTGCGCCACTGGGTGTTCCCCGAGCACGCGGACGAAGCACTCGTCGACTTCGCTCCCATGTGCGAGATGATGGATGTCTGCGAACAGATCTACGGACCGTACCCGTTCGCCGGCGAGAAGTACGGGCACGCCGAGTTCATCTGGCCCGGCGCCATGGAACACCAGACGGTCACCTCGATCGGCTCGGGTGCGCTTCAGGGCGACGGCTCGCGAGCCTGGCTGATCGTCCACGAGCTGGGTCACCAGTGGTTCGGCGACAGCCTGACCCCGCGGGAGTGGGCCGACATCTGGCTGAACGAAGGCTTCGCGACCTATACCGAGGCCCTGTGGGCCGAGCACACGGGCGGCGTCGCCGACTACCGCACGTTCATGACCAACGCGCGCAACGATGCCGAATGGGCCGCCCAGGGCCCGGTGTACGACCCGGTGCCGGTGTTCCCGGGTCGCGTCATCTACGACAAGGGCGCCTGGATCCTGCACATGCTGCGCGGGCGGCTGGGCGACGCGCCCTTCTTCGCGCTGGTCGAGGAGTGGGGCAGCGGCGGCGGGCGGCCCGGTGAAACGGTGTCCACCGCCGAGTTCATCGCGCTGGCCTCGACGTACGCGGGAGAGGACCTCACGTCCTTCTTCACGCCGTACCTCGAGACCACGGCGCTGCCGCGCGTGAATGCGGAGTTCACCATCGAGGACGGCAACGCCGGTCCCGGCACGCGCCTGCGGGTGTCGCTGTCCCAGCACCAGACACCGCTGTTCGACAACGTCTACCCGATCGCCGTGACCACCACCGCCGGCACGGAAACGGTTACCCTGCGCCTGGACGCCACCCTGGCCTCGGCGACCTTCGAGTTCGCGACCGCCGTGACGGGCGCCGTGCTGGATCCCGACGGCTGGCTGCTGTGGACGCCGCTGGGTGTCGAGGTCTACGGCGAAGGTCTGCAGTCGGCGTATCCGAATCCCTCGGCCGGCGACTGGGTCGTATTCCGCTACTGGCTCGACGCGGCCAGGTCCGGGACGCTGACCATTTACGATGTGCGCGGGGCCACGGTGGCCACACGGGCGGTGCCGGAGGCGGCGGCGGGCCTGAACGAGATCGGCTGGGACGTGCGGGCCGACGACGGCGCACGGTTGCCGAGCGGCGTCTACTGGGCCGCGCTGGAGCTCGCAGGCCGCCGGACGGTGCAGAAGCTGGCCGTCGTCCGGTAGGCGCCGGCCTACTTCCAGTGCGACGAGATGAACGCCGCCACCTCGGGGCTGCCTCCCTGCAGCACCAGGTAGCCGTCGTGGGGTTCCCTGTCGGTGATCTCCCCGTTCACCGGGGTCAGCATCAGGCGCCGCACCTCATCGGGCTCCTGGCTCTGCCCCAGGGCCCAGCCCAGCTTCACGTAGGCCACCTCGGGCAGCATGTTCGCCGCCGGGATGACGCCCAGCCCCATCAATTCGCGCCCCGTCTCGTACACGTACATCTGCACGTAGCCCCACATCGTCTGCACGGTCATGTACACGTGCACGCCGGCCGCGCGCGCGCGGTCGAGGGCGGGGTAGAGCGGCTTGTTGACGTGGCCCAGGCCGGTGCCGGCGATCACGATGCCGCGGTAACCGTTGTCGATCAGCGAATCGATGATGTCCGGCTTCATGTTCGGGTAGTAGTAGACCAGCGACACGCGGTCGTCGAAGACCGCCTTCAGGTCCACCTTGCGTTCGGCGCGACGCCGGCGGTAGTCGTCGCGGTACGGCGTCACGCCGCTCTGGTCCACCTTGCCGAGCGGGATGTCGCTCAGGGTCCGGAACGTGGAGCGGTAGCTGCTGTGCATCTTCCGCACGCGCGCGTGCCGCGGTGCAGCAACCCGTACTCGTCGCTGGTAGGCCCGAACATGCAGACCATCACCTCGGCGATGTCGCTGGTGGCGGCCGTGCGCGTGGCGTTCATCAGGTTGATGGCGGCGTCCGAGCTGGGGCGGTCGCTGCTGCGCTGGCTGCCGACCATGACCACGGGCACCGGCAGGTCCTGCAGCATGAAGCTGAGCGCAGCCGCCGTGTGGTGCATGGTGTCGGTGCCGTGGCCGATGACGATGCCGGCCACGCCCTTCTCGACCTCGGCGGCGATGGCGCGGGCCGTGCCCATCCACTGCTCGGGGCCCATGTTCTCGCTGAACACGCCGTAGAGCTTCTCAGTTTCCATGTTGCAGATGTCGGCCAGTTCCGGCACCGACCCGTAGAGTTCGCCGGGACTGAAGGCCGGGATCACGGCGCCCGTGCGGTAGTCGAGCCGGCTGGCAATGGTGCCGCCGGTGCCGAGCAGCTTCACGCGCGGCTTCTTCGGGTCGTGCGGGAAGGCGCGCTCCGGGATCTGGTAGTGCGCTTCCTTGCGCCCGTGCACGGTGATCGTCTTCACCTTGTCGTGGCGCACCCCGATGTTGTACCCGGTGTCCAGCTTCAGCACGATGTGGTCGGCGTCGGCCGTCACGCTGCGCGGCAGGATGAGTCCCGAGAAGTCGCCGCGCACGGTGTGCAGGGTCGCCACGCTCCACACGGGAGCGCCCTGCGATTGCAGCAGGTCCAGCGTCGGCGAGCGGTAGCCCTTGAAGTCGTCGTTTTCGGTGCTCATGACCGCGCCTCCTTCAGCGTCTGGCCGACCCACTGGCGCACCAGGCGCCCCGGCACCCGGCCGCGCAGGCGCGGCATCACGGCGCCCATCAGGGTGTGTTCGGGGCTGGCCTCCCCGGCGGGCCAGGCTGCCTTGCGGTCGGTGCGCGCCGCCGTGAGCGCCTCGCCGTACAGGCGGCGGCCCTCACGTTCGTCCACGCACGCGGGAACCTCGTCCTCGCTGGCCCAGACGGCCTCGGGAATCACCCTGCCGGCGGCCAGGTCGCTCACAGTCTCTTCCCACCAGGGGCCGGCCGCGCGCAGGCTGGCCGGCCGCGGCGTGGAGCGGTCCAGCAGGAGCGACGCCAGTTGCTGCGCAGTGAACCGGGAGCCGGACGGCAGCCGGTCGACGAGGTGCTCGAACAGGTCCCAGGCGCGATGGCGGCACATGCGCGCCGCGAGGTCCTCGCCGACCTGGAGATGCTGCAGCTTCTCCCGGCGCTCCCACGGGCGCAGCGGCAGGCGTGCGGCGATGCCGTCGACG
Organism: bacterium; assembly: GCA_016703265.1. Classification (NCBI taxonomy): domain Bacteria; species bacterium. The sequence continues at coordinate 265,277 of JADJCK010000007.1, forward strand.
CGCGCGTCCTCCAGGGGGATGGGCGGCAGGTCGGTATCCGGGTACATGCGGTCGGCGCCCGGCAGGATGCGCTCGAAGCCGTTGGTGCCGTCGTCGAGGGCCTGGCGCGTTTCGTTGGGCACGCCGAGCACGGCGTCACGGGCGCGGATCGCGATCTCGCGGGCGGCGGTCTCGACGTCGGCGCGCGAACCCCAGACGACGATGACCGGCACGTCGGCCGCCGTGCCGCAGGCCTTCGCGACGCGCTCCCACTCGGCGCTCGACAACGAGGGCGCGTTCTGCGACGACGCCACGAGGTTCGGCAGCTGGTCCAGGCAGGCGATGACGCGCACGCGATCGCTGAACTCCTTCAGGAACGAGGTGCGCGGCTGCGTGGAGACATCGAGCAGCCCCTGGAAGCCGGGCAGCGGGCACGCGCCGACCATCGCGCCCTGGGCCACGGCCTGCGCAATGAACCCGCAGGCGGTGCCGCGCACCTGCGTCGAGACGTCGACCAGCCGGTCGGTGATCGACTCCACCGTCACGCCGCGATGCGCCAGTTCGCCGCGGATGCCGAGCAGCGAGCGCTGGCGGAGCGCCTCGTTGTGCGTCAGGCGGCCGACCTCGCGCAGGCTCGGCACGCCCTTGATCTCGACGCGTGTTCCACCGTTGACGCTGACGTTCACGTCCTGGCGCGCGGCGCCGGCGCCGGTGCGCACCATCCCGCCGCTGCGGGCCAGCCAGCGCAGGATCTGGCCCACGGCCATGGATTCCTGGGGCGTGCGCATGTCCGGGTCGGTCACCGTCTCGATGAGCGGCATGCCCAGGCGGTCGGTGCGATAGACGCGGCGGTGTCCCTTGTCGCTGACCTCGCGACAGCTGTCCTCCTCGATGCTGATCTGGCGGATCCGCACGCTGCGCGCGCCGAACGGGACCTGCCCGTCGGTGCCGATGATGGCCGTGCGCTGGAAGCCGGTGGGGATGCTGCCGTCCAGGTACTGCTTGCGCGTGATGTGCACCTCGCTGACGACGTTGCAGCCCAGGAGCATCGCCATCAGCAGGCTGCCGTCGAGGGCCACGTCGTCGATCTCGAAGGGCGGCGCATCATCCATCTCGTAGGTGCAGACCGTCTCGCGCTTGAGCAGGTAGACGATCTCCTTGCGCGTCTTGAACTCCATCAGCGCCGTGCCGTCGTACTCGCCCATCTCCGACAGCGTGGGGCGCATGTGACGCAGGATCTCCGCATCGTGGCGCTCGTGATGGTAGCGTCCGGCCGGGCAGCGGCAGAACAGCTTGCGGACGGTGAGCAGCTGCTGGTGGATCTCCAGGCCGCAGCGGAAGCCCAGTGCGGCGTAGTCGTCGTCCGACAGTGTGCCGTAGGGGGGCAGCGGTTGCAGGAGCCAGGGGTCGGACAGGCGGTACTGGCTGGGAAGGGACACGATGGCCAACCTTTTCCAGGGAACGCGGTTCGCGGCGGCGGCGGGACCCGGTCCCGGGCCACCTGTCAACCGGTTGACACGCGATTACATATCGAATATGGTAAATCGTCAAACCCGTAACAAGCCGCCGGGATGGTCACTTGCAGGTCCGTGCCGGCGCCCTTCCATTTGCGGAACATGACCGGAGGCAGGCCTTGCGCAAGATCAGGCGGCATTCCGAGGTACCCGAGGCGACCATCCACCGGCTGCCGCGCTACCTGGAGAAGCTCAAGCTGCTCCAGGCGGTGGGCGTCGAGGACGTTTCCAGCCGCCAGCTGGCCGAGTCGCTGGATATCAAGGCCAGCCAGCTCCGACACGATTTCCACTATTTCGGCGGTTTCAGCCGCCCGGGCCGGCCCTACCAGGTGGGCAAGCTGGTGCCGGCGCTCGAGAAGATCATCGGTGTGTCCGAGCCGCAGCCCGTGGCGATCGTCGGCGCCGGCCATCTCGGCCAGGCGCTGGCCAACTACGGCAATCTCGATGTGCAGGGCTTTCCCGTGCGCGGCGTCTTTGACGCCAACCCGCGCCTGGCCGGCCTGGAGATCCGCGGGCAGCCCGTGCGCGACATGGAGGAGCTGGAGGCGGTCATCGCCCGCGAGGGCATCCGCATCGCCATCCTGACCGTGCCGGCGCAGCACGCGCAGACGGTGACCGACCGGCTGGTCAAGGCCGGCATCGTCGGCATCGTCAATTTCGCGCCGACCGACCTGAAGGTGCCGAAGACCGTGGCCGTGCGCAACGAGCGGCTGGCCGTGGGCATCATGGCGCTCAGCTTCAAGGTGAAGTGCATCCTCGAGGGTGATTGCGGCACCGAGTAGGCGCGCACCTTGCGCCGTTACGATAAGGGCCGGGCTCCGCGGGGAGCCCGGCCCTTTGACGTTACGGTGGTGACCGCGTCAGATCTGCCAGAGGTACTGCAGCTTCAGGAAATAGGTGCGCGACGACAGGCGCCACTCGTCCTGGAGGTCGGGCGCGGCCCCGGTGAATTCGCTGTAGCTGCGCGTGGAGCCCACGTAGAAGATCGAGAACGGGTTCAGGCGGAACGTGACCAGCGGGTCGGCGTCCCAGCTGCGCCGGAAGTCGTCGTACTGCACAACCAGGCGCACCGACCACTCGCGCGAAAGCTGCAGGTTCAGCCGGGTGCGGGAGATGTAGCCCTCGAACAGGCGCTCGCCGGTGCCGAGGTTGTCGCTGCGGACGTCGTCGTAGTTCTGCTCCACCAGCAGCCGGTGCCAGGGCTTCAGGTTGAACCAGAAGCTGCGGTTCAGCTGCCTGCCCATCACCTCGTCGAAGCGGGCGATGCGGTGGCCGTACGAGACCTCGCCGCCCCCGACCAGGCGCTCGGACGGACGCACCTGGAAGCCAGCCTCGCGGCTCGTGATGCCGTCGAACTGCAGGTCGTGGAAGATCTCGTTGCTCTGCATCGCCTCGACCCAGAACTGGGCCTGTGCCAGCCGCAGCCAGGTCCGCAGCGAAGCCATGAGCCATTCATCCTTGCGCACGTCCTCGAAGTCCCAGATCCGGCCCACCGACAGTGACGGCTGCATCCGCTCGAACAGGCCGTCCTCGTAGTAGAAGGTGTAGCCGGTCCAGCCGTTGAAGGTGCGCTGGTCGTTGCGCGGCTCGAAGCCCGATTCGGCGCGGAAGGTGGGGCTGCGCTGCCAGTAGTCGGCGTCGAAGTTCCAGTTGCGGGCCGCGCGCTCGACGCTGGCGTAGAGGCCGTGGCCGGTGAAGAACTCGCCGTCGAAGGCCGCCGTGCGCCGGCCGCGGTCGAACGTCACGCCGTCGAGGTCGGCGGTGAGCGCGGGATCGTCAGGCTCGGACGTTGTGCTGAGCAGCGCCTGCGCCTCGAGGCGGTAGTGGTCCGAGAGGTTCAGCCGCGTGTCGAACCCCTGCACGGCGCCGTAGCCGCCACCTTCGTGCCAGCGTGCGGTGGAGATGAAGCCCACGTGCGACTGGCTCCCCATGGTGTGCCGCACGCGCGACAGGAACGACCAGCTGCGCCCGCCCTGGAACAGGGCGCTGCCCTCGCTGAAGGGCAGCAGGAACGGCGTCGCGTCGTCCTGGGCCAGGAGCGCCGCGAAGTTGGTGCGACCAGGCCGACCGGTCAGCTTGGCTGCGAAGAAGGGCCGGTTCAGCGAACGCGTGTAGACGGCGTCGAAGTTCGTGTTCCAGAGGTCGCTGCCCTCCTGGAAGAACGGCCGCTTCTCCGGGTACGAGAGCGCAAAGGTCGAATTGACGTCGATCTGCGTGGCATCGCTCTCGACCTGCGAGAAGTCGGGGTTCAACGTTGCCTCGGCCGTCACCGTCGGGGTGATGCCGTAGGCAACGCCCAGCGACGGTTCACCCAGCACCTTGCCGTTGTCCCACGGCCCGGCTTCCCCGCCGTCGCCGGCGCCGCGTCCGCCCTGCTGCGTGGCCACCATCGCCGGCAGCACGCTCAGGCCGGTGCCGGGCCGCACGCCGTTGATACCCGTGACGGTTCCCCACTGGCAGGGCCAGCAATCATTGTTGCGGTCGTGGATGCCCCAGGAGTACTGGCCGCGCACCTGCCGGTGGTCGTTGCGCCAGAACTCGACGCGCCACACCTGCTGCTCGCGGTCGGGGAAGCGCAGGCTGGTCCAGGGAATGGCCATCTCCACCTGCCAGCCGTCGTCGGTGATGCGGCCCGAGGAGTGGAACACGATGTCGTAGGTCATGTCCTCGCCGTAGCCGGCGGACCACAGCAGGTCGCCCTGCACGCCGTGGGCGTTGCTTGCCAGCTCGAAGGCCCAGGCCTGGTCGCCGAAGGTGTCGAGGCCGAGGATGACGTAGTCGTCGTTCCAGATGCGGTCGCGTTCGCTGAACGAGGCGCGCACCGCGGACGGGTCGTCGTAGCAGATGAACGCCGCGTAGAGGTAGTCGTCGTCGTAGGTGAGCATCGCCTCGGTCGGGTTTGGCGGCTGCACCTGGTCTCCGGGTGCGTGCTCGACGAAGTGGCCGGCGCGCGGCAGTCCCTGCCAGCCGGGATCGTCGAGCAGCCCGTCGACCGCGATCGGGCCGGCGGCGCGACGGGTCTCCAGCTGCGGGTGCCGTACGGGTTGCCAGGGACCGGCCGGCGGGGCGGCCACGGAGGCGGCAGCGGACAGGACCAGGCAGAACGCGGCGTCGGCGGCCCCGGCCGCACCGAGGCGGCGGGACCGGGCGGGGGCGGGGTGCATGGGCACGCGAGGGGCTCCCGGTTCGGATGGGGTGGGGGCAACCTGTTTCATACGGGCGGGCACGGGTGCGGGTTGCGTTGGCGCCCGCGGCGTCCGGCCCATCCGGTCAGGATGCCCGCGATCGCGGGCACGAACAAGGACGAATCAACGTGGCCAGGATGCGCCCGGGAAGCGTAGAATCCCCCGCCGGCCGGCCGGTACACAGCGCAATCGAATCGTGACCCGGAGGATCCCATGCCCGCCACCGCACGCCGCCTGTTGAACGAGCTCGAATCCATCCGCCTCGAGTTCGGGCCGGAAGCCGCCAGGCGACGTCTGCAACTGTTGCGGGCGGTGGGGCGGACCCGGTGCCTGAGTGCGGCCGATGTCCTGCGCCTGCACGAAGTCCTCTGTTTCTCCCGCGCCTACCCGGACAACGAGGCCGTCCTCGCGGCAGTCGAACGGCTGCTGGCCGGCTTCGCGCGGCGGCCCGACCTGCAGCAGTACGCGGGGGAGCTCGCCGACTCGGGCGTCGCCGGCACGGCCATCAACTACCGGTTCTACGCGACGATGGCGGGCTGGGCGGCGGCGCGGTGGCCGGAGCGGCTGCGCATCGACTGGGAGGAATCCGATGCCGCCAAGGTCGAGGGCGTACTGCCGCTGCTGGCGACGTACAGCGAGACGCCGGCGCTCGACGAACTGGGGCTCGAGGCCGCGGCGTGGCTGGCGCAGCTGAAGGGCCCGCGTGAGGCCGACGGCGCCTTCCTCGTCCGGCGACTGGGCGAACTGCGGCTGGGTGAACCAGGGCTGGCCGGGTTCGCGCACGAATACCTCTACGAGCAGCTCGATCTGTGGATGGTGCTCGAGGCGGGGCCGGGCGGGCCGTCGCGCACGGCGGCACACTGGAAGCGGGCGCCGGTCGCGTACCGGACGGCGGCGCCGGACGGGCGACGTCCGGACCTGCAGCGCGAGCTGGAGCGCGCGCCGCTTTCCGTGGAAAAGGCCTCGCCGGCGGCCGGTCGGCAGCTGGTGGACCTGGCGCGTGAGGCGATGATCACGCGCAGCCGCGACCTCGATGCGTTCGCCTGGGCCGACGCGCGCGACGTCACCCTGATCGATGACGGCGACGGCCTCATGTTCGTGCTCATCGGCATGGTCCCGGAGCGGCGGCTGATGTTCGAGGCCGTGTACGGCTACCTGATCCTGCGCAACGGCGTGCCCGTGGGCTACGGCGTGGTCAGTTCGCTGTACGGTTCGATCGAAGTGGCCTTCAACCTCTTCGAGACGTTCCGCGGGGCCGAGGCGGGGCATCTCTACGCGCGCCTGCTGGCCGGGCTGTTGCGGATGTTCACGGCCGACACCTTCACCGTGTATCCCTACCAGCTGGGTGGCGACGGCAACGACGAGGGCCTGCGCACCGGCGCTTGGTGGTTCTACCAGAAGCTGGGCTTCCGCTCGCGCGACCGGGCCATCCTCAAGCTGATGCGCGCCGAACTGGCGCGGATGAAGCGCCGCCCGGGCCATCGTTCACGGCCGGCCGTGCTGCGGCAGCTGGTGGAGGGCAACGTGTACCTCGACCTGGGGGAGCCGCGCGAGGACATCATCGGCCGCCTGGCGCTCGCCGAGGTGGGACTGAAGGTGAGCACCTACCTGGCGAAGCGGTTCGGATCCGACAGGCACCTGGCCGGGCCGACCTGCGCGCGCGAGGCTCGGGCCCGCCTGGGCGAGCCGGCACGCGCGCCGCGCGGTGCAGGGGAAAAGCTGGCCTTGGAACGCTGGGCACCGGTGGTGCTGCTGTTGCCCGGTGTGGAACGCTGGACGCGTGCGGAGAAGAAGGCCCTCGCGGCGGTCATCCGCGCCAAGGGCGGGCGCAGCGAGAGCGAGTTCGTGGCGCGATTCGATGCACACCGCCGGCTGCGCGCCGCGCTGGTCAGGCTGGCGCGCGGCTGACGTCGGCGGCAGGCATGGACAGGTCGGCGGCGACTACCAGCGGATCAGGTTGGCGCCCCAGGTGAAGCCCGAGCCGAAGGCCACCGTGACGATCAGGTCGCCCCGCTGCACCCGGCCCTCGCGCACGGCTTCGGCCAGCGCGATGGGGATCGAGGCGGCCGTGGTGTTGCCGTAGCGCTCGATGTTGCTGTAGACGCGCTCGGGGCCCACGCCCAGCCGCGCGGTGACCGCATCGGTGATGCGCTGGTTGGCCTGGTGCGGGATGAAGAGCGCCACATCCTCGGGCTTCGCGTTGCCCTTGCGCAGCACTTCGTCGATGGCCTCGGCGAAGCGTCGCGTCGCGTGCTGGAAGACCAGCTTCCCGTTCATGTACGGATAGTGCCGGCCCGCCGCGATCATTTCGGCGGTGATGCGGCCCGTCTCGGTGGCCAACGGCGCCTCGGCGAACAGCTCGCGCGCATAGCGGCCCTGGCTGTGCAGCACGCTGGCGACAATGCCGCGATCCTCTTCCGTGGCCTGCACGATCGCCGCGCCGGCGCCGTCGCCGAACAGCACGGCGATGTCCCGACCGCGGTCGGTCAGGTCCAGCGCGGTGGACTGCACCTCGCCGCCGACAACCAGCACCGTGCGCGCGAGTCCCGACCGGATGAAGCCGTCGGCGGCCGCGAGGCCGTACACGAAGCCGGTGCACTGGTTGCGGATATCCATGGCGCCGGCCGTACCCAGTTCGAGCAGGTGCTCGAGGAAGACGCCGTTGCCCGGGAAGAACACGTCGGGGTTCAGCGTGGCGTAGATGACCTGGTCGATGGCGCGGTTCTCGATGCCGGCCGCCGCGATGGCCTCGCGCGCGGCGCGGGCGCCCATCTCGGCCCCCGTGATCAGGGTGCGGCCCTGGTCATCACACTCGAGCCAGCGGCGTTCGCGAATGCCGCTGCGCTCGGTGATCCAGGCGTCCGAGGTATCGATGCGGGCAGCAAGGTCGTCGTTCGTCACGACCCTCTCGGGCACCCAGCGGCCGGTGCCGATGATGGCGGCGCGCGTCACCGGGTTACCTGTGGGCCGGGATCGCACCCGGCAGGCGGCCGCTGTTCTGGTCGATGAACTTCTGCGCATCCTCGCGCGTCGCGAAATAGCCGACCTGCACGCGGTAGACCAGGCCGCCTCCGGCCGTGTTGCCCACCCGCACGGCGGCTTCCCAGCCGAACTTCTTCAGGCGGTCCGCTTCCTTCTGCGCGTTCTCGGTGTCGCCGAACGAGCCGACCTGCACCAGGTAGGGCCCCTGCGGTTGCGGGGCCAGGCGCGGCGGCGGCGGGGTGGCGCGCACGGGCTCGGGGTCGGTCAGTTCCTGCACAGGTTGCGCGGGCGGCTCGGCAGGCGTCGTTTCGGGCGTCGTCGCGGGCACGGCCTGGCCGGTCGTGGCCGGCGGGGCCTGCGTATCGACGGTCCCGGTCTCGACCAGCGGTCGGTCCAGCGTGATCTCGACGGGGGCGTTGTCGGCATGCCCGAGATCGGCGCCCGCGACGGGCGCCTCGGGAGTCAGCTGCAGGCCCTGGGCGGCGATCTCGACATCACCCGAGGTCGGCTCGCCGGTTTCCGGGGCGGTGACCACCGTGCGGTTCTCGCCGAGGCCCGTGGGCGTCGAGCCCCCGCCGCCGGAGCGGAACAGCGCCACGGCGCCGGCCACGCAGACGAGGATGGCCAGCCACATGATGCGCGGCATGCCGCCCTTGCCCGGCTTGCCGGCTCGGCGGCGGCGGCGGACGGTCGGTTTCTTATCGGCGGATTCGGTCGTCATGCCACCAACATCCTTATTCGGGGCGTGCCGGTCACTCTCCGGCTGCAGTTCCCTGGCTGCCGTTCCCTGGCTGCCGGGCCGCGGCGGGCGCGGCAGGGGCATCCTAGACCCGCGTGCCCGGCAGGGCAACCCCAACCATGCCAGCAAGTGCCGGACCAGCGCCCACCCGGCAGCCTTGCCTGCGCCGGTGCAGGGCGGTATCCTCCCCGGGAACGGATCATCGGGCAGCCGAAGGCGGACACATGACGATACCGGGCAGAGCGCAACGCCCCGTCGGGGCTTTCATTTTCGACCTGGACGGCACGCTGGTCGACTCGCGGACCGATATCGCCGCGGCGGCCAATGTCGCCCGTGCCTCGCTGGGGCTGGCGCCGTTGCCGGAACCGGTGCTGCGGGCCTACGTGGGCGACGGCGTGCTCCTGCTGCTGCGGCGCACGCTGGGCCACGACCTGGCCGCGGGCGGGCTGCTCGACGCGGACGACCCGCGCCTGCCGGCCGCGCACGCGGCCTATCTCGACCACTACGGGCGCCACCTGCTGGACCACACCCAGCCCTATGAAGGCGTCCCGGAACTTCTCGCCGCCCTGCCCGACGTGCCGATGATGGTGGCCACCAACAAGCCCGGCGGCTTCAGTGTCACTATCCTGGAAGGGCTGGGCCTCGCAGGCCGTTTCCGTCGCGTCGTCGGCGGCGACCAGGCGCCGGTCCGCAAGCCGGATCCCGCGCACCTGCGGGCCTGCCTCGAAGGACTGACGGTGGCGCCGGCCGAGGTCGTCGTGGTCGGGGACAGCCCCAACGATATCCTGGCCGCCCGCGCCCTCGGCGCCGTCGCGGTGGGCTGCACGTGGGGCCTGGTGCCGGCGGTGGAACTGCTGGCCCTGCGCCCCGACCACCTGATCGAGACGCCGCTCGCGCTGGCGGCGCTGTACCCGCCGTGCCCGGGCGGCCAGCACAGGGAGACACCATGACCGCGCGCGTGCCGCCGCTGCACCCCTGGACCCTGGACCGGCTCCTGTCTCGCATCGCCCACGAGTGGGAGCAGGACAAGTCGATCTTCAGCCTGGCCGGCCGGCGCTTCTGGAAGGCCGAACCCGGGCTCGACCTGTCCTGCGACGTGGGCGGTCGCCGCGTCGCCACCCCGGTCGGTCCGGCGGCCGGGCCGCACACGCAGCTGGCCGAGAACCTGGCCCTTGGCTGGCTGGCCGGCGCGCGCACCTTCGAACTGAAGACGGTGCAGATCCTCGACGAGCTCGACATCCCGCGCCCGTGCATCGACATGGAGCACGAGGGCTACAACGTCGAATGGAGCCAGGAGCTGACGCTCGAGCAGTCGCTCGAGGAATACGTGAAGGGCTGGCTGCTGCTGGCGGTGCTGCGCGAGTGGGAGCCGCTGCGCGATGCGGTGGGCGAGCCGGGCGACCACGCCTTCGAACTGTCGGTCGGCTACGACCTGGCCGGCATCCGCCACGAACGGGTGGCCGCGCTCATCGACGGGCTCTGCAGTGCGCAGGCACGGCTGGACGCGTTGCGCCCGCTGGTGACCGGGCCGTTCGCGCACCTGCGCGACGTGCCGGCCGATCCCCGCATCGTGCGTACGGCGACGCTCAGCACGTTCCACGGCTGTCCGCCCGACGAGATCGAGGGCATCGTCCGGCATCTCATGACGCGCCATGGGCTGGACGTGACGGTGAAGCTGAATCCGACACTGCTGGGCCAGGCAGCCGTGCAGGAGATCCTGCACGACCGACTCGGCTACACACAGGTACCGCTCGATGATGCGGCGTTCGCCGGTGACCTGCAGTGGCCCCGCGCGCTGGAGATGATCGACCGGCTGGAGGCGTTCGGGCGCAGCGAGGGACGCGAGTTCGGGCTGAAGCTCACCAACACGCTGGTGGTGGCCAATCACCGCGGCATCATGGCCGGCGAGAAGATGTACCTGAGCGGCGCGCCGCTGCACGTGCTGGCCGTGACGCTGCTCGCGCGGCTGGACGCAGCGATGCCCGGCCGCCTACGGCTGGGTGAGCGCGGGACCGGGATTCCCGTCGCCTTCAGCGCCGGCATCGACAAGGACAACCTGGCCGACACGGTGGGCCTGGGCCTGCTGCCGGTGACGGTGTGCAGCGACCTGCTGCGGCCGGGCGGCTATGGCCGACTGGCCCAGGGCCTGCGCTCGCTGGCCAAGCGCATGAAAGCCGCGAAGGCCGGCGACCTGGTTGCCTGGCGTGCACACGCAGCCGCGGCGGCGCGCAAGGCCGGTCATGCCGATGCGGTTGCCCAAGCCTCGGCGATGCTCGCGGAGCCGGCAGGCTTCGCGCGCTACACGCGCGAGGCGGTGCACGAGCCGCTGCGCGAGGTGGACAAGGACCTGCAGATGTTCGACTGCCTGGCCTGCGGCAACTGCGTGACGGTCTGCCCGAACAACGCGTTCCTGGCGGTGCCGACCGGGCTGCGGCCGCCGCTCAAGTCCCGCTCGCAGTACCTGGTCCTGGCCGAGTTGTGCAACGAGTGCGGCAACTGCGTCACGTTCTGCCCCGAGCGGGGGGCGCCGTATCTGGTCAAGCCACGCTTGTACACGGACGAGGCGGTGTGGGCGGCGCGGGGGCGCGATGGGTGGATGGTCGACCGCGGCCCGCTGGGGTCCGGGAATTTGAGCGAAGATACCGCACTTGTGCTCGGCCTCCTGGCGCACGCCAAGTGGGTACCTAAACGAAGTATCGACTAGCTGTTTCGCGGCTGCTTAGCTGCCGCAGCGCGGAAACGGGACGTTTCCGGTCCGCCGGTTTGTCGGGTGACCGCGCATCGGACCCGATTTCGCGATGGCATTGCCGGGCACCGGTGGTATAAAATAGCCCTGCGGCAATCAACTATTTCTCTTGCCAGTCCCCAATCACTGGCATCATGCCGCGCCTGTTTGTCTGTTCCTGAATCTGGGGGTATCGGAATGCGTCGCCTTACTGCCGCTATCATTTGTCTGTGCTGCGTTTTTCCGCGGGTGCATTTGCGGCAACATTGACCGTTCGCCAGGACGGCACCGGCACTTACAGTACCATCGGCGGTGCATTGCAAGCTGCGAACGACGGCGATACGATCCTGATCGGCGTCGGGACCTATCACGAGAGCCTGGTCGTCTCGAAGTCGGTGGCCTTCGAGTCGGAATCGGGTGCCTCCCTGACCATCCTCGATGGCCAGGATCAGTCGCGCCTGTTTGTCGTCCAAGGGGCGTACACCGTATCCTTCCGCAACCTGACCTTCAAGCGCGCCATGGCCGATGATGGCAGCGCGCTGCTGGTGTGGCAGCAGGCCGATGTTTCCCTTAGTGGCTGCATCATCGCCGACAACCACGCGACCGGGTCGAATGCCGTTCACGTCCGGCATCCCGGCACGAGCCTGAGCATCGACAACTGCCAGTTCCTTCGCAATGTCGCGGTCGTCCACAGCGGCGCCCTGAGTGCCTCTATGGGTGCCGCACTGTACGTCTCGAATTCCCAGTTTATCGAGAACTCCGCTTCGGGCCATGGGGCCATGAACGTGCAGAGTGCCTACGTAGAGGTCACTGGATGCCTGTTCCTTCGCAATAGCGGTGGGCCGGTCGGTGCACTGACCCTGGAAATGTCCAGCGGTTTCGTAACCGGCAACACGTTCCACGCGAATTCCGGTTCCTCGGGCACGGTGCGCCTGTACGACTACACGTTGTTCAGCCAGAACATCGTCACAGGCGATGTGGATGGCTACGGACTGGAAACGGTCAGCGGCACCTTCCACACATGCAATCTCTACTACGACAACGAACTCGGCGCCTGTTCCCGGCCGCTGGGCAACGGAGAACGTGTGGAGGATCCCCTTTATTGCGAATCCGTCAGCGATGTGTTTCTGGTCTGCTCAGGCTCTGCGGCGCTCGCGGCCAACAACGGCTGTGGGGCTATGGGTGCCTACGGGATGGGCTGCGAGCGCGTGCCTGTTTCCAGTGAAACGACCCATGGGGTGAGTTGAAGAGCATCTTCCGCTGACCTGCCGGTACCTCTGGCGGCCCTGATTGCCATTGCCTGGCAGTCGGGGCCGCGCTATTTTCCGGCAACACTGCCTCCACCCTGAAAGAGTGGCGATGTCAAAGAAGTCCCTTGCGAAGGCCGGAAAGCAGAATATCGAGAAGGCGCTGTTCAGCTTGCGCAAGCACCTGACGGAGAAGCACTTGGATCCTTCGCGGGACTCGGTGCTCATGTCCTGGGCGACCTACAGCCCCTGGCTGCTGGATCGGGATTTCCAGGATTGTCACGGCAAGATCCGGGACTATACGCTTGTCGACCTGTACCGGTGCTGGGAGTTGTGGCATCTGCTCGGCCAGACGCGGCACATCGGTGGCGAAGTAATCGAGGTCGGGACGTGGCGTGGTGGAACCGGCTGCTTGCTGGGTCAGCGGGCCAGGATGCTGGGACTCCCCGTGAAAGTATATCTGTGCGACACTTTCGAAGGGGTGGTCAAGACAGGAACGGCCGACATCTACCAGGGTGGCGAACACGCCGATACTTCTCTCACCATTGTTTCCAAATGTGCTGCGAGTCTGGGTCTCGATAATCTCAGGATCCTGCGGGATATTCCCGGACGAAACAGCACTGGAGATCGCGGACCGGGCATTCCGCTTCTGTCATATCGATGTCGACGTCTATCAGTCCGGCAAGGATGTGCTCGAGTGGGTGTGGCCGAGGCTGTCCGTCGGCGGAGTCGTCGTGTTCGACGATTTCGGGTTCTCGAGTACGCGTGGGATCGCCAAACTGGTCCATGAAGAGGAGGACGCCGGTGATCGCGTCTGTCTCCAGAATCTCAATGGGCATGCAGTCTTCGTGAAGACGCGCCAATGAGGGTACCGGCACCGCCCCATCTTTCCACGGGTAAGCCGGCCCGGAAGGACCAGTTCCTTCTTGAGCGACGCGCGCGGTTGGCGCGACCACTGTTTCGGAAGGGCGCAAAGCACCTCGTCGATTTCGGCTGCGGCAACGGCGCCCAGACTCTCTGTTTTCTCCACGATTTCGAGACGATCTCGGGCGTCGATGTGGTTCCTGCTGTCCTAGCCGCTTTCCATACCGAGTGCAGGCACCTGGGAGTGACGGGATCGCGTGAGGGGCCTCCTCACGGCCGGTGGTGAGATACCGCTGGCCGACGGCTGCGCAGATGTTGTCACGTCGTTCACGGTGCTGGAGCATGTTGCCGACGAGCGCATTGCGCTTTCCGAAATGTGCCGCGTGCTGAGACCCGACGGCCTGCTGGTGGTCACGGTTCCGAACAGGTGGTGGCTGTTCGAGACGCACGGCTGCGACCTGCCGCTCTTGACGTGGAACCGCGTGCCGCTGGTCAGTTGGTGGCCCAAGCGCCTGCACGACCGCTGGGCCGTGCGCGCATCTACCGGAAGCGGGAGATCGAGGCGTTGCTTCGGGAGTGCGGCTTCGAGCCGGTATTCGGTTGTCGCCTGACCGCGCCCATGGACGTGCTGCCATCCGGGGTCGTACAGACAATAGCCCGCCGTACGCTCTTCAAGCGAGACTCGACCACTATACCGTTCCTGGCCACCGAGATCCTGGTCGCGGCGCGCCCGACCCGCTAGCGAACCAGCGCCAGCTTGCGGGTCTGGTCGGTGCCGCCTGTGGTCAGGCGGAGCAGGTACGTGCCGGAAGCCACGGAGCGACCGTGATCGTCGCGCCCGTCCCAGAAGACCTCGTTGCGCCCCGCGGCGAAACTGCCGGCGGCCAGGCGCCGCACGCGGGCACCATCGGCGGCGTAGAGTTCCAGGACCGCGGTCTGCGCCGCGGGCAGGCTGAAGCGGACCGTGGTGCCGGGGTTGCACGGGTTCGGCAGGTTGCCTTCGAGGATCGGCGTTGTCGGCAGGCCCGCCACGGGAACATCACTGGTCGACAGCAACACCGAGAAATCGATCGTCCGCGCAGTAGTCAGGTTGCCGAAGGCGTCGCGGCATGTGACCACGGCGTGCATGTAGCCGGTCGAGATCTCGGGTACCTGGTACTCCCAGGTGGTGTCGGAGTAGCTGGCCAGGTAGTCGATGGCGTCGATGGGCGTGTCGCCGTCCTGCACCACGGCCGTGAAGTGGGCGGCGGTCGTTCCGGGATGCGTGTCCGACGTGGTCCAGTGGAACGTGACCGACTGGCCGCCCATCAGCAGCAGGTTCGTCGGCAGGGGATCGAGGCTGAGTTCCGGTGCCACGGTGTCGATGGTCGCCGGCGGGCTCGTCGCCATGCCGATGGCCGCGTGCGCCGGGAGCGCGCCCGGCACCGAGGCCAGCACCAGCAGGAGCGCTGCAGCATGCGCCGTGCGCCCGGCGGGCAGACGTCGGCGCACTTGACCAGGGTTCCGCAATCGGCTCACAAGTGGATTCCCGGGGGCTGGGGCCGTCGGCGCGGTCGTGACTGATCGGATGATCATACCACGAACCTGCCCATATGACAAGAGTTCGGCGGTCCTGTACCTCAGATCCCGGCCGGGCCGGCCAGGGCGGCGATCAGGCGTCCACCCGGTACCCGGCGCGGGCGGCTGCGGCCAGGATCAGGTCGCGGGCGTCGAAGAGGGCGGTGATGCGGGCGGCCTGTCCGGCGCTGTCGTCGGTCGGGGCCAGTGCCAGGGCTTCGATCAGCAGCACCTGCAGCAGGGACTCGAGGTCCTCCTTGCCCAGCCAGCGAATACCTTCATGCACATGGACGCCCGCGGCGTTGGCGAACGCCGGCATGGCCAGCGCTTCGGCCAGCCAGGCGGCGCGGCCGGCCGCCAGCGAGCGCACGGCGTCGTTGCCCAGCGCCACTGCCTCGGCCAGGCGCGTATCGCGCGTGGCCTGGTAGTCGTGGCCGGACCAGTCGCGCAGCACGGTGGTCAGGTCCTCGGCGACCAGGTCGGCGTCGGCGGGCGGGACCGGGGCCCGCGGCAGGCGCCGGTCCTCGCCGGGCCGGCGCACAGTCCGCAGGACGGCGGCCGCATAGGCGATCTCCAGGCCGCGGCTGCCGGGCAGCGCCAGCAGCCAGGCCTCGAGGTCATCGCGGGTACGGGCACCGAGGCCCGGGTCGGCAGCAAAGGTGGCGACTGTCGCCGGCAGCCGGTGCAGCGCGCGGGCGCAGTCGGCCAGGCCTTCCGGCAGGCCGTCGAGCTCGTCCGGTTGGTCGGTCAGGGGCGGCGTGACCGGCTTGACCGGTGTCGCCGACGTGCCCGGCTTGACCGGCGTGACCGCCTTCTTCGGCGCGCTCGGACCGGTCGCGGGACCGGCGACCCTGGCAGCCGGTGTCCCGGCGGCGGCCGGAATGGCTGCGGCTTCCAGCCACGACAGCAGGACCGGCGCAAACCAGCGCCGCACTTCGGCCAGTTCGCCTTCCAGTTGCAGGCGGCGCCGCGCCCGTCCCAGGTCCGGCGTGCCGCCGCCGCGCAGCATGGCCGCGACGCGGGCCCAGCTGCCGTCGGCATCGCGCACGGTGCGCCATTCGACCAGCGCACGTGCCTGGTAGCCGTTCAGCGGCGTGTGCAGGCCGTCGCCGGCGAGTTCCTCGCCCGAGCGCAGGTACTCGCAGCCTTCGATATGGTCGCGGAAAAGGTGCCAGGTGCCCGCGGACGTGTCGAGGTCCAGTGCCTCGGCCAGCGACCGCCGTACCAGGTGCGGCTGTTCCGCGCTGCCGGTGTTGATCGCCGAGGACAGCCGCACGCGACCGCTGGTGCGGTCGAATGCGTTGTTGTAGAGGATGAGCGCCTTGCCCTCGGGACCGCGGTTCGCATAGGCGAAGACGTTTTCGTCGACCCAGCCGCCGTCGCCCTCGAAATCGAACAGCGAGAAGTGCTCGGCGCCGGAGAAGATGCTGCGGCGGCGCATCAGCGGGAAGATGTCGCGCTCGTGCCGGCGGATCAGGTCCTCGTCGGGATGCTCGTCCCAGTAGGCGCGCCGGTACTCCATGCCGTACTTCTCGGTGAAGCCCTCGATCTGGCCGTGCCCGATCATCGGCAGGCCCGGCAGCGTCACCATCATCAACATGCAGCCGAAGTACTTGTCGCCTTTGCCGAACTGCTCGATGGCGGTGCGTTCGTCCGGGTTGTTCATGAAGTTGACGAACCGCTGCAGCACTGCGGGACTGAATTCGAGCACGTTCTTGAGCGTCTGCCGGTACTTCGCGTTGTCCTCGAGCTTGAGCATGTTCATGAACGCGCTGTTGTAGACGCGGTGCATGCCCAGCGTGCGGACGAAGTAGCCTTCCATCAGCCAGAAGGCCTCGGCCAGCAGCAGCGTGTCGGGTGCTTCCTTCGCCACGCGGTCCACGACCTCGCGCCAGAATTCCAGCGGCATGGCGGCGTCGAACTGCTCGCGCGTCATGCCGTGCTCGGCGCGCGAGGGGATGGCACCGGAATCGCCCGGGGCCGGGAACCACAGCCGCTGGTAGTGCTTCTTGGCCAGCGTCATCGCCGCATCGAAACGGATGATGGGGAAGCGGCGCGCCACGTCGAGGATGACGCGGATCACGGCCTCGCGCACGTCGGCGCGCAGGAAGTCGAGCTGCGCCGTGTCGTTCCACGGCATGCTGGTGCCGTCGTTGCCGTGGTAGATGTAACGCGCCTGGCCGGAACCCTCGTCCACGCGCTGGAACACCACGGCGGCGTCCGAGCGGTTCCAGTAGCCTTCCTCGATGCGCACGCCGACGCCCGGCGTGTCGCAGAGGTTGCCGCCGTCGAAGCGGTAGGCCGGATAGGGCGGGTGCGGCAACTGCAGGAAATACTCGGGGTGCTCGACCACCCAGGTGCTGTCGATGCCCATGTGGTTGGGCACCATGTCGCTGGCCAGGCGGATGCCGCGGCGGCCGGCGCGCTCGCTCAGGTCGCGCCAGGCGTCCTCGCCGCCCAGTTCGTCGGCGATGCGGTAGTCGTGCAGCGCGTAGGCGCTGGCCGCGGCGTCGGGGTTGCCCATGTACTGCTTGATGCGTCGCGAGGCCTCGGAGCGCTCCCACAGGCCGATCAGCCAGAGTCCGTTGACGCCCCAGGCGGCCAGCCGGTCCAGTTCCTGGTCGGGGATCTGGTCGAGGCGCGTGAACGGCCGGCCGTGGCGCTTGCCCAGCTGGTCCAGCCAGACGTGCACCGACTTGGCGATGAGCACCACGTTGCTCATCCAGGCGGCGTCGTTGCTGAAGGCTTCGGGCTCGGGGCGATCGTCCTGCCAGCCGGCGCGGCCGGGGCCGAACTCGAGCACGGGCGCAGGGCCGCCGGGTCCCGCCGGCCGGTGGAGGTCGATTTCCTTCAGCACGTCGAGGGCCAGCTGCAGGCCGCGCAGCAGGTCGTCGGGCAACAGGTGCCCCCAGTGGTCGCGAATGTAGGCCAGCTGCCCGAACAGCGAACCGGGGCTGGCCAGCAGCGGTGCGCGCAACAACTGGAGGATCGACACGCCTTCGCTGCCGGGAGCCTCGTGTTCGGCCAGGTAGTCCTCGAAGATGGTCACGAACGGCACGTACGAAACGCGCTGCCGCAGGGCGTCGTCGGCAAACAGGGGGCTGGCGGGCGCTGCCGCGGGATTGCCTACGTTCAGGTACAGAAGCAGCAGCTCGATCGTGGCCAGGTCGTCGCCCGTCAGCGGCCCGCTGCGGTCGCCCAGGAACCCGGGCGTGTCGCTGCGACCGGCCCGCACGTCCAGCGGCGGGTAGAGGTCGACGAAGGCGCCCAGCACGCCGGCCACGCCGCTGTCGCCAAGGCGGCGGGCGGCCCACAGGCGCCCGCGGTCGAGGCTGCCGGGGTTGTCGTGGCGGAAATAGCGCACGGCCACGAAGCGCAGGGCCTGGTTCAGCGTGCGCAAGGCCAGCAGGACCTCTGCCGGCGGGCCGTCCGGCCGCTCCTGGACCAGCCGGGCGGCCAGGCGGCGGATCTCCCAGGCCGGATCTGCCGGGGCGGTCGCGAGCCCGGGGGGCAGCAGGGCCTCGACGGCATAGCGGTCCCAGGCGTCGTCCGACAGCGGGAACGCGAAGACGAAGTAGTCGGGGTAGTCCTGCGGCCGGGAGCCGGGTACCATGGTGCCGGTATGCCTTTCCTGCTTGCTTCGGGCGGATGGACACACCCATTATCAGCCCGTGCCGCGAAATGACAAGCGCGCAAAGCGCGCGACCTGCCGCCCCGGCCCGCCGGGACCCGAAGGAGTGCCCGTTGAAGAAGACGATCCGCATCGGCAACGCAGGCGGCTACTGGGGCGACGACCTCGACGCCCTGCGCCGCCAACTGGTCGGCGGCCCCCTCGATTACATCACGATGGACTTCCTCGCCGAGCTCACCATGTCGATCCTGCGCAAGCAGCAATTGAAGAACCCCGAACTGGGCTATGCGCGCGATTTCGTCACGCAGCTGGAGACCTGCCTGCCGATCATCGCCGAAACCGGCGTCAAGGTGATCACCAACGCCGGCGGGATCAACCCCGCGGCGCTGGGCCGGAAGATCCAGTCGATGGTCCGGGAGCGCGGCTTGTCGCTGAAGGTGGGCGTCGTCTATGGGGATGACATCTGCGGCCGGCTCACGGAGCTGGGCGCCGCCGGCGAATCGTTCACCAACATGGAGACGGGGGCCGCGTTCGGACCCGTCCGGGACCGCGTCATTGCCGCCAACGTGTACCTCGGGGCCGAGCCCGTCGTGGCGGCGCTGGCCGAGGGTTGCGACATCGTGGTGACCGGGCGCGTGACCGACACCGGCATCACGCTGGCGCCGATGATCCACGAGTTCGGCTGGGCCATGGACGACTGGGACCTGATGGCGGCCGGCATCGTGGCCGGGCACATCATCGAGTGCGGTGCGCAGGCTTCGGGCGGCAATCTCACCGACTGGCGCGAGGTGCGCAGCTTCCGCGACATCGGCTATCCCATCATCGAGATGGCGCCGGACGGCACGTTCACCGTCACCAAGCACCGGAAGACCGGCGGCAAGGTCTGCGCGAAATCGGTGAAGGAGCAGCTCGTCTACGAGATGGGCGACCCGGGCCAGTACATCTCGCCCGACGGTGTCGCATTCTTCGACACCATCGAGGTTCGCGAGCTCGGGCCGGACCGCGTGGGCGTCAGCGGCGTGCGCGGCGGACCGGCGCCGGAGCGATTCAAGGTGTCGATGGCGTACGAGGACGGCTGGAAGGCCGACGGCGAGGTGCTGCTCTGCGGGCCCGACGTGCGCGACAAGGCGAAGGTCGTGGCCGACGTGTTCTGGCGGAAGGCGGGCCACCGCTTCGCCAAGACGAACACGTCGCTGGTCGGCGCCGGCAGCATCTGGCCGGCGCACCTGGCCCGCTGCGAGCCCGACGAGATCTACCTGCGTTTCGGCGCCTGCGACCCGGACCCCGCCAAGCTCGAGGACTTCGCCAAGGCGCTGCCGGCGCTGATCCTGGCCGGGCCTTCGGGCATGGCCGTCTCGACGCGCGGCCGGCCGCGTCCCCAGCAGGTGGTGGCCTACTGGCCGGCGCTGCTGCGGCGCGACCGCGTAGCTGCCGAAGTGCGGACTTTTGCCGCCGATGGGGCCGAGACCCACCGTCGCATCGAGTTCCCGGTCCGGGGCGAGGGGGGCGAGCCGGTGCGCAGCGGCATCAAGCCGCGTTCCCTGTCGCGCACGCAGCCGAAGGGCGCGCTGCGCGCGGTGGCGTTGCGCCGGTTGTGCTACGCGCGCAGCGGCGACAAGGGCGACACCTCGAACATCGGCGTGCTGGCGCGCTCGCCGCGAATCTACGAGTGGCTGGCCGGGTACCTTACGGCTGCGCGCGTGAAGAAGTACTTCGGGCCCATGGTCAAGGGGCCGGTCACGCGCCACCGCCTGGACAATCTGGAGGGGTTCAACTTCCTGCTCGAGGGTGCGCTCGGCGGGGGCGGGACAACCAGCCTGCTGGTCGACCCGCAAGGCAAGACCCTGAGCCAGGCGTTGTTGCAGATGGAAGTGCAGGTGCCGTCGTCGCTCCTGCGCGGGCTGGACTGAGGAGGCCGATGTCCCCGCAGCCGTGGATCTTCCTCGTCATCCTGGCGTTGCTGGCCGCGCTCGCCATCTGGCTCTGGCTCCAGGACCAGAAGCGCCAGGAAGCGGTGCGGCTCTGGGCCCTGGGGCGGGGCTGGCGCGTGTGGCCCGGCGGCGAGGGCGGCCCCCTGTATGAGCACCCCGCGCTGGCGCTGCTGTCCCGTGGGCACTCGCGTCGCTGCGGGTGCCTGGTCCGCGGCGAGCTGGACGGGCGGCCGCTGGCGCTGTTCGACTACCGGTACGTGACCGGCCACGGGAAGAACCGCACGACGCACCGCTATGCCGTTGCCATCGTCGACCTGCCGTTTCCCGTGCGTCCGCTGCGCATCCGGCCCGAGCACGCCTTCGACAAGGTGGGTGAATTCCTCGGGGCCGACGACATCGACTTCGAGTCCGCCGAATTCAGCGCGCGCTTCCACGTCTCGGCCGATGATCGCAAGTGGGCCTATGACGTGATCCATGCGCGCATGATGGAGTTCATGCTCACGGCGCCGTCGGGCTTCGCCCTCGAGATGGGGAGCCACGAGATCGCCGTCTTCAAGCGCGGCCAGGCGCGGCCTGCCGACTACGAGGCCGCCATCGGCCTGATCGAGGGATTCCGCGAGCGCATCCCCGACTACATCGTCCGTCAGCAAACGGGAGTGGACGCATGAGTGCCTGGGTCTTCCTGATTCCGCCGGTCCTGGTCGTGACCTGGGGCGTGCTGACCTACAACACCATGGTCCGCCTGCGGCAGATGGTGGACGAATCATGGTCCGGCATCGACACCGAACTCAAGCGCCGCTACGACCTGATCCCGAACCTGGTCGATGTGGTGAAGGGCTACGCCGCGCACGAGAGCAGCACGTTCGAGGCGGTCGTGCGGGCCCGCGATCGCGCAGCGGCATCGGGCGGGACGCCCGGCGAGCAGGCCCGCGAGGAGCAGGCGCTCGTGACCAGCGTCAACAGGCTGCTGGCCGTGGTCGAAGCCTATCCCGACCTGAAGGCCAGCGCGCACTACCTGCAGCTCCAGCACGAACTGGCGAACACCGAGGACCGCATCCAGGCCGCCCGGCGCTTCTTCAACGCCAACGTCCGTGACCTGAACACGCGCGTCGCGGTATTTCCCAGCAATCTGGTGGCCGGGATGTTCGGGTTCACGGCGGCCGAATTCTTCGAGGTCGAAAAGTCGGCCGTCCGGGCGGTTGTGGGCGTCTCGTTCGTCGATTAAAGAATCCCGTAAGCATTCATCAGCGCCGGCCGATCCCTTCCTCGTGAAACGGACTGGAACAGGGCTCCCTGCCCTGCGACAACGACGTCGGAACGGCCCCCGGGGCTGGTTCCCGACGCATGGGGACGGCTGTCTTGACCACCGAGGCGGAGCTGCTGGAGCGCATCGCGCAGCTCGAGGAACAACTGGCGCACCAGACGCTGTGCCGGCAGGACGCCGAGGCCGATGCCCGGGCGTCCGCCGACATCAAGCAGCAGTTCCTGGCCAGCATGAGCCACGAACTGCGCACGCCGCTGAACGGCCTGATCGGCGCCTCCGAACTGGCGCTTCAGACGCACCTGCCGGCCGAGGCCCGTGAATACGTCCAGTTGATGCACCAATCGTCGCTGTCGCTGTTCGAGGTGCTGACGGGCATCCTCGACATGGCGCGCCTCGAGTCCGGGCAGCTGGCGTTGCAGCCGGTCGTGTTCGATGTGCGCGCCGCCATGGCCGCCACTGTCGCGCGATTCGCGCCCGCGGCCGCAGGCAAGCAGGTGGCGATCGCCCTGGCGACCGGTGCGGACACTCCGCTCCCGGTCTTCGGCGACGAATTGCGGTTCTGCCAGGTGCTGGGGCACCTCGTGGGCAATGCGGTCAAGTTCACCGAAGCCGGTACGGTGACCGTGACGCTGCACGTGATGCGGGGTGCCATGGGCACCGGGGAGCTGACGATTTCCGTGCGCGACACGGGCACGGGCATCCGGCCGGAGGATCTCGAGCGCATCTTCACCATGTTCACGCAGGGTGACGGCTCCGCCTCGCGGGCCTACGGCGGCTCGGGGCTGGGGCTGGCGGTCAGACAGGGCCTGGCGCGGCTGATGGGCGGGTCACTCGGGGTCTCGAGTGTCTACGGCCGCGGCGCTACGTTCATCTTCAGGGTGGAGATGTCGCTGTGCCCCGTGGCGCCGGCGCGCGTCGTCGGGGCCGCTGTCGGCACCAGCGCGCAGCCGCTGGGCAACGTGACCCCACCCGCGCCGGCGAACGAGCCATGCCCGCCGGAAGCCGACGCTCACCTGACTGTCCTGCTGGCGGAAGACAATCTGGTCAACCGCACCCTGGCCACGCGCATCCTCGAGCGCGCCGGCTGCCGGGTGGAGGTGGCGGAGAACGGCGCCGTCGCCCTGCAGATGGCCCGCGAGCGGGTCTATGATGCGATCTTCATGGACCTGCAGATGCCGGCAATGGATGGATTGCAGGCGACGCGGGCCATCCGCGACCTGGAGGGGGACGGGCCCCGCGTGCCGATCATCGCCGTGACGGCCAACGCGATGCCGGGCGACCATGAGACGTGCCTGGCGGCGGGCATGGACGACTATCTCGCCAAGCCGTTGCGACCAGACGACCTGGTCGACAAGCTGCACCGCTGGTGCGGGGTCTCGATCCAGCCTGCCTGATCGCCGCGCGTTGCGCGCGCACTTGGTGACCCGGGCGGGCTCCGCTATATTCGCTCCCGGAAGTGCCGTGCACGCCTGCCTTCAGCCCGAGCCGGGAGCCCGAGCCATGCCGACCAGCCGCCCGCTGTTCACGCCGTTTTCCGCCGGCCGCGAGACCATTCACCTGGATCCCGCGCTGTGCGCCGCCGCGAAGCTGCCCAACTGGGCCCGTCAGTTCCAGTTGGGCACTGCCGGCTATCGCGACCTGCTCGATCCCGCCGATTTCTTCAACCTCGGCGTGCCGTTCAATGCGTTGACGGCGGCGGTCTTCCTCGAGGCGCGCGCCCGGCTGGCCGTGGCGCGCGGCCTGAAGGCGCTCCATGTGGGCGGCGAGGTGCGCCCGCACACGCAGGAACTGATCGACCTGGCGGCCCGCATCTACGCCGCGCACGGGTTGCGGGTGCACCTGCGCCCGGCCGGGATGCGCACCACGCCGATCTGGTTGTCGTCGTTCGGCGTCTTCCACGACGAACTGGACGGCGGCGAGAACTTCACGGCGTCGCACAGCCAGAGCTACAAGGGCGGCTGGAAGCCGATGGACGGTGACGGCGGCCAGTTGATCGAGATGGCCCCGTTGATCGAGCAGGGCGTGCGCGAGCTGGTGGCGGCAGCCGTGGCCGGCGGCGTCAGCATCAACCTGGCGGCGTGCGACGATCCGCTCATCAGCCGCGACTTCGACCCCGTCGATGCCTACGTCGACGTGCTTCGGCAGGTTGTTCCGGCGCCGCTGCTGGAAGCGATCGCGCCGGCCGCCGCGAAGGGCTTCCGCGCGGCGTACTGCACCGAGGGCGGTTCGATGGCCGCCACGGCGCGCCGCGTGTTCGCGGCGCTCGACATCTCCTGCGGCGAATCGGGAACCGTCTTCTTCACGCACGAAGCCGAGCACAGCGACTACCACGGCATCGGCCAGGTGGACGGCCGGAACCACGGCGTGGACCCCGGCAAGTGGCAGGTCTACAAGAACGTGGGAGCCCAGGCCCTGCTGCGTGAGCGCCGGTGCGACGTCTTCTTCATCTGGGATCCCGACGGCGACCGGTTCAACATGGTGACTACGGCGCCGGCAAGCCTGGCCGCGGCCGCAGGGGCGGCAGGCCTCGAGGTGGATGCGCTGGACGCCGACCGCTGCCTCGTCTTCTTCAAGCCCAACCAGATCTACTTCATGCTGACCGCGCTCAAGCTGGAGGGACTGGCCGCGGCCGGCGCCCTGTCTGCTCACGACTGGGTGACGGCGACGACGTTCCCCACCAGTCGCAGCATCGGCGAGATTGCCGAGGTCACTGGCCGCCGCACGGGCGCGAACCTGCCCACCTTCCAGGTGCCGGTGGGATTCAAGTACTTCGCGGAGCTGGTGGGCAGCCTCGAGAAGCAGGTGGCAGCCGGCGTGGCGACGGCAACCGCGCGCGACGTGAACGGGCGCGAGACCGCGTTCGGCCCGAAGCCGCGCCTGTTGATCATGGCCGAGGAGAGCGGCGGCGCGGCGATGGGCTTTGCCGAACCGGTGGCCAGCCGCCACGGGGCGCGGCACAGCTTGGCGCCGAAGGAAAAGGACGCCATGCAGATCGGCGTGCTGGCGCTCTGCCTGGCCGCACGCCTGCATGCGGAGGCCGGGAGCTTCGCGGGCTACTACCTGGCCGCGCTCGACCGCTACGACACCACGTTCCGCTTCTACGAACGCCGTGACCTGACGCTGTTCGACGAGGCGCTCACGGGCGAGGCGCGCGAAGCGGCCAAGGCCGCCGGCAACGCGCGCAAGGAAGCGACGGTTGCCTTCTTTGCGGCGCTGGAAGGGAAGACGCCGGCGGAGGTGGCCGCGACACTGGCGGCGCGATTGCCGGCCGATGCGGCCCTGCCGCCCGTGACCCGCGCGTTCCGGGCCGGAGACGGCACGCTCATCGAGTTCGCGGGCCTGTGGTTCGAGTTGCGCGCGTCGGGCACGGACGCCGTGCTGCGCTACTACATGGAGGGCCGCGACGCGGCCACCGTCGGCGCGCTGAACGAGGCGTTCACGCGACTGGATCCGCTTGCCTGAACGGTGAGGCGCGGCGCCGGCCCTACCAGCGCAGCGTGCCGAAGAACTCGAGGCCGCTGAATGCGGGCTCGAACTTGCACACGCCTCCCGCGCACAGGAATCCTTCCTGGCGCTCGCCGGCCCAGAGGTTGAGCGTCGCCCCGTTCGGCAGGTTGCGTGTGGCCTGGATCGCGGCGTACGGGCCCGGGTCCTCGTTCGTCGAGCGCTGCGCCCCGTACTTGTTGTTCGTCTCGAGCATGGCCGCGAAGATCCACCGCGGCATCGAGTATTCCAGCTTGCACCACTGCTGGTCGTAGGCGCCGAGGTCGAACCCCACGCCGCCGCCCACGCGCACATGCTGGTGCTCGGCGTGGAACGACCACGCGCGCTGGTTGCCGCGCCGCCAGGAGACCTCGGCGGCCAGTGTCTGCCGCAGGCCTTCGCTGTCCTGGAAGCCGAGTCCGGCCACGACGCCGAAGTCGCCCCACTTTTCCTTCTCTGCCGCGAGGTACACGGACTCGTAGACGGTGCCGCCGTCATGCAGGCGCAGGCGCGACGCGCTTGCCTGCACCGCGACGCCGTTCGGCGCCTGCCACGACAGGTCGAGGTTGTGGCCCTTCTCGTCGTTGGCGTTGAGGGTGTGCGGCGCCCGGTTCAGGAGCGTCCACATGAACTCGCGCGCCAGCGCCGGCGGCCGGTTCAGCGACGTGACGCCGTCGGCGCGCGACAGCAGTTCGAAGTCCTGGTAGTCGCTGCCTTCCCACGACAGGGTGAACGGGCCGCGGTACAAGTTCAGGTTGCCGTACAGCGCCCAGCCTTCACGCGGATCGTCGGCCGCGGCGTCGTAGTCGAAGGCGTCGAGCGAGAACCGGTTGCGCGCCGCGATCTCCACGTACCAGTCGGCTTGCGCCAGGCTCTGCCGGGCGCGCAGCGCGGCGGCCCACTCGCGGTCGACAGCGCCGGTACCGGTGCCGGCCGAGTTGTGCCAGGTGATGCCGGACACGCCGCAGACGACCTGGCGCCCGGCGTTCCACTCGAGGTCGGCGGCGCGGACATCCAGTTCGCTCACCGAGGGCGTGCCCGACAGCACGGTGGCCGCCAGGCTGCCGCGGCGGACCGTCGCCATCACGCCGTCCAGTCTCGTGTCGATCCGCAGGCTGCGGTCCTGCCAGGCGTTGAAGAGCAGGCCGCGCCCGAACAACCCGTGGAAGTGGCCGGCGCGGATGGTGGCGCCGTCGCGCGTGAACTCGAACCAGCGATGGGTGATCTCGTTGCGGCGGCCGCCTTCCTCGCCCGGGGCCTGCGAGTTGAGCGTGAGCCCGGCGCGCACGTTGCCGCGGTGCCAGCCGAGGTCCAGCCAGTTCTCGACGATCTCGCGACGCGTGTCGGTCGCGTATGAATACTCGAAGCGATCGCTGGCCAGCAGTTCGCCGGGCAGGCCGCCGTCGCCGCCCGCTGCGTCAACGGCAACGTCGGTGGCAAGGTCGGTCGCGGCGTCGTCGGCCGGCGCCCCGATCTCGGGCAGTGCTACCGCCAGGACCTTCTCGATGGCCAGCTGCAGTTCCGCCTCGCCGCCCTCGACGTAGCCGGTGTGCCGGAAGGCCACGCTGCCGTCGCGGTCGTAGAGGACGAGGTAGGGCATGGCATCGACCTGCAGTTGCCGCTGCACGACGGCGCCGGGATCCAGCAGCACGGTGAGCTTCTCCCAGCCGCGTGCGCGCACCAGGGGCTCGACCTTGGCCACGCTCTTCGAGTCGTCGGTATTGACGGCCAGGAACGTGACGCGGCCTGCGTAGGTCGCGGCCAAGGCGTCGAGCTGCGGCATCTCCTTCAGGCAGGGCTTGCACCAGGTGGCCCAGAAGGAGACCACCACGGGGCCGCGCGCCAGTTCGTCGGCAAAGGACACGCGCCGGCCGGAAACATCTTCCAGCGACCAGTCGGCAGCTGCCGCGACGGACATGGTCGGGGCGCTGGCCACGAACAGTGTCGCGAGGAGGATCATGAGCGGCCGGACACGCACCTGCGGCACTGCCGGGCAACGTGAGAAGGCCTGACGTCGGGCGCCGGAATCGAACATCGGGGGCTCCTGGTGAAGGTTCGTGGCCCGCCTCATTTGGCGATGGTGAGCTTCAGGGAGGCGATGGTGCCGCCGGGCAGGCTGAGCCTTGCCAGGTACGGGCCGGTGGGCAGGGAACGGCCCGCATCGTCGCGGCCGTCCCAGGACACGGCCGTGCGGCCGGCGGCCAGCGGGCCGCGGCGAAGCGTGCGCACGTGCCGGCCACGCAGGTCGTACACGTCCAGCGCGGCAACGGCGGCGTCCGGGCCGTCGTTGGCGACCCACAGCGTCGTGTGCGGGTTGAAGGGGTTGGGGAAGGCTCCGAGGCCCAGCGGCGTCGATGCGCCAGGCAGCGGCACCGCCGAGGCATCGTCGGCGAGCCAGTCGAGTGCCGCAGCCATGAACGCCGACCGTGCCGCGTTGTCGGCGATGCCGGCTCCGTCGAAACCGAGGAACAGCGACTTGCCGGCGGCGCCCTGGCGCCTGACCGCAGCCACCGCGCCGCCCGCGTACCGCAGGCTGGCACTCCCGCCCTGGGCGGTCAGCACGTCGGGCAGCGCATTGGCGCCGTTGCCGTTGATGGCGAACGACAGTCCGGCGCCCACCGGGTCACCCGGCACGCCGGAGACCAGGGGGGTGCCGCTGGAGTCGGCGGCGTAGCCCACGCCGAGCGTCGCTGCGTACCAGCTGACGGCGGCAGCGTCGTACCGTGCGCCGGCCGGGTCGCAGGAAGCGAAGGCCAGGTTGGCGCCGCCGAGCAGGAGGCGGCCACCGCCGGCCAGGTGGGCCGCCAGCGTCGCGCGGTCGTCGGCATCGAGGCCCGAAAGGGACTCGCCCGCATGCCAGACGATCGCCGCGAACGAGGCCAGTTCTGCCGGCGCCAGCTTGCCGGAAGCGGCGCGGTCCCAGACGGCAGTCGTGCGCCCGGCGGTCGCCACCGCCTCGACAACGGGCAACGGGACGCCGGCAACGCCGTCGGCGTCGACGACCAGCACGTCGGCGCCGGGGGTCAGCACCGAGAATCCTGCCGTCGACGTCTGGGCCGGTGCATTGATGCTGGCCACGGTGACGGTGGAAGTGCCGGCTCCGCTGTCGATCATCGGCGTGATGTTGATGCCGACGTAGAGCGTGTCGCCGGGCGCCACGTTGAACTCAAGCGTCGTGATGAACGGCGGATAGCACAGGCCGGCATCGCACATGGTCGTCAGCCAGGTTGCCGGCATGTCGGCCGTGAGCGTGACCCGGTACCTGTCGGCGATGCTGCCGGTGTTGATGATGTCGGTGTGGAAGGTGGTGGTGCTGTTCAACTGGTCCACCGCTCCGCTGTCGGCGATCACCCAGTCGAAGGAATACTGGGCCACGGCGGTGATCGGCTGCGCCAGCATCAGCAGCCCGAGGGCAAGGGCCGGCAAACGGGTGCGGGCGCTCATCGCGCACCGCCGAGTTCCGCCGCCGACGGCACTTCGGGGCGATTCGAGCCGGCCTGCAGGACCACGCGGTCGGCCACGCGCTGCACGAAGGCGACCACCGTCACGTTGGCTGGGTCGGCCGAACCGCGATTGAGAGCGAACTCGTGCACCACCGGTTGCCCGGCAACCAGCGCGCCGAGCGCGGGCGGCACGTCGATGCGGTCGCGGAACATGTGGTGGAACACGGTCTGCCCGTTGTTGCCGGGAGCCGTCGCATAGGAGATGAGGTTCTCGTAGAGGGCAACGTAGAGCACCGCGCCGGCCAGGTCGCGGTCGACCAGCGGCGTCAATGTGACCGTGACCGGCACCGACGCGCCTGCGGCGGCGTTGGCCGCGACATCGACCAGGAAGCCCGGGTCCGTCGCCCACCGGCCGGTCACCGCGGCAGCCGTCGAGTCCGCGTTCAGCGGATAGGTCTGGATGCCACCGTTCACATAGAGCGCCGGTGCGCCCATCACCCAGTAGTAGGTGAAGCGGTCGGAGTTCTCGGTGGGGTTGGCCAGGTAGAACGGGTCGATCGGGCTCGGCCAGTTCACGCTGAACTCGAGGAACAGGGCGCGGTCCGGGCCGAAGCCGTCACTGTCCGTGACCGCTACCAGGTTCTCGGCCGCCTGGGCGCACGTGGCGCAGTTGACATTGCCGAAGCTCTCGAGCATCACGGTGCGGCGTGAACGCAGGCGCAGGGCTTCGGCAGGGACTTCGGCGATGGCGCCTTCGACGACCTCGATCGTCACCGCTCCCGGAATGCACAGCCACGTTTCGAGGGCGAGCGACACCTCGTACGTGCCGGGATCGAGGCCGGCCACCACCGCCGGCGTGATCCTGCCGGTGTCCACGCCGTCGACGAGGATGTGCGCGCCCGCCGGTTCGCTGGTCACGCGCAGTCCCGTCTGGAAGAGCGTGAAGCTGACTTCGGCGTCATCGAGGGGGCTGAGTTCAAGGGCGATGGATTCGGGATCGGCGTGCCACTCGGCAAGGTTCACGCGCACTTCATGCGACGTCGGGCTCACGCCGGTGAACGTGTAGGGCGTGACCTGGCCGGTGTCGCGGCCGTCGAGCAGGATCGCCGCGCCGGGTGGCGTCGACGTGACTGTGAGGTTGGCCGGTTCGTAGCTCGGGGCCACGCGACCGCAGGCGGCCAGCAGCGACAGCGCCAGCACCAGGACGGCGGTGAAGAACGCGAGGCGGGCTGCGGTGCGGTTGGCCATGCGTGGATTCCCCCGGGTGGCTCGGTTTCGCGCGGCGCCGGCCGCACATCGGCAAGTATAGTCGGCGGCGCGCGCCGGGGTCAACCGGGCTGCCGCGGCGGGCCGGGCATTGTCCGGCGGCCGCCCTCTCCGTACGTTCAGTCCGCCTCCCTGGCGGACAACACGGCGGGACGCGCCATCCCGCCTGGCCGGGCCCCGGACCGGGCCCGCACAGCGGTCGGAGCCGAGTCGGGGTCCTGAACCTCGCCACCGCCCGGGGTGTGTGCCATGTGGAAAAACCTCGCGAAGTCCTCGCTGTCGGCCGCGATGCCGATGCTGTTTCTCCTGACCTGCCTGCTGCCGGCTTCCGGCCGCGCCGACGATTCGAATCTCCTGGGCCTGTTCTACGATACGGGCGGCACGGTCGACCAGGTCGCGATCGACCCCTACACGCAGCACGCCCTCTACCTGGTGCTCCTGAACCCGGTGAACGACGGGTTCGGCGGCTCGGGTACGCGCGATGTGGGGTCGGTCGCGGGCTTCGAGTGCGGCATCGTGCCGCCGAGCGGCGACATGCTGCTCAGCGTGGAATTCCCGGCGCTGGCGATCAACGTCGGCAGCACCAACAACCTGATCGTCGGCTTTGCCAGCGCCGTTCCGGTCAGCAGCTCGCGGGCGGCCACGCTGGCCACCGTTCGCGTGCTGTCGTTCGGCAACAACCGCGCGGGTTACCTGCTGAGCACCGCCACGCCGCAGTCCATTTCCGGCGTGATGGCTTACGTCGACGCTGAGGACACGGGCGACGACCTGGTCGGGATGATGCCGGTCAGCGGCGCCTTCAACCGCCCGGTGTTCTGGTTTGGCGACTGGAATGTCCGCGAGAACGCGCGGTGGGGCGAGGTGAAGAGCCTGTTCCGGTGAGGCACCACAGCGCCGGAGCCTGCGCGAACTCGGGCAAGGTCCGGGTTCGACCGGGCAGGCTCCGGCGACGCTTTGTAAAATCAATGACCGCATGATGTTATGGGACTTCAGATCGGCCTCACGATTTTTCCGATTTTTCCTGCAACCCATGTTGCGAGTTTTGAGTATATTACAATACTAATACGCTAACAGTCCCGGACCCGACGGACAGGACAGGCGGCCGTGATCCACATCGACCCGCGCGACGGCACACCCATCTACCGCCAGATCATCGATCAGGTGAAGCGGATGGTGCTGACCGGCGGTCTCGTACCCGGCGACCAGGTGGAGCCGGTGGCGGGCCTGGCGGCGCGCGTCCACGTGAACCCGATGACCGTGAGCAAGGCCTACAGTGCGTTGGTCGACGCGGGCGTGCTGGAACGACGCCGCGGCGTGGGCCTGTTCGTGGCCGCCGCCGTGCGGCGCAACACGCGCGATGACCGCGAGGACCTGCTCGACCGCGAGCTGCGCAGCGCCGCCGCGCTGCTGGTGCAGATGCAGATCGAAGAAGACGAGGCGGCTCGCCGCCTTTGCGGACACATGCGGGACTTCCGCGTTGAAGAGGGGAACGACCATGAGTGAGCAGCCCATTGTCCGCCTGCGCGCGGTCAGCAAGCACTACGGCTCGACGCGAGCCCTCGACGACGTGAGCCTGGACCTGCTGCCCGGCACCATCGTCGGCGTGCTCGGGCCCAACGGCAGCGGGAAGACCACGTTGATGGGGCACCTGCCGGGGCTGCTGCTGCCCACCTCGGGCACGGTCGAGACGTTCGGGATGCCGGCGGCGAAGCTGGACGATGCGGCGCTGGCGCGCATCGGCTACGTCAGCCAGGTGCCGCAGCTGATGGAATGGCTGACCGTGGGCGAGACTATCGCCTTCGTGCGCGCGGGGCGCGAACGGTGGGATGCCTCGCTCGCCGATCGCCTGCTCGCCGACTTCGCGCTGGATCCGGCCAAACGCGTGGGCACGCTGTCGCCGGGCCTGCGGCAGCGCCTGGCGATCCTCGTGGCGGTGGCGCCGCGACCGGACCTGCTGATCATGGACGAGCCGGCGGCCTCGCTGGATCCCGTCGCGCGGAACGATTTCCTGCGGCTGGTCATGGAACTGATCCAGGACGGGAATCGCACGATCCTCATCTCGTCGCACGTGCTGAGCGATGTCGAGAAGGTGGTCGACACCGTGCTGGTCATCAACAGCGGCCAGGTGCACTGCCACCAGTCGCTGGATGAACTGCGCGAGACCTACCATCGCGTCGATGTGACCGCCGTCGGCGCCGACCTGCCCGACCCGCTGCCGCTGCCCGGCCTGCTGACGGTGACGGGCGACCGGCGGCGCGCGATGGCCGTGTGCGGGCACGTGCCGCGCCACCAGGTCGAGGCGGCCGCGCGCGCTCTCGGCGTCGAGGCCCGGGTGCGCGGCCTCGAGTTCGAGGAGATCTACCGGCTCATCGCCACCGCCGACGGGAGGAAGGTATGAACGCGATGGGTCTGAATCGCCGGCTGCTGGTGCCGAGGCCGGGGCGGCTGGTCACGCGGATGAGCCTCGGCGTGGCGGTGCCGCTGGTGGTCGTTGTCGTGTCGGTCTTCAGGTCGGGCAGCCAGGCGATGGCGTTGTTCAGCGCGCTGTTCATGACCGCGCAGATCACCTGTGCGGTGACGACGTCGCACAAGGAGATCATGGCGGCCAGCCCGGCCTTCTTCCAGCCGGGGCTGCGCCGGAAACTCCTGACGGCCCAGTTCTCCTGGGCGGCCGGGCTCGCCGTGGTGATGGCTGCATTGCTGGGTGCTTTCCATCCGGACTTCGGCGGCATGCGCCCATTGATGGTGGCCGGTTCGGTGCTGTGTGTCCACGCGCTGTTCGCGCTGGCGACGCTCTACATCCCGTGGTCGTTCCAGATCCCGATCTGGATCTGGTACCTCTGGTTCCCGGCCAGATACCTGGGCTACAAGTCGAAGTCCGGTGAACTGGATGCGGTCTTCGACACGGCGTGGCCGTGGCTGGTGGCTGCGGTGTTGTTGCTGTGGCTGCTCGGGCGCAGTCTGGCGCGGCCGGGGCTGTACCGGCGACTGCACGGCACGCTGGTGCTCGGCGCGGACGACCTGTTTCGTCCGAACGCATGGTTGCGTACAAGCAGCAGCAGGTTGCCACGTACGTGCCGGGCAGGGCCGGTCTGGCGGCGGCGCCTGATCGACCGGTTGTTCGGCCTCGCGGCGATCGCGCGTGACCGGAGGTCGCCCGGTCCTGGCCCGCATCCGGCAACTGCTGGCCCTGGACGTCGCCATGACTTTCACCGTGCGCAGCTGGTTTGCTGGTGCTGCTGGGTCGGCATCCCGGTGATGATGGTGTCGGGCGGGTATGTCGATGGCGGCACTCGCGAGGGCATGCTGGATTTCTGGTTCGCGGGGTTGGTCTACCAGTGGGCCAGCTGGCCGTTCTTCAGTCTCGCGGCCATGCTGCTCACGGCGCCGATGACCTCGTGCTCGCGGCGCACCGGCTTCCGCGCGGAGGTGGCGCTGCTGGGGCCCATGATGCTGCTGGCTCTCGGCGGGACACTGCTGACGGCCGCGGTGTTCCAGCTCCTCGCCGCCGTGCTGCCGCCGCTGACCTGGAATGGCCGCCCGGTCACCTACAGCGCGCCGCTGCCGCACGGCATCTGGCTGGTTCCCATGCTGGCGCCGTTCGCCTGGCTGGGCGTGGCGTTGCGGCCGCAGGGCACAGTCTGCTGCCGTGTATTCCTGGTCATGTCCTTCATCTGGGGCCATGGACTCCTTTGCTCGCTGCCGTACCGTGTCTCCGTGCCGATCATGGCGGCGCTGTCCCTGGTCGCACTGGCCGTGGCGTACCAGCTGCGGCGACGTTGGTGGGAGAAGGCGGATCTGCCGCACTAGGATCGGCGGCCGGCGCTTGTCAGGCCGGCGCCGGTTCGGTACCTACAGGCGGGCCCCGAGCGGAAGGATGCCTGATGCCCCTTTGGTGCCGTTCAGCTTCCGTCCTTGTCTTCCTGTTGAGCGCGGCCGCTGTCCGTGCCGCCTGTCCGGAACCCGCGGCGCTGCCCGATACCGCGGGTTTCGCGGTGGAAGTGGCGACACTCCGGGCGTTGCCGCCGGAGGCGCGGGCCGCCCTCGCGGCGAGAGCTGCGGCAGCCTGTGAGCCCTGGGTCGGCGAATTCCGCGCCCGCGACGGGAAGGTGGCGCGCAGTCTCGATGTGGTTTTCAGTCGAGGTTGCCTGTCCCGGTGGCGCACGGGGCTCCACGGCTCCCAGCTTCTTCGCCCCAATGACCAGCTTGTGACTGCGCATGCCGACTTCACGGCCGCCCTGGCCGCCGACCCCTGCTGCCTCACGGCGCTCGTGGCCCGCGGCCTGGTCCGCAAGGCAGCCGGAGAGCCGCGCGCGGCCATCGCCGACTGGAGTCGGGCGCTGCGCCTGCTCGAGGATGCCGACGTCGATGAAGCGGACAAGGATGCAGCCGCAATGTGCGCGAGCCTGCGACGCACCGCAGGTTGGGCCCTGGCTCTTGCCTGCAGCCGCCTTGGCATGTGGGAGCAGGCGGAAGCCGCGGCGACGATGATGGTCGGCCGTCAGGGGCGCCGGCCCGACGGGCCGGAAGCGCTCATCCACGGGCTCTGCCTGGCCGGCAGCGGGCGAACCGCCGAAGCCATCGACTGGACGGTGCGGATGCCGCCGATCGAGTACCGGCACACCTCGTCGCTGAGCGCCGGCTACGAGGCCTCCCCGGGTTCGTTCGCCAACGACTGGATCCGGTCGCAGGCGCTGCTGGCGGACGGCGACTTTGCCGGCGCCCGCTGGGCGCTCGGCGATATCGACGACCGCCGGTTCCACAACATGCCTCTGGCCGATGTCTACTGGCAGGATGCCGGACTTGTCTGCGAACTGGCCGGTGACCGAGATGCGGGTCGCTGCTACGAGCGTGCGCACAGTCGCGCACCCCTGTGGTTCGCACGCCCAACCGAAGGCACGACTGCCGCGCCGC